>NZ_JADPKF010000082.1:0-111745 GCF_023073815.1 Bradyrhizobium sp. 157 | reverse complement strand
CAGAGGTACTGCGCGAGTCCGGCATCGAGGTGCGGATTGTCGACCCCAAACGGGTCCGCAGCTTCGCGCAGTCGGCCGGACGCCTGGCCAAGAACGATGCGATCGATGCGGAGATGATCGCCTGGTTTGCCGAGATATTCAGCGAGGCGCCGGGCCAGACGCACGATGCCGCGCACGAGAAGTTGCTGGCGCTCGCGAAGGCGCGCATCAGCCTGGTTGATCTCAAAGCACGTTTGCAAAGCCAGAACGAGCATGCTGCGCCAAGACTTGTTCAGAAGGCACGCGAGCGCCTCTTGAAGAATCTGGTCTGCGAGATCGCCAAGCTCGAGGCTGCAATCTCAGCCCAGATCAAGGCCACGCCACACCTTGCTGAGCGTGCCGAGATCATCGAGAGCGTGCCGGGCTTGGCCGAAACGACCTCCGCAAACCTCGTTGCAGGAATGCCGGAACTCGGACAGGTGAGCGACGAGATTGCCGTGGCCTTGATCGGCGCCGCCCCTTACGACGATGATAGCGGAAACCGGCGCGGCGAGCGCCACATCAAGGGTGGCCGCCGCTGGGTTCGCAATGCCCTTTATATGGCCTGTGTCGGTGCAGCCACGCTGAACAATCCGGTGCTCAAGGCCCACTATGGCCGCCTGATTGCCAACGGAAAGAAGCCGAAGGTTGCGATCATTGCCTGCATGCGCAAGCTGATCGTCATTCTCAACACGATGGTCGCACGACGACAGAAGTGGGATCCCAGCCGCTACGCGCTCAACTCAGCGAGCGCCTGACCGCTCGGTCCCCGACCGAGCGCATGCCCAGCCAACAGACCGGCGAGCGGACGGGGTCAAGGCCGTCAGCCGCCGCAGGCGGTGGCGCGCGCCGCGCCAGCCTTGAGGCCGGCCGATCAACGGTCTACTTCGACACAGTTGCTCTGATTGGAGAGGGTGGGAAGTTGAGAGCAAACTCGGTCGCGATTGCGTCGCGAGATCGCGAAGTCATATCTGGTTTCTTGCAACGTGTACGCACGCCGTCGCCACACGAAAGGTATGTTCCCTCCCCCGTTGCGGGGGGGGGGTAGGGAGAGGGGTGGCGGCATCGGCGGTGTGCGTGGAGAGAACCCGGCTCCCCAGCCCTCTCCCGCAAGGGGGGAGGGAGCCGACCGCCGATGCGTCACGATTGTCGGCAATGACACTGACGAGCGCGGGCGATAATAGTCGATCACGCCGCCGGCTTAGCGACGTTGTCTTCGGCAGAGAGCAGATGAAGCAGCGCGCTCTTGATTGCGGCCTGCCGGGTCGGCGCGTTGATCTGGGCGCCGAGCAAATCGGTGACGTAGAACACGTCACGGGCGCGTTCGCCGAAGGTCGCGACGTGGGCCGAGGCGATATTGAGGTTGAGCTTCGAGATCGCAGTGGTGAGCTGATACAACAGGCCCGGACGGTCGAGGCCGGAGACCTCGATCACGGTGTAGCGGTCCGACCACTGGTTGTTGATGATGACCTCGGGCTCGACCACGAAAGCGCGAACCTTGCCGCGGTTGGCCGACTTGCGCGCCACCACTTCGGGCAGCCGCAATTTGCCTTCGAGCACCTGCTCGATCATTTCGCCGATGCGGGTCGCGCGCCGTCCCTCATCCTCGTCGCGGTCGTATTCCCTGGAGATCGCGATGGTGTCGAGCGCAAGGCCGTCGGTGGTGGTGTAGATCTGCGCATCGACGATGTTGGCGCCGGCGGAAGCGCAGGCGCCGGCGATGATCGACAACAGCCACGGATGGTCGGTCGCGAGAATCGTCAGTTCGGTGACGCCACGCGCCTCGTCGAAGCCGACATTGATCGCGAGCTGATGCCCGGCCTGTTCGCTGGCGCGGATGAAACGCGCCTGGCGAATTTTCCGCTGCAGGTCAACCTTGAGCCAGTAGGCCGGATAATGCCGCGCAATATAGGCGTTGAGCTCCTCCTCCGGCCATTCGGTGAAGGCAGCGCGGAATTCGGCCTGCGCCAGCGCAATGCGCTGCGCGCGGTTCACTTCCGAGAAGCCGCCGGTCAGGACCGGCTCGGTTTCGTAGTACAGCGTGCGCAGCAACTGCGCCTTCCAGCCGTTCCACACCCCGGGGCCGACGCCCCGGATGTCGGCGGTGGTCAGGATGGTCAGAAGCTTCATCTGCTCGACGGATTGCACGACGGCGGCAAAATTCTCGATCGTCTTGCGGTCGGAGAGATCGCGCGACTGCGCCACCGTCGACATCGTCAGATGCTCTTCGATCAGCCACGCCACCAGCTCGGTGTCGCCTGCGGAAAAGCCGAGCCGCGGACACAGCCGGCGCGCTACCCTGGCGCCCGCGATCGAATGGTCCTCCGGCCGGCCCTTGGCGACGTCGTGCAGCAGCGTGGCGATGTAGACCACCGCGCGATGTTCGGGCTGAATCTTGCGGAACAGGTCGCTCGCGACCGTGAACTCGTCATTGCCGCCGCGTTCGATCTCCTGCAGGAAGCCGATGCAGCGGATCAGGTGCTCGTCCACCGTATAATGGTGGTACATGTTGAACTGCATCATCGACACGATCTTGCCGAAGGCGCGGATGAAGTGACCGAGCACGCCGGCCTCGTTCATCCGCCGCAGCACGGTCTCGGCATCGTTCGAGGTCAGGATCTCCATGAACAGCCGGTTGGCTTCCGGATTTTCGCGAAGCTGGCTGTTCACAAGTTTCAATGACCGCGTCACCGTCCGCATCGCGTCGGGGTGGAAGGCGAGGTTGTTCTTCTGCGCCAGATGGAAGATCCGGATCAGGTTCACCGGGTCGTGCTTGAAGACGTCGGGCGCGGCGAGATTGATGCGGTTGTTGTCGATGATGAAGTCGTCGCTGTCGGGCACCCGCCGCCGCTTGGTGCTCGGCCGCAGCCGCGCCACCATGCGGCTCAGGACCGGCGCCGGCTTGGCCTGCTCGTCTTCCAGCTTGGCGCACAGGATGGCGGTGAGGTCGCCGACGTCTTTCGCCACCAGGAAGTAATGCTTCATGAAGCGTTCGACATCCTGCATGCCGGGATGCGAGGTATAGCCGAGGCGAACCGCGATCTCGCGCTGCATGTCGAACGACAGCCGCTCCTCGACGCGCCCCGAGACGAAATGCAGATTGCAGCGCACCGACCACAGGAAATCGGCGCAGCGGCGGAAGGTGCGGTATTCCTGCGCGTCGAACACGCCGCGCTCGACCAGTTCGTCGGTCTCGCGCACGCGGTAGACGTATTTTGCGATCCAGAACAGCGTGTGCAGGTCGCGCAATCCGCCCTTGCCATCCTTGACGTTGGGCTCGACCAGATAGCGCGACTGGCCGGCGCGGCGGTGCCGCTCCTCGCGCTCCGCGAGCTTGGCCGTGACGAAATCCGACGCCGTGCCCTGCACCACCTCCTTGTCGAACCGGGCGACCAGTTCGTCATAGAGCGGCCGGTCGCCGGTCAAGAACCGCGTCTCCAGGATCGCGGTGCGGATCGTCATGTCGCCGCGCGCCTGGCGGATACATTCGTCGACCGAGCGCGTGGCGTGGCCGACCTTCAATCCCATGTCCCACAGGCAATAGAGAATCGCTTCGGCGACCTGCTCGCCCCAGGCGGTCTGCTTGTAGGGCAGGATGAACAATAGATCGATGTCGGATTCCGGTGCCATCAGGCCGCGGCCGTAGCCGCCGGTGGCGACGACCGCCATGCGCTCGGCGCCGGAGGGCACGTGCGAGCGATAGAGATGCCGCGTCGCGGCCGAGTAGAGGATGCGGATGATCTCGTCCTGCATGAAGCAGAGCCGCTCGGCGCAGCGGCGGCCGTGGCGATCCTTCAGCAGCACGGCCTGCGCGATGGCGCGCGCCGCGATCATCTCGGTCTTGAGCAATTGCGCCAGCGCCGAGCGGAACACGTCCTCGCGGCCGGCATGCTTTTCGGCCAGCGCATCGACCGCCGCGGTGATCCGCGCGGTATCGAAACGGTCATCCGCCCCGGAGCGGTCCTCTGTCACGATGCTGTCCATGATCTCCCCGATATCGGACGGCACAGGGGCTGTCACGGGCGATTGTAAGGTCAAATCCAAGCTATGCCGCCGCGCCGGCGAATTCCAGTCATAACCTGTTGGAAAGGCGTGGATTTCCGATGCGGGGTGCGGGCGGCCGCGGCGGCGTGATGACAGCGCGTCGATCGCCCTTTATATCCGATGCACAAAACAAAGTCGGGAGATGAAAATGGACGCCGCCGAACTCCGCGCGATGCAGGCCCCGATCAAGGAACGTTACAAGGCCGATCCCTCGGCCGCGGTCATCACCCTGAAAGCCAAGGGCTCGATCGACAATGAAGGCATCGCCTGCAAGGTCGAGACCGGCCGCGCGCTGGCGGTGGCCGGCCTGCACCCGGGAACCGGCGGCTCGGGACTGGAATTGTGCTCCGGCGACATGCTGCTGGAAGCGCTGGTCGCCTGCGCCGGCGTGACGCTCAAGTCGGTCGCCACCGCCACCGAAGTCCCGCTTAAAAGCGGCAACGTCATCGCCGAGGGCGATCTCGATTTCCGCGGCACGCTCGGCGTCGACAAGGAAGCCCCGGTCGGCTTCGAGGAGATCCGCCTGCGCTTCGAGGTCGCAACCGACGCGCCGCAGGACAAGCTCGACCTGCTGCTGAAGCTCACCGAGCGCTATTGCGTGGTCTATCAGACCATCAAGAACGGCCCGAAAGTTTCGGTATCGATGAAGCGGGTGTGATCAGTGCTTCACCCTCCCCTGGAGGGGTCCGAGACGAGCAAAGCTCGCTCGTGGGTCGACGCTCATGAAATGAGCGGCGGGGTGGGGTGACGGTCTCTCCACATCCAACACTGCCCGAGTTGAGAGATCACCCCATCCCGTCTCGCTCATGCGAGCCGACCCTCCCCCTCCAGGGGAGGGTAAGAGAATGCAAAATGTCCCCCGAATTTGCCTTCATCCTGACGCTCGGCCTGCGCATGGCGATTACCGCGGCGTTCGTGGTGACGGCTTCCATCGTCACCGAACGCTCAGGCCCCGTAATCGGCGCGCTGATCGCGACGCTGCCGATCTCGGCCGGGCCGTCCTACGTATTCCTCGCGCTCGATCATGACGCGGCCTTCATTGCCGAGGGCGCGCTGGCGAGCCTGCCGATCAACGCCGCGACGATCTTCCTCGGGCTGACCTATGTCGTGCTGGCGCAGCGCCACGGCGCGCTGCTCAGTTGCCTCGCGGCGGTCGCCGTATGGCTCGCGTTCGCCGCGATCATCCGCTCGGTACAATGGTCGCTCGCCGGCGGCCTGATCGTGAATGCCATTGCGTTTGGCATATGCGTGCCGCTGCTCGCCCGCTACCGCCATGCCAAAATGCCGCCGATCCGGCGGCGCTGGTACGACATTCCACTGCGGGCCTCGCTGGTCGCAACGCTTGTCGCAACCGTGGTCACGACTTCGGGCTGGGTCGGTCCCAAGATCAGCGGCATGATCGCGCTGTTCCCGATCGTGTTCACCTCAATGATGCTGATCCTGCATCCGCGCATCGGCGGTCCGCCGACCGCCGCCGTGCTCGCCAACAGCGCCTGGGGATTGATCGGGCTCGGGATTGCGATTGCGGTGCTGCATCTGGCGGTACTGCAGTTCGGCTCGGCGATCGGGCTGAGCCTCGCGCTCGCGACCTGCGTGGGGTGGAATCTGAGTCTGTGGTGGATTGGGCGAGGGAAGGCGACGCGCTAGCCACCGTCATTGCGAGGAGCGAAGCGACGAAGCAATCCATCTCTCCGCGCGTGCGGAAAGATGGATTGCTTCGCTTCGCTCGCAATGACGGGGTGAGAGTCTCATCCCTTCGGCAGCTTCGCCTTCAGCGCATACAACGCCTCCAGCGCCTCGCGCGGTGACATCTCATCGGGATGCAGCGCCTTCACCGCTTCCATCAATAGCTCCGCCTCGCTAGGCGCCGCGGCTTCAGCGGCGGCGCGGGAGGGGACGGCGAACAGCGGAAGGTCGTCGGCGAGTGCGCGGGCGGTCTGGCCGCGGTCCTGCGCCTCGAGTTTTGCGAGTACCGATTTGGCCCGCGCGATCACGGCCGGCGGCAGGCCGGCGAGCTTGGCGACCTGAATGCCGTAGGACCGATCGGCCGAGCCGGGGAGCACCTCGTGCAGGAACACGACATCGCCCTGCCACTCCTTGACCCGCACCGTGGCATTGAACATCCGCGGCAGCTTGGCCGACAGCGCGGTCAGCTCATGATAATGCGTGGCGAACAGCGCGCGGCAGCGGTTGGCCTCGTGCAGATGCTCGATCGCGGCCCAGGCGATCGACAGGCCGTCGAAGGTCGCGGTGCCACGGCCGATTTCATCCAGGATCACCAGCGAGCGTTCGCTGGCCTGGTTGAGGATCACGGCCGTCTCGACCATCTCGACCATGAAGGTCGAACGTCCCCGTGCGAGATCGTCGGCCGCGCCGACGCGGCTGAACAGCCGGTCGACGATGCCGATCCGCGCCCGCGACGCCGGCACGTAGGAACCGATCTGCGCCATCAGCGCGATCAGCGCATTCTGCCGCAGGAATGTCGATTTACCCGCCATGTTCGGGCCGGTGATCAGCCAGATCTGACCGGACTTCTGCCCCGGCCCCGGCGACAGGTCGCAGGCATTGGCAATGAACGGCTGGCCGTCACGCTTCAGCGCCTGTTCGACCACCGGATGGCGGCCGCCTTCGACGGCGAAGCCGAGCGAGCCGTCGACCTCGGGCCGCACGTAGTTGTCATCGACCGCCAGCTTCGCCAGCGCGGTCGCGACATCGAGCAGCGCGAACGCATGCGCCGCGGCGCGCAGATCGTCGCTGGCGGCCAGCGCCATCGCGGAGAGCCGCTCGAAGATTTCGAGTTCGAGATTGAGCGCGCGGTCGCCGGCGTTGGCGATCTTGGCCTCGATCTCGCCGAGTTCGGAAGTGGTGAAGCGAACCTGCCCCGCCAGCGTCTGGCGGTGGATGAAGGTCGCGTTCAAGGGCGGCGCCATCAGCCTGTCGCCGTGCTGCGCCGTCACCTCGACGAAATAACCGAGCACGTTGTTGTGACGAATCTTCAGTGCCTTGATGCCGGTGTCCTCGGCATAGCGCGCCTGCATCGCGGCGACGACGAGGCGGGAGGCGTCACGCAGATTCCGGCTCTCGTCGAGCGCGGGCTCATAGCCCTCGCGGATGAAGCCGCCGTCGCGCTTGATCAGCGGCAATTGCTCGGCGAGCGCGCGCTCGAATTCACGCGCGAGATCGCGCGACGGGCGCCGCAGGGCCTCCGTCACGGCTGCAATTTCAGATGGCGGCGCTTCGAGCTGTGTGAGCCGCGCCAGCGCTTGGTCCGCGGCGAGGATACCGTCGCGGAGGCCAGCAAGGTCGCGCGGCCCGCCGCGTCCGACCGACAGCCGCGCCAGCGCACGTGACATATCGGGTGCGGCCCGCAGCACGTTGCGGATGTCATCACGTGCAGCGCTGTCGCTGACAAAGGCGGCAATAGCATCAAGCCGCCGTGCGATCGCGGCGCTGTCGGTAAGCGGCGCGGCGAGCCGTTGCGCCAGTAGTCGGGAGCCTGCGGCGGTAACCGTGCAGTCGATCGCATCCAGCAGCGATCCGCGCCGCTCGCCCGCGAGCGTGCGGGTCAATTCGAGATTGGCACGGGTGGCGGGATCGATCGCCATCGTCGTGCCCGCGGCCTCGCGTGACGGCGGCGACAGCGGCGGGCGCTTACCGACCTGGGTGCGGTCGATATAGGTGACGGCGGCGGCCGCCGCGGTCGCCTCCAGCCGCGACATCGCGGAAAGCCCATCCATAATAGCGACCGCGAAATAGTCGCACAGGCGACGCTCGGCGGTGGCGCCGTCGAAGACGTCGCGAGTCAAGGGCGTCACCGACGGAAGTTCGCGCAGCAACGGCCCCAGATCCGGATCGCCATAGAGCGCATCGGTAACGATCGCTTCGTTCGGATTGATCCGCGCCAGCGTCGCCGCGAGTTCCGCGGTCGAGCATTCCGTGACCATGAATTCGGAGGTCGAGATATCGATCCAGGCCAGCCCGATGCGGTCGCCGCCGGAAGAGGCGCGGGCGCGCGCGATCGCCAAAAGATAATTGTTGGTGCGGGCATCGAGCAGCGTGTCTTCGGTCAGCGTGCCCGGCGTCACCAGCCGCACCACGCCACGCGCCACCACGCTCTTGTTGCCGCGGGCGCGTGCCGCGGCGGGATTCTCGGTCTGCTCGCACACGGCAACGCGGTGGCCGGCGTTGATCAGGCGATGCAGATAGTCCTCGGAGCGTTCCACCGGCACGCCGCACATCGGGATATCCACGCCCTGATGCTTGCCGCGCTTGGTCAGCACGATGCCGAGCGCCTTCGAGGCGATCTCGGCGTCCTCGAAGAACAGCTCGTAGAAATCGCCCATCCGGTAGAACAGGAGCAGCCCGGGATGGGCGGCCTTGATTTCAAGGTACTGTTCCATCATCGGCGTCACGCGCGCGGGCGCCTCTGGTGCCGGTGCTTCCTCGGGGGGCGCGGGGGCAGGGATGGATTGTTGGATCGTCATCAGAGCGTTTTCAAGTGAAGTGGCTACCGGTTCGCGTGAAGAAAACGCGTCAAACAAGAAGCTGGAGCCGGCTGCGGCTCCAGGGGCCGCAAACTACAGAATTTCGCCACCCGGTCCTATTCCCTTACCTGCGTTGTCAGAGTTTTCCACGTCCGGCGCGGCTCGATTGTTAATGCGTTCTGGGCATGACGGACCCCTGCGAAAGCGCCGCGGAGCAGCCATGCCTCAATTGACCTGCCGCGGGCGCGCTCCTAAAACTCGCCATCAATTCTGGGTCAACGCCTAAGGCACGGCATTCAGGGAGAGATTCTATGCGTGATGTATTCATTTGCGATGCCGTCCGGACCCCGATCGGCCGTTTCGGCGGCTCGCTCGCCAAGGTGCGTGCCGACGATCTGGCCGCAGCCCCGATCAAGGCGCTGATGGCGAAGCATCCCAACCTCGACTGGACCCAGGTGGATGAGGTGTTTTTCGGTTGCGCCAACCAGGCCGGCGAGGACAACCGCAACGTCGCGCGCATGGCGCTGCTGCTGGCGGGCATGCCGGAATCGGTTCCGGGCCAGACGCTCAATCGCCTGTGTGCGTCGGGCCTTGATGCGGTCGGCGCCGCGGGGCGGGCGATTCGATCAGGCGAAATCGATTTTGCGATTGCCGGCGGCGTCGAGTCAATGACGCGGGCGCCGTTCGTGATGGGCAAGGCGCCGGAAGCGTTCGCGCGCTCGGCCGAGATCTACGACACCACCATCGGCTGGCGCTTCATCAACCCCTTGATGAAGGCGCAGTATGGCGTCGATGCGATGCCGGAGACCGGCGAGAACGTCGCCGAGGAATTCCAGGTGTCGCGCGCCGACCAGGATGCGATGGCGATCCGCTCGCAGCAGCGCGCGGGCGCGGCGATCGCTTCCGGTTATTTCGCGGAGGAGATCACGCCGATCGAGGTGCCTGGCGGCAAGGCAGGTCCCGTCACCGTCGACAAGGATGAGCATCCGCGTCCCGAAACCACGCTCGAAGGATTGGCAAAACTGAAGCCGATCGTGCGCAATCCCGGCACGGTGACGGCGGGCAATGCCTCCGGCGTCAATGACGGCGCGGCGGCGATGATCCTCGCCTCCGAAGCCGCCGTGAAGAAGCACGGGCTGACGCCGCGGGCGCGCATCCTCGGGCTCGCATCAGCCGCCGTGCCGCCGCGCATCATGGGCATCGGCCCGGTGCCGGCGACGAAGAAGCTGATGGAGCGGCTCGGCATCAAGATCTCTGACTTCGATTTGATCGAGCTCAATGAAGCCTTCGCTTCCCAGGGCATAGCCTGCCTGCGGCAGCTGGGCGTCAAGGACGATGCCGACTTCGTCAACCCGCATGGCGGCGCGATCGCGCTCGGCCATCCGCTCGGCATGAGCGGCGCGCGGCTGGCACTGACGGCGGTGCACGGCATGGAGAAGCGGGGCGGGAAGCTTGCCTTGGCAACCATGTGCGTCGGCGTCGGCCAAGGCGTTGCGGTCGCGATCGAGAAGGTCAATTAAGACAATGGTTTGGGAAGGAGAAAAATCGCTCTTTCCCAAATTAGTTATGTCATATAATGATCCGCGACGCGGCTCAGCGACAAAATTGCAAAGCAATTTTGCGATGCGAGGGAGGAGTTCGTCATGACATTGGTCTATCCAGTGCAAAGTCTCGCGGCGCATCCGCCGCGGCTGTCTCCCGCCTACAAGAGCACGGTCAAGCGCTCGCCTTCAAAGCCGCTGATCCCGATGCGGCATACGCTGTCGGAATTGACCGGACCGGTGTATGGCCACGAGACCGTGCGCGAGAACGATCACGATCTCACGATTCACGGCAAGGGCGAGCCGATCGGCGAGCGCATCATCGTGCATGGCCATGTGCTCGATGAAGACGGTCGCGGCGTCCCGAACACGCTGGTCGAACTATGGCAGGCCAATTCCTGCGGCCGCTATGTCCACGTCGTCGACCAGCATCCCGCGCCGCTCGATCCGAATTTCACCGGCGCCGGCCGCGCGCAAACGGACGCGCAGGGCTATTACCGCTTCATCACCATCAAGCCCGGCGCTTACCCTTGGGGCAATCACCACAACGCCTGGCGGCCGGCCCACATCCACTTCTCGGTGTTCGGGCACTCCTTTGTCTCGCGCCTGGTGACGCAAATGTATTTCCCCGGCGATCCGCTGTTCCCGTTCGATCCGATCTTCAATTCGGTCACCGACGAGAAGGCGCGCAACCGGATGATCTCGTCATTCGATCTGGAGAAAACCAAGCCGGATTGGGCGCTGTGCTACCGCTTCAACATTGTGCTGCGCGGGCGCAACGCCACGCCGATGGAGAACAGTTAAGTGCCACAGACCAAGCCGGACGGCATCACCCCGTCGCAGACCGTCGGTCCGTACTTTGCCTATGGCCTGACGCCGAACGGCAAATACGATTGGAACGACGCGTTCAATAACAATCTGGTGACGCCGGACACCTCAGGCGAACGCATTCGCGTCGAGGGCACGGTATTCGACGGCGACGGCGTTCCGGTGCCGGATTGCATGCTGGAGATCTGGCAGGCGGACGCGCAGGGCAGGTTCAGCGACCCGCAGGACAAGCGCGCGCTGCCGAATTCGTCGTTCAAAGGGTTCGGCCGCATCGGCACCGATGCCAAAGGCGGCTACGCGTTTGACACCATCAAGCCGGGCATCGTGCCCGATCCCGACGGCAAGCCGCAGGCGCCGCATATCGTGCTTGCGGTGTTCGCACGCGGCATGCTCCTGCATAACTACACGCGAATTTATTTCGACGGTGAGGCCGCCAATGCCGCCGATCCGGTGCTGGCGTTGGTGCCGGCCGAGCGCCGCTCCACGCTGATCGCGACGCGCCAGCCGGGCAGCGGCAATGCGAGCTATCGTTTCGACGTACATCTGCAGGGCGACAACGAGACGGTGTTCTTCGACGTCTGATCGGCGTTGGCGCGGAAGCTTGCGCCGATGTCTTCAATTGCCGCAGGACATGGCGCTGATGGTTCAATCCCCGACCCGCGAAAAATTTCTGACCGGGTTGATCGGTGCGCCGATAGCGCAGTCCGCGGCGCCGGCAATGCATGAGCAGGCCGGCGACGCGTTGGGCGTTCACTGCCACTATCAACTGATCGAGGTGGCGGGTGCCGATGCAGCCGACTTACGCGCTCTGCTCGACGGTGTCAGACGCCTTGGCTTTGTCGGCGTGAACGTCACGTTTCCCTACAAGGAGGCCGTGGTCCCATTGCTCGATGAAATGTCGGCACCGGCGCGTGACATCGGAGCGGTCAATACCGTTGTCGTGCGCGACGGGCGGCTGATCGGACATAATACCGACACCACGGGCTTCAAGCGGGCTATCGCCGATCTGGTCGCTGCTTCCAATCGCGGGGCGGTCGCACTGATCGGCGCGGGCGGCGTCGGCAAGGCGATCGCATTCGCGCTCGCGAGTCTCGGCGTGGTCGGAATCAGCATTTTCGATGCCGATCGCGCCAAGGCCGAACGGTTGGCGACGCAATTGCGCGACCGTCTGGAAGCGCGGGTTGCCGATGACATCGCGGACGCGCTGCAAGCCGTTGTTGGCGTGGTCAACGCAACGCCGGTCGGCATGTTACCGGATCGTGGCATGGCTGTGCCGGAAGCGCTGTTGAATCGCGGTTTGTGGGTGGCCGATGCGGTCTATACGCCGCTATGGACGCCGCTCCTGACTGCAGCAAAGGCAAGAGGCGCGAGGCTCATGATTGGGCGCGAGCTTGCCATCTATCAGGCCGCGGACGCGTTTGAATTATTTACCGGGTTGAAGCCGCCGGTCGACGTAATCCAGAATGCGTTCGACGCCGTGATGGCAAGCAGATACTCTTCGGCCTGAAGAATGTCGCCTCGGTTTCGCAGATAATGGATCCGGCATGAGCGAACCATCCGAGGAAGCCACCAGTAAAGCGCGCGAAGTGTTGGGCCTGCTCGGCTTTCTGCTGGTTGCGACCGCCCAGGTTTCGAACATGATACTGGCGCGCGGTGTTGCGGGAAGCGTGCCGCCGTTCTCGATTGCCTTCTTTCGCTGGAGCATTGTTGCGCTCGGGCTGTTGCCCGCTGTCGTGATGGCATTGCGGGAGAAGCCCGGCCTGTTGCAGGGGCAGACGCTCGGCATCGTGGCGGCTGGCTTTCTCGGCATGTTCGTATGCGGCGGCCCAGTCTATGTCGCTGGCGTCACGACCTCGGCGATCAATCTGGCCCTGATCATGTCGCTCGCGCCGCTCGCGGTACTGCTGTTTTCCTTCATATCGGGCCAGGAGCCGATCCATCGAAGCCAGATCATCGGCATGCTGCTCTCGCTGGCTGGCGCTGCTTTGATCATTACGAAGGGGCAGGCCGCCGTTGGCGCCGGCGTGGTGACCGGCGATCTCCTCGCACTGATGGCGATGCTGGGCTGGGCGGGCTACACCCTGCTGCAGAACCGTGTCGGCAGCGGTGTGAGCTTTCTGGCGCGGATCGGTCTGTTCGCCGCAGCGGGCGCGCTGTTCTCGCTGCCGTTCGCCATCCATGAAATGTGGTCGGCGCCTGCCGCTGCGTTCAGCGGGCGGGCGGCGCTGGTCTATCTCTTCGCAGGACTGGTCCCCGGGCTTTTTGCCTATTCGGCCTATGCTTATCTCGGCGCGAAATTCGGCGCGGTGTCGACGTCGCTGAGCCTTTATCTCGGACCGATTGTGAGCGCGGTGCTGTCGATCCTGTTTCTTGGGGAGGCGCCGACCATGATCCATCTGATCGGCGGCGCGCTGTCGCTCGGCGGCATGTGGTTGAGCCTGCAGGCCAAACAGGTAGGTCATCGCCCTAACGCGACATCGGCTTAGTCAATATCACGGCATCTTCCGAGCTCGATGCGCGGCATGGCCGTTCCGCCTTCGGCGTCGTCCGCCTCGGCTTGACAATAATCGATCGGTTATATAACATATCATTTATATAACTGATCCGAGATGGACGATGTCAAACCTCGACGCCGCCTTTTCCGCGCTGGCGGACCCAACACGCCGGGCGATCCTTGCCCGCCTCGCGTTGGGCGAGGCCACCGTCATGGAATTGGCCGAGCCGTTCGAGATGACGCAGCCCGCCATATCCCGACATCTCAAGGTGCTCGAGGGCGCAGGTCTCATTCTCCGCCGGGTCCAAGGCACGAAGCGGCCGTGCCGGCTGGCGCCGACGGCCATTGCCGAGATCGACCAGTGGCTCGGGATGCTGCGCCAGACCCTGACCGCGAATTACAACCGGTTGGACGATGTTCTGGCCGCCATGAAAACCGAAGAGTGAAAGGCAGTCCCATGAGCAAGTTGACGCTGAAGACCGAAGGCGACACCCACGTCGTTGTCACCAGGCACTTCGCCGCCACGCCGGAGGCGGTGTTTCGCGCGCACACCGAACCCGCGCTGATCCAGAAATGGCTGCTTGGTCCGGAAGGCTGGACGATGCCGGTCTGCATCAACGAGGCGCGCCCGGGCGGCAAGATTCGGTACGAATGGAGCGATGGCAAAGGAGGTGGGTTCTACCTGGCCGGAGAGTTTATCGAGGTGGTGCCGTTCAGCCGGCTCGTACACGTCGAACGGATGCATCTGCCCGACCCGACACCGGACAATCATGTTGAAACAAATTTTTCACCCGACGGCACCGGCACATTAATGACCATGCGGATGACGCTGCCCGATGCTCAGACGCGCGCTACGATGCTGGCGACCGGCATGGAAGATGGTATGGAGGCGAGTTACGCGCGGCTTGACGCACTTTCGGTACCGACGCGGCCGTAACGAAAGCCGTGAGCGGGCGGCCTACTCCATCACAGCATGATCCGGCGCGATCGACTGCTTGCGCAGCGTCGCTTTGGTCGAGCCGATCATGATGGCGAGCGGGATCGCGCAGGCGGTGAAGATCATCACGAGCTGATAGTCATACGAAAACGCGATGATCTGCGCCTGCACCTTGACCATCATGTCGGCCATGGCGCGGCCCTTGTCGGTGGCGAGATCGATCATGTCGCGCACGCCCGGCATCTGCAGGGCGTGATTGAACGGGTTGATGTGCTCCGATAGCACCGCGTAGGTGTAGCGCGTGCCTTGCGTCAGTTGCGAAATCACGAGCGAGATCCCGATCGAGCTGGCGACATTGCGCATCAAGGTCAGCATCGAGGTGCCGTCGGTGCGCAGATGATTGGGCAGCGTCAAAAACGCCACGGTGGAGAGCGGCACGAACACCAATCCGAAGCCAAAGCCCTGCACCACGCTGATGATCACAATCTCGGTGGCGCCGGTCTGGTCGGTCCAGCCGGTCATGTAGAACAGCGACAGGCATGTGATGCCGAGGCCTGAGACGATCAGCGTTCGTGCCTCGATATGGTTCATCATGCGGCCGACCAGCATCATCGCCACGAACGTGCCGCAGCCGCGGCTCGCCAGCAGAAGCCCGGCGGTGATGATGGGATAGCCGATCACGTTCTGCAGGAACGGCGAGGAAAGGGCCATGGTGGAAAACAGCACCAGCCCCATCACGGCCATGAACACGCAGCCGGCGACGAAATTCTTGTCCTTGAACAGCGCGAACTGGATGAACGGATGTTGCGTCGTCAGCGAATGCGCCAGGAAGTAGTAGAAGCCGATGCCGGCAATGATGAACTCGGCAATGATCTCGTTGGATTCCAGCCAGCCGAGCTGCTCGCCGCGGTCGAGCGCGAGCTGCAGCGCACCGATGGCGACCGCCAGCGCTGTGAAGCCGAACCAGTCGAAGCGCAACTCGATGTCCTTCTTGGTTTCGTCCATGAAGATGGCGAGGCCCAGCACGGTGACAATGCCGAACGGCAGGTTGACGAAGAACACCCAGTGCCAGGAATAGGTTTCCGTCAGCCAGGCGCCGAGCGACGGGCCCATGATCGGGCCCATCATCACGCCCATACCCCAGATCGCCATTGCTTTGGCGCGTTCGTGCAGCGCGTAGGAATCGAGCATCACGGCCTGCGACAGCGGCACCAGCGCCGCGCCGAACACGCCTTGCAGCAGACGAAACACCACCATCTGCCCGATGTCCTGCGCCAATCCGCACATCACCGAAGCAATGGTGAAGCCGGCCGAGCAGATGATAAAGATGCGCTTGCTGCCGAAGCGGTTGGCGATCCACCCGACCGGCGCGGTCATGATCGCGGCGGCAACGATATAGGACGTCAGCACCCAGTTGATCTGGTCCTGCGACGCCGACAGCGTTCCCTGCATGTACGGCAGCGCGACGTTGGCGATCGTCGTGTCCAGCGCCTGCATGATGGTCGCCGTCATGGCGCAGATCGTTACCATGTTCCGGCGCAGGCCAGGAACGGATGCCGATGGCTGGCCCGGTGTCGCCATGTTGCTAATCGTGGTCCTGGTTCGCCGTCGCCGGCGACAGGCCGAGCAGGGCGGACAACGAGCGGCGATGGTTGGTATCGATCGTGGCGTAAACGCTCATGCCGGCCTTCAGCTTGCGGACGAATTTGTCATTCTTGTCGAAATAGATCCGCACCGGAACACGCTGCACCACTTTGACGAAATTGCCCGACGCGTTCTGCGGCGGCAGGATCGCAAACTGCGCACCGGTGCCAGGCGAGAGCGAGCCGACCGTGCCCTTGAACGGGTGATTGGGAAAGGCATCGACCTCCAGTGTGACCGACTGGCCGACCGCGACATAGGTGAAATCGGATTCCTTCGGATTGGCGTCGACCCACGGATTCGCGGTGTCGATGATGCTGAACACCGGCGTGCCGGCGGTGACAAAGCGGCCGAGCTGGATCTGCTCGACCTGCGTCGCAATGCCGGCCATCGGCGCGCGCATCACGCTGTGGTCGAGATTGCGCTGGGCTTGGTCGAGCGCGGCCTTGGCCTGGGCATAGGGCGGAAACTCCTCGAGCGGCAGATCGGGATTGCCGAGCAGTTGGGCTTTGGCGGTCGCGATCTTCTGCTGCAGCAACTGATACTGCGCGCTCGCGGTGACGAGGGCGGTCGACGCGTTATCGAGATCGAGCTGCGAGCCGAAATTGTTCTTCACCAGCGCCGACTTGCGCTCCACGTCACGCCGCTTCAGGTCCATGCCCTGCTGCGAGAGTTCGCTCATTTGGCCATAGATTTTCAGGTCGGCGATCAGATTGTCATAGGTGACCTTGGTTTGCGCGAGGTTAGCCTTGGCCTGCGCTACGGCGAGGCGGAACGGCACCGGATCGATCTCAAACAGCACGTCGCCTGGATTGACCTGCTGGCCTTCCTTCACCACGACCTTCTCGATCTTCCCGGAGATGTCGGGCGTGATCAGAACCTTCTGCGCGCCGACATAGGCGTCATCGGTCGTCACGTAGCGGCCGCCGTTAAGATAGAACGTCACACCGGCCACCAGCGCAGCCAGCGGCAACACCACCAACAGCAGGAAGCGGCGGTAGCGCCGCATGCCGGCCATCAGCCGGCGGCGCGGCTCGGCCGCGAGTTTCGGCCGTGACGGCGTCGCAGGGGCGCCCTTCTGCTCGGGCGGGAACTTGAGGACGGGATCAGCCATAGCGCTGCTCCTTTCGCGGAGGCTCGTTCGCAGGATTCTGGATCGCGTTGCGAACGTTCTCCTTGATCAGATCGAGTTGGTCGAGCAGGCGGTGGGCGTCGGCGGGATTGATGCCGTCGAGCGCGGTCGCCGTCAGTTCGGAGCGAAGCCCGGCGAGTTTGCCGAGCAGCGGCCGCGCGGCCTTGCGCAGATACAGGCGATTGACGCGGCGGTCATTCTCGTCGCCGCGGCGTTCGATCCAGCCATTGTCGCAGAGCTTGTCGATCAGCCGCGTCAGCGTGATTGGCTGCATCTCCATCTGTTCGGCAAGTTCAGATTGCTTGAGCCCCTCGGCGCGCTCGACCTTGGCCAGCACCGCCCATTGCGCGCGGGTGATGCCGTAGCGCGCCGCCTGCCGGTCGGCATAGGCGCGCACCATCCGTTGCACCTCGCCAAGCGTAAACAGGAAATTCATGTCCACCGAACCGCGCATAGGTCCAAGCCTCCATAAGCTTGCAATATAGTAAGCTAGCTTACGAATTCCGCATGGCGAGTTAATAATGCCCTGATCCGCTTCCAGCACATGGCTGGGAACTAATGCGTGCGCGGGCTTTAGGATTTGCCCGCAAACTGGTACAAGGGTCCGATATGAGCCTGACAAAGCCGACATTTCCTGCACCCGACCATGATCACGGCCGCTGCACTGCGGAAGCGATCGCGCATGCCGAACAGGTTTGCGCGCGGCGGGCGCAGAAATTTACCCCGATCCGGCGTCAGGTGCTGCAGGCGCTGTTGTCGAGCCATCGCCCGCTCGGGGCCTATGAGGTGATCGACGAACTCGCCAAATCGATGCCGCGGCCGGCGCCGATCACGGTCTACCGCGCGCTCGATTTCCTGATGGAAAACGGCCTCGTCCACCGCATCGAGAGCCGCAATGCGTTCCTCGCCTGCGCGCATGATCATGACGAGACCTCGATGGTGGCGTTTTTGATCTGCGAGCGCTGCGGCTCGGTCGGTGAAATTCCCGCAGCCCCCGTGGCGCAAAGCCTCAATGCGGCGGCGCGCGCATCCGGATTCGCGCCAAAGCTCTCCGTCGTCGAGATCGCCGGCATCTGCGCGCATTGTCAGAAATAACGAGAACACGGCGCCAGGCCGGCCACGAGGGCTAATGTCGTCCAAGCCAGTAGAATCTTCCGCCGGGCGTGCGCTCACGCCGGGTGCCATCGCCTTGATGCTGATGCTCTGCCTGAGCTGGGGGTTCAACCAGATCGCGGTCAAGCTCGCGCTGCCCGATATTCCGCCGATGCTGCAGGCATTGATCCGCTCCGCCGGCGCCTTGCCGGTCATGCTGTTCGCCGGGTGGCTGCGCGGCGTAAAATTCTTCGAGCGCGACGGCTCGCTCGTCCCCGGGCTGCTGGCCGGCATATTGTTCGGGGTAGAGTTCGTGCTGATCTTCACCGGACTGGTGTTCACATCGGCGTCGCGCGCCGCCGTGTTCCTGTACACCGCGCCGTTCTTCGTCGCGCTCGGCTCCTACCAGTTTCTTGGCGAGCGCCTGAGCATGATGCAATGGGGTGGGCTGGGCCTGAGCTTTGCCGGTGTCGCGCTCGCCATCGGCGTGCCGCAGGCAAATGTCGACGCAAAAGTGTTGCTCGGCGACCTGCTGGTGGTCGGCGGCGGCGCGCTATGGGGCGCGACCACGCTGATCGCCAAGGGCACGAAACTTCGTAACGCGGCTCCGGAAAAAGCCCTTGGCTATCAGGTGGCCGTATCGATTCCGATCCTGGGCTGTGCATCCCTGCTGTTCGGCGAAACGATCACCCATATGCCGAGCGCGCTGTCGATTTCGCTGTTGGCTTATCAGGCGATCTGGGTGGTGGGCTGCACCTTCGTGCTGTGGTTCGCGCTGGTGAAGACCTATTCAGCCAGCAAACTGTCGTCGTTCACCTTCGTCACGCCGCTGTTCGGCGTCGTCGCCGCCTATTTCATCCTGCACGATACGCTGACGATTGCGTTCGGTGTTGCGGCGCTGCTGGTCATCGCGGGGCTCTATCTCGTGAACAAGCCGGATCCGAAGGTGGTGCCGGATCCGAACGTGCCGGCGTAGTGGCCGCAACACTCGTCATTGCGAGCGAAGCGAAGCAATCCACCGCGCCGCAAGCGGAGACGTGGATTGCTTCGTCGCTGTCGCTCCTCGCAATGACGTGGAAAGAGCGCGGGTCTACGTTCTACCCCGTCTCGATCGGCAGCGACGCATCCTTGGCCCATTCACCCATCGAGCCATCGTAGAGGGTGAGATTGTCGTAACCGAGCTGGTAGAGCAGGAACAGGTCGATCGTCGCCGAAATGCCGCCGCCGCAATAGGCGACCACGCGCTTGTCCTTGGTGATGCCCTGGGCCTTGAATTTGGCTTCCGCCTCCGCCAGCGGCACGAAAGCCTTGGTCTTGGGATCGAGCAGCGTCGCGGCCGATACGTTGCAACTGCCGGGCACGCGGCCGGGCCGGCCGTAGCGGCTCGGCTCCAGGCCCTTGTGAAACTGCGGACCGAGTGCGTTGACGATGATGGTACCTCGTTCGGACGTGGCGGCGAGCGTCGCGTGCTTGTCGACGAAAAATCCGTCCTTCGGTTTCGCGGTGAAAGTCGCTGGCGGATATCCCCTCGCAGGCCCCGTTTCGAGCGGGCGGCCTTCGAGCTTCCATTTGTCGAGACCGCCGTCGAGCACTGAAGCATTCTCGAAACCGAGCGATTTGAGCATCCACCAGAACCGCGTCGCCCACATTGGCGTGCCGATGCTGTACAGCACGACCTGGCTTTCGTTGGACAGGCCATGACGGCCGAACGCCTGCTCAAGCTGCGCGACATCGGGCATCATGAAGCGAAGCTCGGTGTCGGGATCGGAGAACTCGCCCTGCAAATCGAGAAAATCCGCACCGGGAATATGCCCGGCCTCGAACGTGTGCCGTCCGGGGACGGTGATATAGGGCTGGCTGCTGCCTTCGGGCGCGGGTTCGAGGTAGGTGGTGCAATCGAACAGGCGCAAATCGGGACGGCCGAGAATCTCAGCGAGTTCCGGCGTCGTGATGAGCTCGTTTAGCGCCGGCATACCCGCCTCCCATTAATTTGTATTTTCGGCGATGCTAGGGCTCGCGTCGGACTAGGGAAAGGCGGTCTGGCGCACCCCTGCCCTTTCAATTCGGCGATTCCTGTCCAATATATCGGTTAACGGAAGACGAGGTCTTTTGCCCTGCTTTCGGCGGCTGCGGCTGGCCTAAGCTACTGAACATACAAGATAAAAGTACCCTATGTGACAAGGCGCACACTGCCTTCGCCGCCCCCTTGGTACATGTCACCAAAACCTGATATTCGAGGCCCCATGAACAAGCCCGAAATAATCCCGCAAGACGACGTCGCTGGCCCCCGCGCCCGGCACAAAACCACCCAGGTCATGGTTGGCAATGTTGCCGTCGGTGGGGGTGCGCCGATCGTCGTGCAGTCGATGACCAACACCGACACCGCCGATGTCGAAGGCACAATCGCGCAGGTCGCGGCGCTGTCGCGCGCCGGATCGGAAATGGTGCGCATCACCGTCGATCGCGAGGAGGCCGCAGCTGCCGTTCCGCACATCCGCGACGGCCTGCGCAAGCGCGGCATCACCACGCCATTGATCGGCGATTTCCACTATATCGGCCACAAGCTGCTCGCCGAATATCCGGCCTGCGCCGAGGCGCTCGACAAGTACCGCATCAACCCCGGCAATGTCGGCTTCAAGAACAAGCGCGACACGCAGTTCGCCGACATCATCGAGATCGCCAACAAGAACAACAAGCCGGTGCGCATCGGCGCCAATTGGGGTTCGCTCGACCAGGAATTGCTGACCAAGCTGATGGACGAGAATACGGCCTCGCCCAACCCCCGCGATGCCCGCGCGGTAACGCGCGAGGCCATGGTGCAGTCGGCGCTGCTGTCGGCGGCCCGCGCCCAAGAACTCGGCATGCCCAAGAACCGCATGATCCTGTCGGCCAAGGTTTCCGCCGTGCAGGACCTGATCGCGGTCTATCAGGAGCTGGCGCGCCGCTCGGATTACGCCATCCACCTCGGCCTGACCGAAGCCGGCATGGGATCGAAGGGCATCGTGGCTTCATCCGCCGCGCTCGGCATCCTGCTGCAAGACGGCATCGGCGACACCATCCGCATTTCGCTCACGCCTGAGCCCGGCGGCGACCGCACGCTGGAAGTTCAGGTCGCGCAGGAATTGCTGCAGACGATGGGCTTCCGCACTTTTGTGCCGCTGGTCGCGGCATGCCCGGGCTGCGGCCGCACCACCTCGACTACATTCCAGGAACTGGCGCGCTCGATCCAGGATTTCATCCGCGAGGAAATGCCGGGCTGGAAAACGCAATATCCAGGCGTCGAGCAGCTTAACGTCGCGGTGATGGGCTGCATCGTCAACGGCCCCGGCGAGTCCAAGCACGCCAACATCGGCATCTCCCTGCCCGGCACCGGCGAAGCGCCGGCCGCGCCCGTGTTTGTCGACGGCAAGAAGTTCCGCACCCTGCGCGGACCCACGATTGCCGCCGACTTCAAGGCGCTGGTGATCGATTATATCGACCAGCGCTATGGCAAGGGCAACAAGACGCCCGAGAGTACGGTGACCGCGGCGGAGTAGATCGTAGCCCGGGTGCAGCCAACGGGTCGCGCGAATGCGCGCCCGATGACAGGCTCCGCGAAACCCGGGACTTTCGTGCAAGCTGATAGCTTGATCCCCGGATTGCGCTTCGCTCTATCCGGGCTACGATGGTTGAAACTAACAATCATCGGAGAGACGCCCATGTCATCGCTGTCCGGCAAGCAGGGACCGCGCTACCGGCATATCGCCGACGAAGCCCAACCCTACGAGACCATCGGCGTCGAGAAACTCACACCGATCATCGGCGCGGAAATCTCCGGCGTCGATATCGGCAAGCTCGTCTCGGACGACGCGCGCTCCAACCGGCAGATGGACGAAATCCATCGCGCGCTCGCCGAAAACCTCGTCATCTTCTTTCGCGACCAGCATATCACCCCGCAACAGCATCTCGCTTTCGGCCGCAAGTTCGGCGAATTGCACGTGCATCCGGCGGCGCCCAATGAGGGGGACCCGGCGCTGATGAAGATCTATGCCGATAAGGATTCACCGCGCGCCAACGGCGAGGGCTGGCACAGCGACGTCTCCTGCGATCTCGATCCGCCGATGGGATCGATCCTCTACATCAAGCAATGCCCACCGAGTGGCGGCGATACGCTGTTTGCCAACATGTACGCCGCCTACGAGGCGTTGTCGGACCGGATGAAGACCTATCTCGACGGGCTGACCGCGCTGCACGACGGCGAGCAGACCTATCGCGGGCTCTACGCCAACTATGGCGTCGCCGACCGGCCGGAATATCCGCGTGCCGAACACCCCGTGGTGCGCACGCATCCCGTCACCGGCAAGAAGGCGCTCTACGTCAATCGTGGCTTCACCCGCCACATCATAGGCATCCCGCGCGACGAGAGCGATGCCATGCTGGCTTATCTCTACCAGCACGCGGAGAACCCGCTGTTCCAATGCCGCTTCCGCTGGACTGAAAACGCCATCGCGTTCTGGGACAACCGCTGCGCCCAGCATCGCGCGATGTGGGATTACTGGCCGCATACGCGGTCAGGCACGCGGGTGACGGTGAAGGGGGAGAGGCCGGTGTAGAGCTGCGTGTCGTGCCCCGGACGCAGTACATCGCGCAGCGGTGCACTGCAGAGCCGGGGCCCCGCACTTTGCACCATACTGGGTCCTGGCTCTGCGGCGCGTCACTTCGTGCCGCGCTGCGTCCGGGACACGAAAGTGGGACGAGCGTTGACCTTATCCGCCGCTCGCGTCAATCTTACGTAAAAGCAAAAGAACATCGGGAGGTCGGCCATGCTCCGCGCCGAAGACAACAAATTCCTGACCGAGAGCGGGCCGGGAACAGGCATGGGCGAACTGTTGCGCCGCTTCTGGATTCCGGTGCTGCTGTCAGAAGAGTTACCTGAGGCCGATGGTCCGCCGAAAAAGATCGTCGTGATGGGCGAGGAACTGCTCGCCTTCCGTGACACGAGCGGCGTCGTCGGCGTCATCGATCAACATTGCCCGCATCGCGGCGCCAATCTCTGGCTTGGCCGCAACGAGGAGTGCGGCATCCGCTGCGTCTATCACGGCTGGAAGTTCGACACCTCGGGTGCTTGCGTCGACATGCCGACCTCCTATCCCGACCTGAACGCGAAAGACCTGATCCGCATCAAGTCCTATCCGGTGCGCGAATGGGGCGAGATGATCTGGGCCTATATGGGTCCCGCCGATCAGGTGCCCGAGCTGCCCGATCTGGAAATGGCGCTGGTGCCGCCCTCGCATCGCTACGTTTCGAAGAAATGGCAGGACTGCAACTGGGTGCAGGCATTGGAAGGCTCGATCGACACCGCGCATTTTACCTTCGCGCATCTTTCCTTCGAGAAGGAAGAGAACGAGATCCTCGACATCAAGAAGCATTTTGTGAACCCGCTGACGCGGGTGGCGACCGATCATATGCGCTGGATCGCCGAGGACCCGCGACCCGTCATCAAGATCAACCCACATGAGGCCGGGCTGACGATCGCCGGCGGACGTCTCACCGGCAGCGATAACATCTACTGGCGCATCGCCCAATTCCTGATGCCGGTGCATGCCTATGCGCCGAGCGCGATGCCGGGCGAGAACATTTTTGGTCAGAGCTTTGTGCCGGTGACCGATACCAATTGCTGGATCTATACTTATGCCTGGAATCCGGATCGGCCGATTACGGATGCCGAACGTGAGGCCTACGATCGCGGCAACGGCGTCATTGCAGAAGTCGACGAGAATTATGTGCCGCTGCGCAACAAGTCGAACGACTACCTGATTGATCGCAAGCTGCAGAAGACCCATAGCTACACCGGCATCAAGGGCGTGTCCGAGCAGGACGCCGCCGTCCAGGACAGCCAGGGCCCGATCGCCGACCGCACGCGCGAACATCTCGGCCCGACCGACCTCGGCATCATGCATTTCCGCAAGCTCGTGATGGACGCCGCCCGAGCGCTGCAGAAAGGCGAGGCGCCGCCGCACCTGAAGCATCAGGACCGCTACACGGTGCGCTCCGGCGCCTGCGTCACCAGCAAGACCAAGGACCTCACCGCTGTCATGATCGAGCGGTTCGGCGATGCGGCCGGCTATGTTGGCGGTCGCGGCAGGAACGTGGCGGCGGAGTAGGGCAACTGTCGCCATCCTCTACCCGCGCAGCACCTCGCTTGGGCCTTCCGCCCCGCACGGCTAGCAGGGACAAAAAGATCTGAAACTTCCGTGATCGCCCCCTTCGCAAGGAATAACCGCGAGGTCAAAGCGAGGCGTGGCGGCTCACGAAGGCGTAGCGATCCGGTTTCAACCTGTCTCTGACAATTATGTGATATGTGACCGGCATCTCAGAACCCGTCCGGTTTCCTCCCGTATCAGGGGAGCCCCTGCATTGGCAGGCGGAAAGGCGGGAGCACTGCGATGAAACATATTGGTCAGCATGCCATTGTGATCGGCGCCAGCATGGGTGGTTTGCTGGCTGCTCGCGCGCTATCGGATTTCTACGCCGTCGTCACGGTGCTGGAGCGCGATACGTTTCCGCAGTCGGATATTCCGCGCAAAGGTGTGCCGCAGGGACGCCATGCGCATGGCTTGCTGGCGCGGGGCCGGAGCGTGATCGAGAGCCTCTTCCCGGGCTGGACCGATGAGGTCGTTGCCAGCGGCGGCGCCCGCGGCGATATCGCCGGCGACGTGAACTGGATCGGTCATGGCGTCACGATCAAATCGGCGCCGAGCAACCTAGTCGGATTGCTGGCCTCCCGTCCGGTGCTGGAAGGCCACGTGCGCCGCCGTCTGATGGCACTGCCGAATGTGCGCGTGATCGAGAATTGCAGCGTTCAGGAACTGATCGCCGACGACAGCAGGACGACGATCAGGGGCGTGCGCGCCAGAATCGGCAGCGGCGCCGAGCACAGCATCACGGCCGATCTCGTTGTCGATGCATCCGGCCGCGGCTCATCGAGCCCGGCCTGGCTCGAGAGCTTCGGTTTCGCCAAACCGGAAGAAGAGCGGATCGAGATCGGCATTGGCTACACCACACGCCTCTATCGCCGCCGGCCAACTGACCTCAACGGCAAGCTTGCGGTCGTCGTCGCCGGCAGCGGACCGAACTGGCGCAACGGCGCGGTCCTGTATCAGACCGAGGATTGCTGGATCGTCTCGGTCGGGGGCTTTTTCGGCGATTATGCCCCCGACGACGATCAGTTGTTCGCTGCCTATGCCGGCTCGCTACCGACGTCAGAGATTTACGACATCGTTGCCCATGCCGAGCCGCTGAGCGATTTCGTTCGATACCGCTATCCCGCCAATTTGAGGCGCCGCTACGAACGCTTGGCGAAATTTCCAAGAGGCTATCTGGTGTTCGGCGACGCCCTGTCCAGCTTCAATCCGGTCTACGGCCAAGGCATGACGGTGGCGGCACAAGAGGCAGTGCTGTTGCGCGAGTGTCTTGATACCGGTGCTGCCGATCTGGCGCGGCGGTTCTTCGCCCGCGCCGCCGCGGTAATCGATACGCCCTGGGACATTGCCGTCGGCAATGACCTCAGGCATCCCAAGGTCGAGGGGCCGCGCCCGGCGAAGGTGCGCTTCATCAACTGGTATATTGGCAAGCTGCACTTGGCGGCGCGCCACGATGCAAAGCTGGCGGCCGCGTTTCTCGAGGTCGCCAATCTGGAGGCGCCGCCGACGCGGCTGTTGCAGCCGGCTGTCGTGATGCGCGTGATCCGGGGCAACCTTGGCCGCCGTGGCAGCGGTACGGAGGCTGCGCCGGCGGGGGCGCAGGCCCGAGTAGATATTACTCGCGCAGATCGTAGCGATAGGATTTCGAGACGATCTTCCAGCCGTCGCGCAGCTTCATCGCTACCAGATAGTCGGTGAAATAGCGCGGCGGCAACTGGCAGCGCACCTTGATGAAGGCGGTCTGATCATCCGAGCGATCAATCGTCACGATGAAATCCTCGCGCGGCTTCCCTTCGGCCTTGGCGGAGGGCCGTTTGCGTACTCGCTCGAGCCAGTCCGGTACGGTCAGCACCTGCAACTCGCCCTTCTCCAGCCAGCGCAGATCGGCGCTTCTGTCAAAGATCGCGCCGAGCTTGTCGGCATCGCCTTCATAGAGGCCATCGAAATAGGTCTGCACCACGGCTTCGACAGTCGATCGGTCTGGGCTCACGGCTTTCCTCCCGGGCATGACAGAAATCATTCGAGGTGAATTTAGCCATGGACCGGCGGATTGCGCTATTGAGAAAAGGTGAACGCTCGCATCGTTGCCGAAGAATGCGCCTGTCCCGCGGGGCTGCGTCGGGAACCCCGGTGGAAACGGCAAAGGCGGTGGCCGAACCTGCGGGCCTGTTCGCCTGACTAAGAATATAGCGAGGGGCCGATTCACGTCTGCGTGGTTCGTGACTTAACTCACAAAGCGGTGGTCTCGCTTCTGATAGGCAGACCGGTGTGGTAAAAAAGTACGAGACTCCGGAGGAGTCATGATGATGTCTGGATCGCTAAAATTGTGCCGATGGGCACTTGCAGCCGCCGCCTTCCTGCTGGTGAGCGAGCCGGCCTCTGCCGAGAAGCGCGTCGCGCTGATCCTCGGCAATTCCGCCTACCAGAATGTCGCACCGCTCACCAACCCGGTTAACGACAGTTCCAAAATCGCGGCGACGCTGAAGGACGCCGGCTTCGACGTCGTCGATTCCCGCCGCGACTTGCCGGCGGCCGAAACCCGTCGCGCGCTGCGCGACTTCGCCGATCGCGCGCGCGATGCCGATATCGCCGTGGTCTATTACGCCGGCCACGGGATCGAAGTTGACGGCGCGAATTACCTGATTCCCGTCGATGCGCGGCTGGAACGCGATACCGACATTTATGACGAGGGCCTGTCGCTCGATCGCATCCTGATCGCAATCGAGCCGGCCAAGAAGCTGCGGCTGGTGATTCTCGACGCCTGCCGCGACAACCCGTTTGCCCGCACCATGAAGCGTACCGTCGCGTCGCGTGCGATCGGGCAGGGGCTTGCCAAGGTCGAGCCGACCAGCCCGAACGTCCTGATCGCGTATTCGGCCAAGGCCGGTTCGACGGCGGCCGACGGTGACGGCCAGAACAGCCCGTTCACGGCGGCGCTGTCGAATCATTTGACCAAGCCCGGGCTCGACGTGCGCCGCGCGTTCGGCTTTGTCCGCGACGAGGTGCTCAAGACCACCAACAATCGGCAGGAACCCTTTGTGTATGGTTCGCTGGGCGGTGAAGACGTGCCGCTGGTGCCGGCACCGCGCGCGGCGCCGGCGACCGCTGCGCCGGCCCTGAGCGCGCAGGCCGAAGCCCGCCGCGACTATGAACTGGCGCTACAGATCGGCAACAAGAGCGCGCTCAACGCCTTCCTTGCGCAATATCCCGACGGCTTCTATTCGAGCCTCGCAAAACTTCAGCTCGACAAGATCGCGGCCGAGGAGGCGCGCGTCGCGGCGACCGAGAAGGCGCGGCTGGCCGAGCAGGAGCGGGCGCGGCTTGCCGCCGAGGGTGCCCAGAAGTCGCAGCAGGCAAAAGCCGATGCGGAAGCCAAAGCTGCCGAGCAGGCGCGCATTGCGGCTGAAAAGGCCAAGCAGGTGGCACAGGAGCAGGCGGCCGCGGCCGAGCAGAAGCGCGTCGCCGCCGAAAGCGCTGCCGCCGACAAGGCGTCGGCTCCAGCACCTGCGGAGAAGGACAAAGCCGTAAACGTTGCTGCCCTCACGGCCGGCACGCCGCAGGCCGACGTCACAAAGTCGGTGCAGGCCGAACTGCGCCGCGTCGGCTGCCTGACCGGCAATGCCGACGGCAACTGGAATAGCGCCTCGCAGCGGTCGCTGACCCTGTTCAACCGCTACGCCGGAACCAAGCTCGACACCAAGGTCGCCAGCGTCGATACGCTCGATACGATCAAGCTGAAATCCGCGCGTGTGTGCCCGCTGGTCTGCGAGCACGGCTTCAAGGCCGAGGGCGACCGTTGCACCAAGATCACCTGCGCTGAGGGCTCGTTCCTCAATGACGACAATGAATGCGAGAAGCGCAGCGCCAGGAAACCGGTCGCCAAGCGCGACAGGCCGGAACCAAGGCGCGTTCCGGAGGCAAGGCAAGCTCCAGAACCAAAGCAAGTTATTGTCACGCGTTCTCGCGCGCCGACTGGTCCAGGGCTGTCATCGACAGGGCGTCCGCTTACCGGCCACGAACGTGCGGTGGGTTGCAACTCATACCAAGCCATCATGTCGGGTGTGTGCCCGTAGCCGCAGACACGCTTGGCCCCGGCTCTTCTCTGTCCTGACTGCAGAGGGGGCCGGGTCCCGCTTCAAGGCCGTGACGCCAGCGATCAGATCACGCTCGCTGCGATATTCACCATTAAGGCCAGCAGCGCGGTGTTGAACACGAACGAGATGATGCCGTGCACGATCGCGGTGCGGCGAATGACCTTGTCGGTAATGCCGACGTCGGAAACCTGCGCGGTCATGCCGATCACGAACGAGAAGTAGACGAAATCCCAGTAATCCGCATCCCCGTGCGCTTCGCCGCTTGGAAACTGCAGGCCGCCGGGCTTTTTGCTGCGATAGAAATCATGGGCGTAGTGCAGCGCAAAGGCGGTATGCACCAGCGCCCATGATAATGCGATCGTCACTGTCGCCAGGATCAGCCCGGCCGGATTGCCTTTCGAGGCGCCGAGCTCGAACACGATCGCGCCAAGGCTTGCGAGGGCGCCGAACGCGGTCACCAACAGGATCAGGAAGCGGCCGTCATCCTGCAACACCGCGCTGCGCCTTATATGGCCAACGTCGCAGCGCAGCATCATGATGTAGGCAAGTACGAGATACAGTGCGGCGAAGACATCCCAGCCGACGATGAGACGTGTCGCCAGCCGACGTGTGTCAGGCAACAGGAAGAATACGGCCATACCGACAACGAGTGCGACGAAAGTCCGCGGTCGCCCATAGACGACGCGGACCGGCATCGGCAGGCTCCGGAAGCGAACAAGGTGTTTCTCGAATTCCTTGTCCATCCGCCCGCCTTCTAATGTGCGCTAGTTCCTGCGCTCCGCGACGAAGCGCGCGGCTGCGCGCAACACGTCGCCCTTGGCGCCGAAGATCGACAGTGCGGAATCGGCGCGCGCCAGGAGATCGCGCACGCGCTGCTTGGCGCCGTCGATGCCGAGCTGGGTGACGAAGGTGGTCTTGCCGAGCGCCGCATCCTGGCCGGTCTGCTTGCCGAGCGCTGCGGCGTCGCCCTCGACGTCGAGCAGGTCGTCGGCGATCTGGAACGCCTCGCCGAGCGCGCGGCCGTAGTCGTCGAGCGCCTGGTATTGCTTCGGCGTGGACTGGCCGAGGATCGCACCGGCGATGCAACCATAGCGGAGCAGCGCGCCGGTCTTCATCTGCTGCAGCCGCGCCACGTCGACCGGTTCCCGATCGCCGAAACGGCCTTCGCCGGCGAGGTCGAGGATCTGGCCGCCGACCATGCCGCCGATGCCGGAAGCCCGGGCCAGTGCCCGCGTCAGGAGCAGGCGCACATTGGCGTCGTTGTGGATCTCGTCGCGGGTAACGATGTCGAACGCCAGCGTCAACAGCCCGTCGCCGGCAAGAATCGCGGTGGCGTCGTCGGTCTTCTTGTGCAGCGTGGGCCGGCCGCGGCGCAAATCGCTGTTGTCCATCGCCGGCAGATCGTCATGGATCAGTGAATAGCAATGGATGCATTCGAGCGCCGCGCCGACCAGAAGGGCGGCCTCGCGTGGAACGCCGAACACCGCCGAGCTTTCGACCACCAGAAAGGGCCGCAGCCTCTTTCCGCCGCCGAGGCTGGAATAGCGCATTGCGTCCATCAGCCGCTTCGGCCGCGCGATCTCGTCGGGCAGCAGCGTATCGGATAACAGCTTCGCCAGCAGCGCTTCGGTATCCTCCGCAGTCTGGTCCAGTCGTTTGGCAAAATCGGCAGTGGCGGTCGTCATTAAGAATAGCTCCAGATCAATTTGGCCCGGACAATCGTTGATGGCAGGGGCTTCGTCAATTCCATGACGCAGGTCACAAAAGCGCTGGAAAACGCCCGAAATATCATGGAGATGTCACGTGGGTGGGGCCTGTTCAGCGGTCCCGGACGGCGTGGGCTGAACCGGAAGCATCCAATTTGCGCATTGTCCGAATTTTAGTGCTGATCCTGCTGGCGCTGCTGTTGCTGCCCTATCTGGTGACGCCGTTCTACCGCACCGGGCATCCGGTCTCGGCCCTGATGGCCTGGCGCTGGCTCAAGGGCGCGCCGGTGTCGCGGCAATGGATCGATTTCAAAGCGATTTCGCCTTACCTGCCGCGCTCGGTGGTCGGCTCCGAAGACGCCAGATTCTGCAGCCATCACGGGGTCGATTGGGGCGCGCTGCAGGACGCAATCGACGACGCCGAGGACGGCGAGCCCACCCGCGGCGGGTCGACAATTACCCAGCAGGTGGCGAAAAACCTGTTCCTGTGGCCGGGCCGCAGCGTGGTCCGCAAGGTGCTGGAACTACCGCTCGCGATGTGGATCGATCTGGTGCTGCCCAAGCAGCGGATCCTGGAAATCTATCTCAACATCGCTGAACTCGGCCCGTCCGGGCAGTTCGGGGCGGAAGCCGGCTCCCTCTACGCCTTTGGCCGTTCGGCCTCGACCCTGTCGCCGCGCGAGGCAGCCTTGCTAGCGGCGATCCTGCCCAACCCGGGGAGGCGCAGCGCCCGCAATCCCGGCCCCGGGGTGCGCCGTCTGGCCGCCACCTACATGGCGCGGGCCAATGCCGCGGCGCTACAGCGCTGCTGGAGCGAGAATCGCGCTTTCTGAGCCAATTTTCGGCCGTTTTTACCGCAGCCTGCCCTAGCTTTACGCCAGCCCATCCTCTATAAGCGCGGCCTTATCGGCATCGCAGCCCGTGCGCGAAGCGCTGGGCGGTCTGGTTTCGGACGGATGCCTCCGACAACACCCCTAGAGGACCGTTATGGCCGTTCCCAGAAGAAAAACATCGCCCTCGCGGCGTGGCATGCGCCGCTCGGCGGACGCGCTGAAGAAGCCGACCTATGCCGAGGACAAGGATTCGGGCGAGCTGCGCCGTCCGCACCACCTCGACCTGAAGACCGGCATGTACAAGGGCCGGCAGGTGCTGAAGAAGAAGGAATCCTGACCGGATAGGGGATAAGGCGCCGCCTCCAGTGGCGTCTGCCCGAATTTGGCCAACGAGTGGGCCAACGGTTCCATGGCGAAGCGATGCTTTGCCCGGGGAACATTTCCGGTCTTCCCAGCAAGGCGCGATACCCATGGTCGGTTTTCCGCTGCTTCTGATTCCGCTCGCGATCTACAACATCATCGTCTTCCTGATGCCGGAGGTATCGTTCACCGATCCGCTGGTGAAGGTGACCTTGATGTCGGGTGCGGAATGGACGGTGACGCTCAGCGACGTGCTGCTCACATTCAGCATCCTGCTGCTGCTCGCCGAGGTCATCAAAGGCGCGCGGCCCGGCGCCAAGTATCTCACCGACCATCTGCTGTCGCTGATCGTGTTCGGCGCGGCGGCGGCTGAATTCATGCTGTGGCCGAAGTTTGGCACCTCGACCTATTTCCTGATGACGGCGCTGTCGCTGGTGGACTTCGTCTCCGGCCTCGCATTGCGGACGCGACGCCGTGCCGTTGCAGCGGCGGCGCCTGCACCACCGCTAAAAGCGGCCGAAAAAGCCGAGGCGCCCGCAGCCGAACCCCGAATCGAGCCAGCACCCACAGCACCTGCGACTGCTACGACAGCGGCACCGGCGGCAGCCTCTGTTGCCGAATCCGTGTTGAAGGATCGCCCCGAACCGAAGCCGGTGCAGCCCGCCGTCGCGCCCGAGGCGGCCTCGCCCGCAGCGCCGTCGCCGGAAGGGGCTGCACCAGAAGCCGCTTCGCCTGAAATCCCGTCGCCGGGACTGCAGCCGGGCTCAGGCTCTCCGCCATCGCCGGATAAGCCTGACACGCCCCAGCGCTGATCTAGATGGTCTGCCGTGTCCGGAAGCCGGTGTTGCGGCACCGGATCAGGCTGGCACCATAGGCCGTCTGCGCATCCGCCAACGAGGCTCGCCTCAGGCCTCGGGTTTGCGATGTCTGATCGGCGGCCGCGATCAACTGTGCGAGGAAGGTCGGATCGGGCCGCGGCATCGCCGCTCGCTGTGACCAGTGCACGGACTGGGTGACCGGCACCAGCTCGACGCTGGCCGGCTCATCGAGGTTGACGAACTCGCCGTCCAAAATTTCGTCTGATCGATCGATATCCAGCATCGCACACCGCAAACGGCTAAAACTGTCACGTTTTGGGACGTTACGCCCCACTGCGATCTGACCTCGCAAGGCCTATGCCGCTCCCTTCCGCTTCGTTCCCGGCTGATTCGGAAAGTCCGTGAAACATGGTTTCCGGTTTATTTATCAACTTTGCCTAGCCTCTCGTTCGAAACAGCCACTATCCTCAAGGCAATTGGGAATCACCCGGTGGTGTCCCGAATCGAGGCGATCTGATGCCCCCTGTCCCGGAAGCCTCCAGCATTCTCGCCTCGCTAGGCCAGGCGGCTTTCGTTTGGGACCTGATAGCGGACACCATCGCCTGGAGCGACAACGCTGGCGCGGTTTTCACCGACATTCCAGCGGAAGCGCTGACGAGTGGCGCCGGGTTCGCCAGGCTGATCGAGCCCTCTCGTTCGATCCGGACGGACGCCCTCACGCAATCGCCACCGGCGCGGGGAGACGAAGGCGTCGCCTATCGGATCGAATATGGCGTGCGAGCCTCAAGCTCCGCACCGGTACTTTGGATCGAGGAAACCGGTTGCTGGTTTGCAGGACCCGACGGCAAGCCGGTGCGCGCGCAAGGCATTGTCCGCATCAACAATGAGCGCCGTGCCCGCGACGAGCAATTGCTGAAGCTCTCGATGCACGATCCGCTGACCGGTGAACTCAATCGCACGCATCTCATCGCCTCACTGGCGGAAGCGATCGAGGAAGCCATGCGTCTTCGATCGACCTGCGCCTTCATGCTGATCGGCATCGATCATTTGGCTCGGGTCAACGACGCGTTCGGCTTCGACGTCGCGGACGCTGTGATTGCCGAAATCGGAAAGCGCATCCGCGCCAAGCTGCGCGGCGGCGACGTGCTCGGGCGGTTCTCCGGCAACAAGTTAGGGTTGATCTTGAGGAACTGCACCGTCGACGACGCCAATATCGCGGCTGAGCGCTTCCTGGCAGGGATCCGCGACGAGGTAATCCCGACCAAATCCGGTCCCGTCTCGGTGACAGCCTCGATCGGTGCGATCAGCATCCCCCGTTACGCCCGCAATGCCGATGAGGCCGTCAACCGCGCCCAGGAGACGCTTGATGGCGCCAAGCGCCGCCGCGCCGGATCGTTCTCGCTGTGGAAGCCGAACGTCGAGCGCGACGCCCAGCGCCGCGTCAACATCCGCGTCACCGACGAGATCGTCACTGCATTAAACGAGCGGCGGATCGTCACCGCCTTCGAGCCCGTGGTCGAAGCGCGCTCGCGCCAGCCGGCATTCTACGAATGCCTGGTGCGGATGGAGCAGGCGGACGGGCAGGCGCTGCTGGCGCCCGATATCGTTCCGGTCGCCGAGCGATTGGGTCTGATCCGGCTGGTCGATCATCGCGTGCTCGAACTCGCGGTCGCTGAACTCGCGGCGTCGCCGAACGTGCGGCTCAGCCTGAATATCTCGCCTGACACCACTATGGACCCGGATTGGTGGACCGGAATCGAATCGCTGATGCAGGCACATCCCGGTGCCGGCGAGCGGCTGATCGTCGAGATCACCGAAACGGTTGCGATCCAGGACATCGACGATATCAGGGGCTTTATCACACGACTGAAGAATTTCGGCAGCCAGATCGCGATCGACGATTTTGGCGCCGGCTACACCTCGTTCCGCAACTTGCGCAAGCTTGGCGTCGATATCGTAAAGATCGATGGCGCCTTCGTGCAGAACATCGCGCGCTCCGCCGACGATCGCGCCTTCGTGCATACGCTGATCGATCTGGCCAACCGCCTCCAGATCAAGACGGTGGCGGAATGGGTGCAGGACGAGGAGGCCGCCGTGATGCTGCGCGAATGGGGCTGCGATTACATCCAGGGCCGCCTGATCGGGCTGGCGTCGCCGCAGCGGCCGTGGAGCGTGGCGGGAGATGCGGCACTGCCGGCGGCGGGTTAGCTCAGCCGTAGCCCGGATGGAGCGAAGCGCAATCCGGGGAAGCTCAGGCAATTTGCGCGAGAGTCCCGGATTTCGCGGAGCCTGTCATCGGGCGCGCATTCGCGCGACCCGTTGGCTGCATCCGGGCTACGAGACTTGAAGTCTCACTCTTCCTTCTTCGGCTCTTTCGACATGCGCTCCAGGCGTTCCTGCATGTCCTTCATCTGGCGGCGAAGATCGTCGATGTTGTCTCCGTCCGTCGACGGCTCCGGCACCTTCTCCGGTTCCGGCGTAGTCGACCCGGCGCGCGGCGGCACGAACGGCTTGAACATCGAGAACGTCTGCTGAAACAATTCCATGTTGCGGCGGACATGCTCCTCAAGCGGCGCGAACGGCGTGCCGCTGAAGGTGTTGGTGAGCTGCTTGCGGAATTTTTCCTGCTCGCGCGTCAGCGTATCGATCGACTGCTCCAGATATTTCGGCACCACCAACTGCATGCTGTCGCCGTAGAAGCGGATCAACTGCCGCAGGAAAGTGGTGGGCAACAGATTTTGTCCCGCCTTGTTTTCCTGTTCGAAGATGATTTGCGCCAGCACCTGGCGGGTAATGTCATCGCCGGTCTTGGCGTCGTAGACGAGAAAATCCTCGCCTTCCTTCACCATCGCTGCGAGATCCTCGAGCGTCACATAGGTGCTGGTGCCGGTATTATAGAGCCGCCGGTTGGCGTACTTCTTGATGGTCGTGGGTTGTTCTGACTTTGCCATAAGCTCACACATCGACACCGAGAGCAGGGAACCCGGCGGCCTCGCCGGCGGGCAGACAAGCAACGCAAACGCAGCAAAGTAAGCATTTCCAATGCGGTTCGGCTACCGTTTTGTGCGGCACGGTTAATTCCAAGGCATAGACGCTGCTACGGAAACCCCCATGGGGATCAATTTGAATGCGCCGCGGCAGGATTTTGGGCGCCGGCCGATTGACATGGGTCAGCGAGGTTAACAACATAAGGCGAGAGACAGGCACGCCACCCCGGCCGCCCGCCGTCAAACAACCTCAAGCCCAAGAAACCCCATAAGGAGATGTCCATGTCAGACGATGTCGTCATCGTCAGCGCCGCCCGCACTCCGGTCGGCAGCTTCAACGGCGCGTTCGCCACCACCCCGGCCCATGACCTCGGCGCCATCGCCATCAAGGCCGCGCTGGAGCGGGCGGGTGTCGAGCCGGGCCAGGTCTCCGAAGTCATCATGGGCCAGATCCTGACCGCGGCGCAGGGCCAGAACCCGGCCCGTCAGGCGTCGATCAATGCCGGTATTCCGGTGGAGAGCCCGGCCTGGGGCGTCAACCAGCTCTGCGGCTCGGGCTTGCGCTCGGTCGCGCTCGGCTACCAGGCACTGCTGAACGGCGATTCCTCGATCGTCGTGGCAGGCGGCCAGGAATCGATGAGCATGGCCCCGCATGCGCAATATCTGCGTGGCGGCGTGAAGATGGGCGGGCTGGAGCTGGTCGACACCATGATCAAGGACGGTCTGTGGGACGCTTTCAACGGCTATCACATGGGCAATACCGCCGAGAACGTCGCCAAGCAGTGGCAGATCACCCGTGCCCAGCAGGATGAGTTCGCCGTCAACTCGCAGCAGAAGGCCGAAGCCGCGCAGAAAGCCGGCAAGTTCAGGGACGAGATCACCGCCGTCACCATCAAGACCCGCAAGGGCGATGTGGTGGTCGACACCGACGAATATCCCCGTCACGGCGCGACGCTGGAGGCGATGGCCAAGCTGAAGCCCGCTTTCGAGAAGGACGGCACCGTGACCGCCGGCAGCGCGTCGGGCATCAACGACGGCGCAGCCGCCGTGGTGCTGATGACCGCCAAGGAGGCCGCCAGGCAGGGCAAGAAGCCGATCGCCCGCATCGTCTCCTGGGGCCAGGCCGGCGTCGATCCCAAGATCATGGGCACCGGCCCGATCCCCGCGTCGCGCACTGCGCTGAAGAAGGCCGGCTGGAACGTCGGCGACCTCGACCTGATCGAGGCCAACGAGGCGTTCGCGGCGCAGGCCTGTGCGGTCAACAAGGACCTCGGCTGGGATACCAGCAAGGTCAACGTCAACGGCGGCGCGATCGCAATCGGCCACCCGATCGGTGCGTCGGGCGCGCGCGTGCTGGTGACGCTCTTGCACGAGATGCAGAAGCGCGATGCCAAGAAGGGCCTCGCGACGCTGTGCATCGGCGGCGGCATGGGAATCGCGATGTGCGTTGCACGCGACTGAACTAAAGGCAGAGTGATCGGTTGAATGATGAAAAGATCATCTCGCAACCGCGGCTCGAATTGGTAAAGATGAAATGCCCGGTCTCGCGCCGGGCATTTTCGTCTCCGCAAGCGTTTTCAACAACGCTTCAAGCCAAAGGCTCAGCTTCGTCAAAAGACCGGGACAATTCCGGCATAGAAAGAAGATCACCAAGGAGGACTACGACATGGCACGTGTTGCATTGGTTACGGGGGGCACGAGGGGAATTGGCGCTGCGATCAGCAAGGCGCTGAAAGCTGCGGGCTACAAGGTCGCGGCGAGTTACGCCGGCAATGATGCTGCCGCCGAGAAGTTCAAATCCGAGACCGGCATTCCCGCCTACAAATGGGACGTCAGCTCCTTCGATGCTTGCGCCGAAGGTGTCAAGAAGGTCGAGGCCGATCTCGGACCGATCGACGTGCTGGTCAACAATGCCGGCATCACCAAAGACGGCGCCTTCCACAAGATGACGCTCGATCAGTGGAACGCGGTGATCAACACCAATCTCGGCTCGCTGTTCAACATGACGCGCCCGGTGATCGAGGGCATGCGCGCCCGCAAATTCGGCCGCATCATCAACATCTCTTCGATCAACGGCCAGAAGGGACAGTTCGGCCAGGTCAACTATTCCGCCGCTAAGGCCGGCGACATCGGCTTCACCAAGGCGCTGGCGTTGGAGAATGCCAAGGGCGGCGTCACTGTGAACGCGATCTGCCCCGGCTACATCAACACCGAGATGGTGCAGGCGGTGCCGAAGGACGTGCTTGAGAAGAGCATTCTGCCGCTGATCCCGATCAACCGTCTCGGCGAGCCCGAAGAGATTGCCCGCGCGGTGGTGTTCCTGGCCGCCGACGAGGCCAGCGGCATCACCGGCTCGACCATGACGATCAATGGTGGGCAATACATGGCGTGATGTTTTCTTGCCATTGCCTGCGACAAACGCGAAGCGTTTGCGCAAGGGAGCGATAGCGACGACCCTTCTCCGCTTGCTGCGCAAGCTTAGCAGGGTTAGGAGTTCGCCGAAGCGTTTTAACGCGAAGGCGGAAGCAATCCATCTTGGCTATACAGGCAAGAAAGATGGACTGCTTCGCTTCGCCCGCAATGACGAGACCCATGACTCCCCGTTCCGCCACACTGATCGGACTGACCGCAATCCTGATGTGGTCGCTGCTGTCGGTGCTGACGGTTGCGACTGGAAAGGTCCCCGCATTCCAGCTCGCTGCCATGACGTTTGCGATCGGCGCCCTGGTCGCTTTTGCAAGTTTCCTGTTCCGGCCCGCCGCCTTTGGCGCCTTGAAGCAGCCACCGGTCGCCTGGGTCGTCGGCGTCGGCGGATTGTTCGGCTATCACGCGCTGTATTTTCTCGCGCTGCGCTTTGCGCCGCCGGCCGAAGCCGGCCTGCTGAACTATCTCTGGCCGCTCCTGATCGTGCTGTTCTCGTCGCTGCTGCCGGGCGAGCGGCTGGCGCCACATCACATCATCGGTGCGTTGCTCGGGCTTGCTAGCACAGTGCTGCTGTTTGCCGGCAATACCGGCAGCTTTGCGCCGGGCCAGATCCCAGGACTGGCCGCGGCCTTCGTCGCCGCCTTTGTGTGGGCCGCCTATTCGGTGATGTCGCGCAAGCTCAAGGCGGTGCCGACCGATGCGGTGGCCGGCTTCTGCCTTGCCACCGCGCTGCTGGCTGCGCTCGTCCATGGCATGGTGGAGATTACGGTGTGGCCGGAAACGATCGGGCAATGGCTTGCCATCGTGGCGCTTGGCGTCGGCCCTGTCGGTGCTGCGTTCTTCGTCTGGGATATCGGTATGAAGCGTGGCGATATCCGCGTGCTCGGAGCGGCGTCCTACGCGACGCCGCTCCTATCGACCTTGTTTCTGATCCTCGCCGGCTTCGCGCAACCGACCGCCACGATCGCCATTGCCGCGATCCTGATCGCCGGCGGCGGCCTGATCGCGGCGAAGGACATGGTGTGGAAAAAGTAGGGTGGGCAAAGCCAACGGGTCGCGCGAATGCGCGCCGATGACAGGCTCGGCGTGCCCACCATTCGCATACGCATATGCCGGTAGTTGGTGGGCACGCTTCGCTTTGCCCACCCTACGAAATCACTTCGGCTTCCATTCCTTCGGCGCCAGCTCAAACTTTGCAAAGTCGAATCCGGGGGCGACGGTGCATCCAACCAGTGTCCAGTCGCCGGTGCTTTCAGCGGATTGCCAGGCGTGCGGAGGCACAACGGCTTGCGGAACATCGCCGCCAGCGAGATCGGGCCCAAGTTTGACGCTGCGCCGGCCGCCGTCATCGGCGATCTGCAGCGTCAGCGCCGCGCCCGCGTAATAATGCCAAATCTCGACTGCATCGATGCGATGCCAATGCGAGCGTTCGCCGCGCGCCAGCAAGAAATAGATCGCGGTCGATCGCGAGCGCCCGGCGGCGTCCACACTTTCATCGCGAAACGTCTCGCGATAATGCCCGCCTTCAGGATGCGGCTTGAGGCGGAGCCGCGCGATGATCTCGGCGGCTTGTTTTGGCAACCCCATCAGGACTTGTTTTTGCGTTCACGCAGTTCGCCGAACACCTCGGCGGCGCTGGCGCCCTTCATGTGCAGCTTGGCCGCCACCGACGGTTCGTCGGCGCGCAGGAACACATTGGCTTTTTTCTCCTCGCCCAGCAGCACCGGGATCGTCGGCTTGTTCTCGGCGCGCAGCCGCGTGACTTCCTCGGCGCGCGCCTTCAGCGCCGGATTGTCGCCGTCGACGGTGAGCGCGAATTTGACGTTGGCGGCAGTATATTCATGGCCGCAATAGAGCTTGAAATCGTCCGGCAGCGCGCGGAGCTTCAGCAGCGAATCCCACATCATTGGATAATTGCCCTCGAACACCCGGCCGCAGCCGATCGAGAACAGCGTGTCGGCGGCAAACACCGCCTTTTCCGTATCGAACACGTAGGAGATATGATCGAGCGTGTGCCCCGGCGTTTCCAGCACCCGGGCCAGCAGGCTTCCCACCTTGACTACGTCGCCATGGGCAGCGCGCAGGTCGACATTGGCAATCCTGGTGGACTTGTCGTGCGGTGCAACGACGCGGCAATTATATTTCTGCTTCAGCTCGGCAATGCCGCCGACATGGTCGTGATGGTGATGCGTGACGAGAATATCCGTCAGCGTCCAGCCTTCGCGCTCCAGCGCCTTGATGATCGGGGCGGCTTCCGGCGCGTCGATCGATGCGGTGGCCTTGGTCGCAGGATCATGGATCAAATAGCCGAAATTGTCGTTGAGGCAGGTGAAGGTACGAATTTCCGCGGCCATGACAGCTCCGTGGGTTAAGGCTTTCAGCCCCGCTATTCCGAAAGAAATATGGCGTTAACGCTTGCGCGGCAATGCCATTTTCGAGGCGCCGCAGTGAAACGCGGTGTGGTAGATTGCGCCCATGACCATCGACGTCATCGATCTCCGGGATTTCTATTCGCAGCGCCTCGGCATCGTGGCGCGGCAGTTGATAAACCGCGGCATTCGGGCGCGCTGGCCCGATGCGGCGGGGCAGCGCGTGCTCGGGCTCGGCTATCCGACGCCCTATCTCGGGCTGTTTCGCGAGGATTCGGAGCGCTGCATCGCCTTCATGCCGGCGGCGCAGGGCGTCCTGAAATGGCCGACGGCGCGGCCTGCGCTGGCTTCCCTGATCGACGAATTCTCGATGCCGTTACCGGACGCTGCAGTCGACCGCATTCTGCTGGTTCACGCGCTGGAGATGTCGGACGATCCGGAGCGCTTGCTGCGCGAGGTGTGGCGGGTGTTGGCGCCGTCCGGCCGGCTGATTGCGGTGATCCCGAACCGGCGGGGCGTGTGGACGCGCACCGACAATACGCCGTTCGGTCATGGCCGGCCCTATTCGCGCGCGCAGATCACGCAATTGCTGCGGCAGACCTGGTTCACGCCGGCGGCGTGGGGCGAGGCGCTGTTCCTTCCGCCGGTCGGCAATAGCTGGTTTCTGCGCTCGGCGATGGCGTGGGAGCGTGTCGGCGCCGCGCTGTCGCTGCCGTTCGCCGGCGTCCATATCGTGGAAGCGACCAAACAGGTCTATCGCGCGATCCCCGCCGGCCGCGAACGTACGCGGCTGATTCCGTCGCTGGAGCCGGTGCTGGTGCCGTCATCGACGGCAACGCGGGACAAGCTGGAATCGTAGGGTGGGCAAAGGCGCGCTTGCGCCGTGTCCACCATCTTATCCGTGGTCTTCGCAAGAGAATTGGTGGGCATGCGGAGCCTGTCATCGGGCGCGCGTTCGCGCGACCCGTTGGCTTTGCCCACCCTACAAATTGCTACCTACTCATTCCCCGGATTGAAATCTTCGCTTGGCGCGGCGGGCGCGGCCATGCTGTCGGGGCGCGGGCCGTGCGGCCGGCGGCGCCGGCGCGGGAAACGCTCGCCGCGGCCCTCTTCATATCCGCCGGGCGTACCGTTCACCTGCGGCTGCGGGCCGGTGATGAAGGAGGGCAGGCGATCGACGCCGCCGGTATCGGCAATCACCGGCTGCGGCTGAGTTTGCGGCTGATATTGCGGCTGCGGACGGTGCTCGCGTTCGCGATGGTGCTCGCGCGGCTGTTGGTCGCGCTGGTAGGGCTGGTTGTCGCCGCGCTGTTCGCGCGGATTGTTGTCGCGGACGTACGGCTGTGGCTGCTGAGGGACGAAGCCCGGCTCCTGGCCGAAATGCGAAAAACTTTCGCCCTCGTCGTCACCGTCTTCCGTCGGCGGCAGTTCGGTGTCGATGCGCGGCTGCGGCTGGTTCTGCCGGAACTGCTCCTGCGCAGCAGCGATCAGGCGGAAATAGTGCTCGGCGTGCTGGTAGTAATTCTCGGCCGCGACTGGGTCGCCGGAAGAGCGCGCGTCGCGCGCTAGCTGAACGTATTTTTCCGCAACGTGCGAAGCGGTGCCGCGGATCTTGATGTCAGGCCCGTTGGATTCGAACACCCGGGTCATCGGGTTCTGACCGCGCCGGCCATCGTTCCGGTTACTGCCTTGATTCCGGTTACGCATCCGCTTGTTGTTTTGACCGTTTCTCATGTCTCGCCTTTATTCCAGCCCTGAAGTTTTGCAGTTGCCGTCGTAGCCTGATCCGATCCGGCGCGCACTCAGGCGCACCGAATCACGATGCCGTTCAAATTCATGTCGTCGATTTCGCCAACCCTCGCGTTCAACAAAGACGCGTTCCCCAATCGGCGGCGTACATTTGCCCGCCGGATCAAATCATTCGCCTGCCAAAACCAGCCTAACCGTCTTGCATGACGGCTTCGCGTGACTGGCTGTTGCGTAAGTCTTCAAGCGCAATATCAGGCTTTCGTTCGCTTTACGGTCGAGAGCAGCACAGCTCCAGCTATTGCGCTCGATTCGACCTGCGTTGGAACCTTTCACCCGGCGGGCTCTCGTTTCGAGAAACTCTGGCCTCACCCGTATGATCTTACGGGGCCAGCAACCCTGGACCGATGTTGTGAGCGGAACGTAGTCGCTCCGGGGGAATATTCCAAGGGGTTTTTTTGCGTTCCAAAAGGACTTTATCGGGCCATTTTGTGGCCCGCGACCGCCCTCGGAATGCCCCCCAGATCAGTCTTGGGGGCCGTTGCAGGCGTTAACGCTGCGCTCGTCATCAGGGCCTGGATTGGGCCGCTCTGGCCCTCTCCGGCCTCCACGACCAAGGCTGCACCCGGCGCGAGGAGGCCGGCCGCCTGGGGAATCAACGCGCGGTAGGCGTCCAGCCCGTCGGCGCCACCATCGAGTGCGGCGAGCGGGTCATGATTTCTCACCTCCACCGCCAGACGGCCGATATCCGCCGACCGGATATAGGGCGGGTTCGAGACGATCAGATCGAACGAACCGGATAGTCCGCGCGCGTAATCGCAGGTAATGAACGTCGTGCGCTCCAACAGGCCAGCGGCGGTGGCATTGGCCGTCGCGGTCTGCAGCGCCGCTTCGGAGATGTCGGTTCCGAATCCCTCGGCCGCCGGCAATTCGGATAACAGTGCGAGAAGAATTGCGCCGGAACCGGTGCCGAGATCGGCGATACGCATCGGACGAGCGAGATCGCCGCCGGCGCGTAGCAATTCCAGCGCCAATTCGACCACCGTCTCGGTATCGGGCCGCGGCACCAGGGTTGAGGGGGAGAGTTGCAAGGGCAGGCCCCAAAACTCTTTCTCGCCGATGATGCGGGCGACCGGTTCTCCGGCGAGGCGACGGCGGGCGAATTCCTCGAAGCAAGCCGATTCGTCCGAGCTGAGCTCGCGCTGTGCAGCCGATATCAAGCCGGTCAGGTCGAGGCCAAGTGCATGGCCTGTCAGGATCCGCGCGTCGAGCTCGGCGGATTCAATGGCGGCGGCTTTGAGTCTCGCTGCGAGCGCGCGCCGGGCGGCCTCGACGGTCGGCGCTCTCACGCCGCTGCGCCCTGTGCGGCAAGCTGGGCGGCCTGATGCTCGGTCGTCAGCGCGTCGATCAGTTCGCCCAGCGCTTCGCCCGAAATCACCTGCGGCAATTTGTAGAGCGTCAGGTTGATGCGGTGATCGGTGACGCGACCCTGCGGAAAATTATAGGTGCGGATGCGCTCACTTCGGTCGCCGGAGCCGACCTTCTCCTTGCGGTCAGCGGAGCGCGCGGCATCGGCGCGCTGGCGTTCGGCGTCGTAAATGCGCGAGCGCAGGATATTCATCGCGGAAGCGCGGTTCTTGTGCTGCGAGCGGCTGTCCTGCATCATCACCACGATGCCGGTCGGAATGTGCGTGATACGGATCGCCGATTCAGTCTTGTTGACGTGCTGGCCGCCGGCGCCTTGCGCGCGCATGGTTTCGATCCGCAGATCTTCATTCTTGATGTCGACATCAACATCCTCGACCTCGGGCAGCACCGCCACCGTTGCAGCCGAGGTGTGAATCCGCCCCTGTGTTTCCGTGTCGGGCACGCGCTGCACGCGGTGCACGCCAGATTCGAATTTCAGCTTGGCGAACGCGCCGCGGCCCTGCACCTCGGCGATGATTTCCTTGTAGCCGCCCACGGTACCTTCCGAGGCCGAGATCACCTCGACCTTCCAGCCCTGCAAGGCGGCAAACCGCTCATACATGCGGAACAGATCGCCGGCGAACAGCGAGGCCTCGTCGCCGCCGGTGCCGGCGCGGATTTCCAGCATCACGTTGCGGTCGTCCATCGCGTCCTTGGGCAACAGCGCCACGCGAATCTCCTGCTCGAGGTCAGCGACGCGCGCCTGCAGCGTTTCGAGCTCGGCTTCGGCCATGCCGCGGATTTCGGGGTCGGTGCCAGCATCCGCCAAGAGCGATTCGGCGCCCGCAATCTCGGCCCGTGCCGTCCGATACGCCTTGACCGCATCGATCAGCGGATGGAGCTCGGCGAGCTCGCGCGTGATCTGGACGTATTTCTCTGAATTCACCTGGCCCAGCAACTCGGCCTCGAGCGAGGCGTGGTGGGCGAGCAGGATATCGAGTTTGGCTTCGGGTAGCATGGCGCATTTCTCAGGCAGGGGATACGGAAAGGTGGCGTTGTCGGGGCAGAGCCTCGCTACAACGACAGCCCCTCGGCTTCCGCGAATTCCGTCAGCTTCTGCCGGATCGAGACGCTGCCGGCCGGCGCATCGAGCAGCGGCATCAGGACAGCTTCCGCCTTTTTGGCGTCGAGGTCGAGGATCATCGCCTTGACCGGGCCGTGCGCGGTGGCCGACAGCGAGAGCGAGCGGTAGCCGAGCGCAATCAATGCGAGCGCGCCGAGCGGTTTTGAGGCCATCTCGCCGCATAGCGAGGCCATCTTCTTCGCGGCTTGCGCCTTCCGGACGATATCGCGCAGCGCGCGCAGGATCGGCGCCGACATGGTGTCGAACCGTTCGGAAACTTTTGGGTTGCCGCGGTCGACAGCAAACATGAACTGGAACAGGTCGTTCGATCCAACCGAAACGAAATCGACCTTCTTCAAGAGTTCGTCGAGTTGATAGAGCAGCGCCGGCACTTCCACCATGGTGCCGACGTCGATACGTTCCGGCAGCGCATGACCGTGCTGGCGCAGGTATGTCAGTTCGCGCTCGACGATGGCCTTGGCCTGGTCGAATTCGGCGACATCCGAAATCATCGGAAACATGATCTTCAGCGCGCGGCCGCCACCGGCCCGCAGCAGCGCGCGAATCTGACCGCGCAACAGTCCCGGCCGGTCGAGCCCGAGCCGGATCGCGCGCCAGCCGAGCGCGGGATTTTCCTCGATCACGGTCTCCATATAGGGCAGCGCCTTGTCGCCGCCAATGTCGAGGGTGCGGAACGTGACCGGCTTGGAACCAGCGGCGTCCAGCACGGTGCGATAGAGCGCGAGTTGGTCGGAAGCGCGCGGCAGGCTCTGGCCGACCATGAACTGCAGCTCGGTACGGAACAGCCCAATGCCGGCGCTGCCGGTGTCGTCGATATGCGGCAGGTCGATGACGAGGCCCGCATTGATCATCAGTTCGACCGGCTGGCCGTCCTTGGTAATACAGGGTCTGTCGCGCAGCGCGGCATACTGCGCCTGCCGCCGTGCGCGGAACCGCACCCGCTCGGCATAGGCCGATTCGATCTCGGCGGAGGGGCGGACATAGATCGAGCCCGAGGTGCCGTCGACGATGATGGGATCGCCGGGATCGGCAATGCCGGGCGCATTCGGGATCTCGCCGACCGCAGGGATTCCGAGCGCGCGCGCCACGATCGAAACGTGCGAATTCGCGGTGCCTTCCTCCAGCACCAGGCCGCGCAGCCGCTTGCGGTCGTAGTCGAGTAGCGCCGCCGGTCCCATCGCGCGCGCGATCAGGATCGCGTTTTCGGGAAGCTGCTCGCGCGAGGGGGCGTGATCCTGGCCGACCAGTTGCCGCATCAGGCGATGGCCGAGGTCTTCCAGATCGTGCAGGCGGTCGCGCAGATAAGGATCAGTCGAGCGCAACATCCGCGCGCGGGTGTCGGACTGCACGCGCTCGACGGCGGCTTCCGCGGTGAGGCCGGTAGCAACCGCCTCATGCAGCTTGTGCGACCAGCCGTGGTCGTTGGCGAACATCCGGTAGGCTTCCAGCACCTCGCGGTGCTCGCCGCCATCGGCGACGTCGCCGCGCTCCAGCATGCGGTCGAGATCGGCGCGCAGCTTGGTCAGCGCTGCATCCAGTTTCTTGATTTCCTTCGGCAGGTCTTCGGCGATGTAGTTGGTGATGACGACGCGCGGCTCGTGCAGCACGACATGGCCGAGCGCGATGCCGTCGGAGAGGATCGCGCCGGTCTTGTGCAGCGAATGCCGTGCCGCCGGTTCCGCGCCCGGCTGCGCCAGCGCCGCCAGTTCGCCTGAGGCGATCATTTCCGCCAGCACCATGGCGGTGGTCTGCAGCGCCTCGACCTCTTCCTCGACATAGGTGCGCTTGGCGCGGTTCTGCACCACCAGCACGCCGAGCGTGTTGCCGGCGCGCAAGATCGGCACGCCGAGGAACGAATGGTAGATTTCTTCGCCGGTTTCCGGCCGGAACGAGAACGCCGGATGGCTCTGCGCGTCCGAGAGGTTGAGCGGGCTGGCCTCGCTGGCGACGAGGCCGACGAGACCCTCATGCGCGTTCAGCACGGTGCGGTGCACCGCGTCGCGGTTCAAACCCTCGGTGGCATAGAGTTCGAGCGTGTTATCGATACGCAGCACATAACAGGAGCAGACCTCGGCCACCATGTTGGCCGCGATCAACACCACGATCTTGTCCAGGCGTTCCTGCGCCGAGACCTTCTCCGCCATGGTTTCGCGGAGCCGTCTCAGCAAGACGCGGGGACCTCCCGACGCGCTCCGCATGTGCTGGTATCCTCCCCCGCAAGGCCAGCCCACCGGGTGGCCGGTAGCTGGCGTGAAACGCACGACAAGCAACAATTTTATTCATTCGGCGCTGCCGCAGGGCGCCGGACCCCGGCCGAATCGGGATCGCCAAACCGTGGCGCGTTTTGCAGCCACCACCTCACAGGCCGTATAGCCAATCGAGGCTTGCTTTGCCAAGCAAAACGCCTGCCAGAAGCAATAACGTGTGTGTCAGGACCGATGCTGCGCCAGCGAAGCGCATGATCCGCCAGACCAGCCGGTTTGGCGATCGGACCGTGCGCTAAATTTGAGAGAAAATCGTTCTAAGCCTGGTCGAGTCCGTAGAGCGTGTGCAGCGTGCGCACCGCGAGCTCGGTATAGGCGGCGTCGATCAGCACCGAAAACTTGATCTCCGAGGTGGTGATGGCGCGGATGTTGATGTTGCGCTCGGACAATGCCTTGAACGCCTTCGCCGCGACGCCGGCATGGCTGCGCATGCCGCTGCCGATCACTGAGACCTTCGACACGTCGGTGGCGCTGTCGAGCCGGGCATAGCCGATCTTGCCCTTCGACGAGGTGATGGTGTCGCGGGCGCGGTGATAATCAGAGGCCGGAACGGTGAAGGTGAGATCGGTGGTCTTGCCGTCCTCGGAGACGTTCTGCACGATCATGTCGACATTGATGTTGGCTTCGGCCAGCGGGCCGAAGATCGCGGCGGCAACGCCCGGCTTATCCTCGATCTGGCGGAGCGAAATCTGGGCTTCGTCCTTGGAAAAGGCGATGCCGGTGACGACGTGGCTTTCCATGATTTCCTCCTCGCTGCAGATCAGCGTGCCCGGCGGTGTGCCGTGCGGGTCGATATCCTCGGGCTTGTCGAAGCTGGAACGAACGAACACAGGCATGTTGTGCACCATGCCGAGTTCCACCGAGCGCACCTGCAGAACCTTGGCGCCCAGCGAGGCCAGTTCCAGCATGTCCTCAAAGGCGATCTTGTCGAGCCGCCGCGCCTTGGGAACCACCCGCGGATCGGTGGTGTAGACGCCATCGACGTCGGTATAGATGTCGCAGCGGTCGGCCCGGATGGCGGCCGCAATCGCCACCGCCGAGGTGTCCGAACCGCCGCGCCCGAGCGTGGTGATCCGGTGGGTCTGCGGGTTGATGCCCTGAAAACCGGCAATGACGGCGACTTCCTGACGATCCTTGAAACGAGCGGCGATCTCGCTGCCGTCGATCTCGAGAATCCGCGCCGAGGCGTGGGCGTCCGAGGTTTTGATCGGGATCTGCCACCCTTGCCACGAGCGGGCCTGGATGCCCATGCCCTGCAGCACGATCGCGAGCAGGCCCGCGGTCACCTGTTCGCCGGATGCCACCACGGCGTCATATTCGCGCGCATCATGCAGCGGCGAAGCGTCGCGGCACCAGTCGACCAGCTCGTTGGTCTTGCCGGCCATGGCCGATACCACGACGGCGACGTCATGCCCGGCATCGACTTCACGCTTGACGTGACGCGCGACATTGCGGATTCGATCGATGTTGGCGACGGACGTACCGCCGAATTTCATCACGAGGCGGCCCATGACGTCGCGTGCATTCCCTGTGAGGATAAGTTAGGTGACCCGCACGGAAACTGGAGCGCCCGGGCCGAAAGCGGCGTATACAGAGCGACGCGGTCCGGGGCAAGCACCTCCGGTTCCGTTTTCGACCCAAAAATGGCGCAAATTGCTGTGGTGACGGGTTAATTCAGGACGAGCGTATGGGGCGTTATATCGATGATATCCTGCAGCCCGGCGAGAGGGTGCTGTATTCGACCAACGCGCACTGGATGTTCTATCTGCCGGCCATCGCGGCGTGGACTGTGGCGATCGTGTTTCTGGTGCTGTCGCGGATGGTCACCGCCGACGCGCTGATGTTGCTTTGCCTGGCGCTGGCTGCCGTCGCCGGACTTGCGGCATTGTATTGGACCGCGACGGCTTGGTTCCATCGCTGGACCACCGAGACCGACGTCACCAATATGCGAGTCGTCCACAAGACGGGCTTCATCAAGCGGCGAACCTTCGAGATGAGCCTCGACAAGGTCGAGAGCGTCGACGTCAACCAGAGCATTCTTGGCCGTATCCTGAACTACGGCGACGTCACCATTCAGGGCGTCGGCGAGGGTACGCAAACCATTTCCACCATTTCGCGCCCGCTGGCGTTTCGCACCGCCATCACCACCCGACCGTCCGGCACCTGAACCATGGCCATGCAGCAAAATTCTCCCGCCGGGTTGTCGGGCAAGGGCTCTACCGTCGACCCGGCCGAGGTCGCGAAATTTTCGAAATTGTCGGATGAGTGGTGGGACCCCAAAGGCAAGATGGCCCCGCTGCACAAGATCAACCCGCTGCGGCTCGCCTACATCCGCGACGCCGCCTGCCGCAAGTTCGAACGTAACTCCAGGAGCTTGAGTTGCCTCTCGGGCCTGCGGATCCTCGATATCGGTTGCGGCGCCGGCCTGTTGTGCGAGCCGTTGACGCGGCTGGGCGCGCAGGTGATCGGGATCGATCCATCCGCGACCAACATTGCCGCTGCCAAGCTGCACGCTGACAAGGGGCATCTGTCGATCGACTATCGCTGCACCACTGTCGAGCAGATGGACCACCGCGAGCGCTTCGACATCGTGCTGGCGATGGAAGTGATCGAGCATGTTACCGATGTCGGCGCGTTCCTCGCCCGCTGCGCGGCGATGGTCAAGCCGGGCGGGATGATGGTGGTCTCGACGCTGAACCGCAACTGGAAGAGTTTTGCGCTCGCGATCGTCGGCGCGGAATATGTGCTGCGCTGGCTGCCGCGCGGCACCCATCAGTGGGACAAGTTCGTCACGCCGGACGAACTCGCCCAGCACCTCGCCAACAACCGCTTCACCATCACCGAGCAGGCCGGCGTGGTCTACAACCCGCTCGCCGACAGATGGAGTATCTCGTCCGACATGGATGTGAACTACATGATGGTGGCGGAGGGGATCTGAGTTGGTGCCGGCGCTAGCCGGATAACTGGTGCCGTCTCTGCGTTCGCGCGGACGACGGCGAGTTTTTGTCGCGCGCATTCCCGCTATGACGCCGCTCCGGTTGACCGCATCCGCGGTGCCCGGCACGGTGTGGCTCCTTTCCGCCGGTATTCCCCATGCTGTCCGTCGCCACGCTCTGGATTCCCTTCACCATCGTCGCCGCGCTGGGCCAGGTCGCGCGCAATGCGATGCAGCGGTCGTTGACGGGGCCGCTCGGGACCTGGGGCGCGACCAATATCCGCTTCCTGTTCGGCTTTCCGTTCTCACTGGTCTTTTTCGCGATCGTGATCGCTGTAACGGGCGATCACGTGCCGTGGCCGACGGCTGTATTCTGGCCGTGGTTGCTGCTGGGCGCGCTCAGCCAGATCGTCGCCACCGGCCTGATGCTGCTCGCGATGAACGATCGCTCTTTCGTCGTGACGACTGCATATCTAAAAACGGAGGCGATCCAGACCGCGATCTTCGGCTTCATCTTCCTCAGCGATCGTCTGACGCTGCTGAAAGTCGTCGCGATCATGATCGCGACCGTCGGAGTGGTCATCACCGCGCTGCGGCCAGGCGGCGAGAAGGGCTTTGCGGAGTTGAAGCCGACCATCATCGGCCTGGTTGCAGCGGGCTGCTTTGCGCTGTCGGCGGTCGGATTTCGCGGCGCGATCATCACGGTGCCCGGCGTCTCCTTCGTCACCGCGGCCTCCTACACGCTGGTGTTCGGCCTGTTCGTGCAGACGCTGGTGCTGACGCTCTATCTGCTCGCCCGCGCGCCTGATGTGCTGATGAAGATTTTCGGGCTGTGGCGGCCCTCGATGCTGGCGGGCTTCATGGGCGCGTTCGCCTCGCAATTCTGGTTTCTGGCATTTGCGCTGACGGCCGCCGCCAACGTGCGCACGCTGGCGCTGGTCGAGGTGTTGTTTGCGCAGGCTGTGTCGTATTACTCGTTCAAGCAGCCGTTATCGGCGCGTGAATTGTCCGGTATTGTCCTGATCGTGATTGGTGTGGCGCTGCTGGTGGCAGCTTGATGCGGGAATCGTAGGGTGGGCAAAGGCGCATTGCGCCGTGCCCCACCATCTCTCGACGGCCGCAGTGTTGGTGGGCAGGCTTCCGCCTTCGCTCGTTGAGCTACGGCGGACAAGTCGCTTTGCCCACCCTACGGAATGACGGTGAACATCAATTCCGGTCTTCCGGCAGCACTGGCAGCGGCGACACCTCGACGCCTTCCTCGATCAGCGCACGGGCCTCGTCGGGCGAGGCCTCGCCATAGATCGGGCGATGCTCGATATCGCCGTAATGCATCTTGCGCGCTTCGTTGGGGAAGCGCTCGCCGACATTGTCGGCGTTCTTGACGATGTGATCGCGCAATTCCTTCAGCTTGGCGCGCAACTCGCGCTCCTGCGCCATCAACAGCGGCGTCGATTCCGATCCGGTTACTTCCGCAGGCGCGCCCGGCGCGGGCGCGGCTTGCTCGCGGCCCTTCTTGCTGACGATCTGCGGAGCCATGATGGCGCGCTCGACCTTGACCGAGCCGCAATTCGGGCAGCTCACCAGCCTGCGCTTTTCCTGGGTCTCATAAGCCGCGGAGCTTTGAAACCAGCTTTCGAAAGCATGGCCCTTCTCGCAGCGAAGATTGTAGCGGATCATGCCGAGCCCCGGACGATGTGCAGATGCTCGGGGCCGGCCTTGGGATCGGCAATGCCGAAGCGCCTGCCATGCTGCAGCGACGGCACGGCTCTCCGAGCCGTTTCGACCCTGGATGTGTCGATCTTGGCGAGGAACACGCCGGGCTCGACGCCACCCTCGGCGAGGATCTCGCCCCAGGGGCCGATGATCAGTGAATGCCCGTAGGTCTCGCGCTTGTTCTCATGCATGCCGGCCTGCGCCGCGGCGAACACGAAGCAGCCGGTCTCGATGGCGCGGGCGCGCAACAGCGCGTGCCAATGTGCCTCGCCGGTTTTCCTGGTGAAGGCCGAGGGCACGGTGAGGAACGACGCGCCGGCCTCGGCCAGCGCCCGATAGAGCGCCGGAAACCGCACGTCGTAGCAGATCGTCAGCCCGATGCGGCCCCACGGCAGGTCCGAGATCACGGCAGTTTCGCCCGGCTGGTAGTTGGCGGATTCGCGATAGCTCTCGCCGCCAGGCAGGTCGATATCGAACATATGGATCTTGTCGTAGCTCGCGAGCAAATTGCCGTCGGGCCCGATCAGGAACGAGCGGTTGACGGCGCGCTCTGGCGAGAAGCGCAGCGCCAGTGAGCCGATGTGAAGATAAATCTTCAGCTCCGCAGCCAACGCGCGATAGGCCTTCAGCGAGAGGTCGTCTTCTTCCGATGCGAGATGCTCGAACAGCGCCTTGCGGTTCAGTTGCATCATGTTGCTCACCTCGGGCGTGAGCACGTAGTCGGCGCCTTGCGCTGCGGCCTCGCGGATCAGGTTGATGCCCTGTTCGAGGCTCGGTTCGGGCAGCAGCCCGGTGCGCATCTGCACCATGGCAGCGGTGAAGGTGGAACCAGCGCTCATGAGGGGGCCTTTTCTCCTGCCAGCAAAGCGTCGAGCTTGCCCGCGCGGTCCAGTGCATAGAGCTCGTCACAGCCGCCGACATGGGTTGTGCCGATGAAGATCTGAGGGAATGTCGAGCCGTAGCCGGCGCGGTCGTACATCTGGTCGCGATAGGCCGGGTTGGCGGCCACGTTCCGTTCCGTGAACGCGGCGTTCTTGCGCGTCAGCAGCGATTTGGCGGCGGTACAGTAGCCGCAGCCCGGGCGGGTATAGATTTCAATGGCGGTCATGGCGCGCTCTGATTGGCAAGTCGTTTTTCGGCAAGTCTTTGAACTATATGGGAGCCCGGTGGCTGTCCACAACCCGCGCGAATACCAGCACGTCGACCTGCGCGGCCTTGGCGCGCAGTAGCGCCCGGGCGCAAGCATCGGTCGTCGCGCCGGACGTCAGCACGTCGTCGATCAGGATGACGCGGCGGCCCTGGATGTCGGCGACGCGGTCGGCGGCGACCTTGAAGGCGCCCTGCACATTGCTGGCGCGCTGTGGTCGGGATAGCCCGATCTGCTGCTCGGTCGCGCGAATGCGGCGAAGCGCCTCAGAGGCCAGTTTGACGCCGGTTTGGCGCGAAATCACGCGCGCCAGTGCGCCGGACTGGTTGTAGCGGCGGCTCCAGCCGCGCCGCCAGTGCAGGGGAACCGGGACCAGCACGTCGGCCTCATCGAGCAATTCTTTGCCCGCGCGGGCCATCCAGCGGCCCATCGCCGGCGCCAGATCGGTGCGATCCTGGTATTTTAGCGCATGAACCAGCGTGCGGGCGACGTCGTCATAACGCACCGCGGCGCGGGCGCGCTGATAGGCCGGCGGGTTGGCGATCGCCTCCATCGACAGCAATTCGGGACCGGGGTCGTACACAAAGGGGATGCCGAGTCGCGGACAGAACGGCGGAGCGATGAACGACAGTTTCGCCCAGCATGCCGCGCAAACGCCTTCGCCATGGACCGGTTCGCGGCAGGAAACGCACTGCGTCGGCAGCGCGATGTCGAGCGCGAGCCGCGGCAGATGCGCGAATGCGTCCCGGCAGGCGCGCAACGCGCCGCGCAGATGGCTGGAAATGGAGCGTGGTGGTGATGCCTCGGCGTCCATCGGGCGAGGCTAGCGCCGTGCCGCGCGCGGCTCAAGCACGGCATTGCCAGAGATAGGCGGCCAGCGTAACCAACCGGCATGGTTTCGAGCTCGACCGCCGCACCCATCCTGTTCGATCGCGCACTCTTGCGCGCGCGGATGGAACGCGCGCGGCGTGGCGGGCCGGTGACGTTCTTGCTAAATCGCGTCAGGGAGGACATGGAGGAGCGGCTGCAGGCGGTGATGCGGAATTTTGCCGATGTCGCCGATATCTGGACGCCTGGCGATTTGCTGCGAAAGCCCGTCGCCGATCGTTTCCAGTCGATCAGCCGGATCGATGTCGATCAATCGGAAACGCTGCACTTGCCGCCGCAATCGCTCGACCTTGCCGTCTCGGCACTCGCATTCCAGTTCGTCAACGATCTCCCTGGCGTGCTGGCGCAGATCCGCCGCGCGCTCAAGCCCGACGGATTGTTGCTAGCGGCGATGATCGGCGGCGATACGCTGACGGAGCTCAGACAATCTTTTGCCGCTGCGGAAGCTGAATGCGAGGGCGGGGTGTCGCCGCGCGTCGTGCCGTTTGCGGATTTGCGCGATATCGGTGGCCTGCTGCAGCGTGTAGGCTTGGCGCTGCCGGTCACCGACGTCGATCGCGTCGTGGTGCGCTACGACAGCGCGTTTTCGTTGATGGCCGATCTCCGGCGGATGGCTGCGACCAATATTTTGATCGAGCGGCGCCGGACGCCGACCCGTCGCGCCACCATGTTGCGGATGGCGCAGATTTACGCCGAACGCTTTGCCGATACCGACGGCCGCATCCGCGCGACCTTCGACGTGATCTGGCTGTCCGGCTGGGCGCCGCATGAGAGCCAGCAAAAGCCGTTGAAGCCGGGTTCGGCGAAAGCAGGCCTGGAAGCGGCGGTGAAGAAAACTGCTCCCAAGTAGACAACCCAAGGCGGGATGAGATTAGGCCATGTACCCATAACCCGTCGGCGTGACGCGACGAAGACTATGTCCGCTTTGCCCAGCTTGCGACCAGGCTCGCGCCGCGGCGCAATATGTCGCGAAGGGGGTCACTTGCCGACCTAACCGAAAGGGCATCAGCGGCGGCTAAGAACCTAAGAGCGGACAAGATATCCTTTTCTCACGGGTCCCTCTGGCACTTGGATAGCCCGCCGGTAATTCGCACCCCGCCACCGCGCTAGCTTAAGGCGCTGAAAGTCAGGTTGACACGGTTGACAAGGTTGACATCGGTTGACAGGGAGTTTCTTCGAAACTCTAGGAGAGACGTTCTCAAGGCCGGTCTTCCTGGTCCACGCGCAAAACTGTAATCGGCCACATGAATGGCTGCATCCACAATGGCGAGAGATCCGTGGCCGCGGCTAGCTAGATAATCGATAGCATCGGACTTCGAGGCGAAGTGATTGAGCCAGGTCCCTTGGCCCATTCGGCATTTATGACCCGTCACGGCATACGCTAACCATGTAGATGCCCAGCTCATTGGTTTTGATAAGCTCGTACGGATCGGTCACCCCTTCTTCCCGCAGCCATTTGATCTGCAATTCGTATGCTTGGCGTTCGTAAGCAGCAATACAGGGGAGGACGATGTTGTTTGATCTCTGCACGTGGTGCACCAGTTCATGCAGCAGAGTGCTTTTCTGTCGCAGATCATCGGGTCGCCAGCCCTGAGGCAGGTAAATTGACCCCTCGTTGCGATTATAGAGCGCCTGCAACTCCAGCCCGCTATTTTCCGGCGAGCCATGTCGCAGTGCCATTTCCGCCGGTGTCACGAAGTGGATCGGCGGATGATCGGGAGCCGACAAACCGGTCTGGGCAACGATCCATGCGATGTAGATTGCGATCAGGCTATCCAAGGAAACGACCTCCTGCAGCAAGACCGCAGCGCGGCCTGCTGGTGACGAGCATTTCCCGAGTTTCGGAATCCTGGCTAGATTGGCGCGGAGCGGATTGCTCGGGAGGCGCGATCAAGTGTTCGTATTGACGCAGGATTCGACCTGCCTGAAGGCACCGTGAGCTGTGCAGCGCCGACGTGGTAAAAGCGAAGAAGCTTCGCCTTTCCTTTTCGACGTGAAACGGAGCGAGAGGCGGCAGTACGGCCGAAGGGTGCGAAGTGTTTTTCATTATTAGGACACCACGGTAGATTGATGATTTAATGCGTTGTCAGCACAATATCTGGAACCAACGGCCTCGACGGCTGACCGCGCGATGGCGGCAGTTGCAGGGGCATAATCCAGGATTGGCAGGCGCTTCAGCGTGATCGGTTGCCAGAAAAAGCGGCACGCTTCAGCATGCGCTTCAAGCACGTCGATGCCGACATCGCGTAGAAAATCAGATCTGTCCCTGATATCCTCGCGCAGCTTTGACCGGAAGCAGGCGCGCTCCCACCATCTCAAAGGCAGCCGCGCAATGGCATGGTCGGCGTGACCAAGTTTATTTCTGTAAATTTGCAAAAAAACCTCCTGAGGCAGTTTCGTCCGCGATGATTTTTCTTTGAAAAGAAGGCGCTTGGATATTCACCGCTCATATCGATTGCCGCTCCGGGTGTGAGTATTAAGAAGAAAGGCAACACCCGCGTCTCGGAGGCGCTAGATCGTGCGATCAATCGCCACTGGAAATACGAACGTCATGTCGCAAAAATTCTTCACCGAAAGATCTTTGATCTCTCGATATCTCTCGGGGACGTCGATGCTCCCGCTTTTGCAACCGGAGCAGCGCATGACGGGATGATGAAAGAGCCGGGAAGCCATCGGTACCGTTCGCTCTTCGACAGGCCTCCCAATGTCGTCACGGTGGGAGGACCCGTCTTCCCCGCACCCGTGCTGAATATCGCGCCACGTGATGCGTCTGAAAACTACCTAGAAAGGTGGTTCGTTGTCGTTTATGCATGCCCGCGCAGGCCGGCGACCTGCACACGCTTTGGGAAATGACATGCATCTCTCCACGGATCCCATCGATCCGCAAAACCAAGATGTCTATGCACTCTGGGATCAGCTGGCCGACTTCTCGGTCGCCGACGGCGACGCCGCGCTGACACACCTGCTGTCCGCACTGCGTACCATGTTGTCGGCACGCAATGTGCTATGGGGTGTGCTTGTGCGATTGCCTTCGCCGAAGCGGACCGATCCCTTGCTCGGCTGGCGTCCGCGCCTCGTCCGGGTGCTGGACCCGATACCGGCCGTGGCGGCATCTGTGCAGAAGCAGTACGATACGCTCTGGTCCGGCAACGTCGACCTGTCTCAGATTCTTTCCGCGTCGGGAGATGAGCCGTTCCGTGTCCGCCTGCTGTTCGAAGCGCTGCCGCCGGAATGGTTCGAGGGCGAGCATTATCGTCGGCACTATTTGGACGTCGGATTCGCCGACAGCATTTCAGTGCGCATTGCGCTCAATGACGACGTGAGGATCCGCCTGTTCGTATTTCGCGATGCACAGGCACCTCGCTTCTCGGCGCACGACGGCCAGCGCCTGGGCTTCACGATGCGGGGGTTGAGATGGTTTCACCGTCAACAACTGCTCAGCCACGGCCTGCTCATCGCCGACGCGGCCCTGACACCCGCTGAGCGCAGGGTATTGCTCGCACTGCTCGACGGGCACGCGGAAAAGGAGATTGCGCAGAAGTTTGACCAAAGTCCGAACACCACGCACTTCCACGTCAAGTCGATCTACGCCAAGTTCGGCGTGCGCAACCGCGGGACGCTAGCCGCGCTCTGGCTCGGCAAGCTGCGATAACGAACTGAAGCCGCAGTCAACCCGGGGATGACGCAAACCGCTAGGGGCGGTTCTAAAACGCGGACGGCGGGCCGATGCACCTATGAACGACGGAGAGATCGTTCGATGGGAGCTGTAACCGAAGCCTTTGGGTCTGTGGCGCGACCGGCAAGTCAAAGAACCGCTGCGCAAACCTGACCTCAACCAAGTTCGCCCGCGAAGGCCCATCCACCGATAGAGGCCCCGCGAGGCTGCGAACCCGAAGTACCACCTCCTGAGGTCTGGTCTGCTTCGGGTCATTTTCGACAGATTCGCCGGCGCGTGTGGACTAGTCGATGTCGGCTTTACCCCGAAAGCGCCGAAGCCGAGCCAGGACCAGGCGCGTTGCGTTTGGCCGGACGCCTGTGATCCAAACTCCGAGATGGGGGGCTCTGATCATGGGCTATGAACTCGCCGATTGTGAATGGGTTGCCATAGCGATGCCTGCCCAACAAGCCGCGTGGGCAATCTGCTTCAGCCCCTTATCTTTACCGCGCTCCTAACAGAGTCGAACGGTTCTTCGATCGGACCAAGCGATGTCATCGGGTCGCGACACGCTACGACAAGCTCGCCGCCAATTACCTTGCCTTCGTCCAGCTTTCATCCATTCGGCTGTGGTTTGCTGCGCGTTATGAGTCCACACCGTAGGTTGGGCCGTGACGACGGACCATCTTTCTTCTCGTGCCCCTGACGCAAGCAGCACGAGTGCGGCGCGCCGGCCCCATTCTACTTTGCATGGGGTTGTTTTCGCGATTTTGTGTCTGGGCTCTGCGTGCCGCCGAAGAGGCGCTGCGCTGGCAAGGCTCTTTGACGTTGATGAATGCCCGGATCAAGTCTGATCAAGTCCGGGCATGACGGTGGTATGCGCCACCTCACATCAACAAATCAATCAGATGCGGGATCAGCGGAATGTCCGCGGGCGGCATTGGGTAGTCGCGCAGTCTGTTGGCGCGGACCCAGGCCAGTTGCTGGCCTTCGCGCGCTATCACCGTGCCTTCCCAGCGCCGGCAGATGTAGAGCGGCATCAACAGATGAAAGCTTTCGTAGGCGTAGCTGGCAAAGGTCAGCGGCGCCAGGCACGGCTCGCTGACGTCGATCCCGATCTCCTCATGCAGTTCGCGGATCAGGGTCTGCTCGGGCCGCTCGCCGGGCTCGACCTTGCCGCCGGGAAATTCCCACAAACCCGCGAGCGCCTTGCCTTCCGGCCGCTGCGTGATCAGCACGCGCTTGTCGGCATCGACGAGGGCGCAGGCGACGACCAGAGTAAGCTTGATATCAGCCATGCGCCGCTTTCTCGCTTACGAACGGTAATCGCCATTGATCGCGACATATTCCTTGGTGAGGTCGCAGGTCAGCACGCGGTCGCGGCCCTTGCCGAGGCCAAGCGCGACCTTGATCTGGATCTTGGGGTTCTTCATCACCTCGGAAACCTCCGCCTCGTTGTAGGACGGATCGCGCGCGCCGCTCTTGGCGACGCGGATGCCGTTGAACGAGATCGAAAGCTTGTCGCGGTTGGCGGGCTCGCCGGCCTTGCCGACCGCCATCACCACCCGGCCCCAATTGGCGTCCTCGCCGGCGATCGCGGTCTTTACCAGCGGCGAATTCGCGATCGACATGGCGATCTTGCGCGCGGAGTTCTTGGTGGTCGCGCCTTCGACGATAACCTCGACCAGCTTGCGCGCGCCTTCGCCGTCGCGGGCCACCTGTTCGGCAAGGTTGGCCAGCACACCCTGGAAGGCCTTGGCAAACGCCTTCAGGCGCGGATCGCTGGCGCGGCTGATCTTCGGCGCGCCATCGGCAGCAGCCGCGCCGGTGGCGAAGGCCAAGAGCGTATCCGAGGTCGAAGTATCGCTGTCGATGGTGATGGCATTGAAAGTGTCCTCGACGCCGCTCTTGAGCAGCGACTGCAGCACGGCGGAGGACAGCGGCGCGTCGGTGAACACGAAAGACAGCATGGTCGCCATGTCGGGCGCGATCATGCCGGCGCCCTTGGCCATGCCGTTGATCGTGACCTTGGTCTTGCCGAGCTTCACCGTGGCGGTAGCGACCTTCGGAAAAGTATCGGTGGTCATGATGGCCTTGGCTGCGGCCATCCATTCATCCGGCGCAGCTTGCTCGGCGAGCGTGCCAAGCACGCCGTTGAACTTGGTGGCATCGAGCGGCTCGCCGATCACCCCGGTAGAGGCAAGAAACACCTCGTTGGCGCTGCAGCCGACAGCTTTTGCGGCGATCGAGGCCGTCAGTGCCGTCGCCTGCCGGCCGGTCTTGCCGGTGAACGCGTTGGCGTTGCCGGAATTGACCACCAGCGCGCGGGCGCCGCGGCCGAGTTTGGCGCGGCACCATTCCACCGGCGCAGACGGGCATTTCGATTTGGTGAACACGCCGGCAACCGTGGTGCCCTTGTCCATGACGGCGAGCAGCACGTCGGTGCGCCCCTTGTAGCGGATGCCGGCGGCCGCCGTCGCAAGCTTCACGCCCGCAATCGCGGGCATCTCGGGGACATTGGTCGGGGCGAGGGGAGAGACGGTATTGGACATGGGCCAGAATCCGAGCGTGGGATCAAATTCGATCGTCATGGCCGGGCACAGTAGCCTGCTTCTGCGCAGACTACTTACACTTGTCTGCGCTCCCGGCCGTCCACGTCTTCAGCAGCCGTCAATGAAGCTCTTAAGACGTGGATGCCCGGCACAGGGCCGGGCATCACGTCTCATTACTGAAGTCTGGGTGCGAAGTCGATTTACTTCTTCGCCGGCGCCATCTTGGAATCCCCGGGCTTTGCGGCATCCGGCTTGGTGGCCTCGGCCGGCTTGTCCATGCGCTCGACCTTGGCAGCTTCGCGCAGCTTGGCGACGTATTCGGCCTGCGCCTTGCGCGTCACATAGGTCTCGATCTGGGCCTTGACCTGCTCGAACTCGGGCGCCTTGCGGGCGCGCTTTTCCTCGACCTTGATAAGGTGCCAGCCGAATTGCGACTTGACGGGATCGGAGATCTTGCCGGGTTCGAGCGTGAAGGCGACAGCGGAGAATTCCGGCACCATCTGTTCCTTGGTGAAGAAACCGAGATCGCCGCCATCGGAGGCGCCGGGGTCCTTGGACTTCTTCTTCGCCAATTCGGCGAAGTCGCCGCCCTTCTTCAGCTCTTCCGCGATCGCCTTGGCCTCGTCCTCGGTCTCGACCAGGATGTGCCGGGCGTGGACTTCCGCTTCGCCGGTGATCTGCTTGGACGCCTCTTCATAGACCTGCTTCATGGCCGCTTCGGTGGTCGCCGCCTTGCCCTCGGTGGCGAGCAGGCTGTCCATCAGCAGGCGGCTGCGCGTGAATGCCAGGCGCTTCTTGAAGTCCTCGGAATTCTCGACCTTCTTGTCCTCGGCGGCCTTGGCGACGATCTTCAGGTCGATCAGGAAGGCCAGCACGTTGTCCTTCTTGGTCGCCGGGTCCATTTGCGCGAGGCTGGGGCCGAGTTCCTCTTCCGCCAGCGCGACATCGCTCTGGCGGATCTCCGCACCGTTAACCTTGGCGAGAACGGGGTTGTCTTGGGCGCGAACCGGCACGCCGGCGGCCAGAACAGCAGCCAGACAGGCCATTACGGCCAAAGAACCCCGTGAGGCGGCCGTGCCGAAGCGCAGGCCGGTTTTCGTTTCCGGGAACGAGGTGGTCATGGAAAATCCTTGTCTTGAAGAGGGGCGCCAAAGGCGGCGGGACACTCGCCCAATCATGCGGCCTTGGCAACGCGAAAAGTCTGTCAAAATGATGAATTCCTTGACATATGGACCCACGTTGACAAGGCCCGAACCCGGCCATATCTGTGCCGGATCGTTCAGCGGCGATAGCGCTTATTTTGCTGCGTTTTTTGCCGTTGAACCTTGGATTGCTTAATTCCCACTCATTAGGCGGATGACGCCCCGGAACGGGGTATTTGCCGCCGTGCGTCACGGTGAGTTGATAGGCAATTTGGTGGTCCATCACGGCTTGCAACGCAAGTAACGGCAAAGGCAGGAATTGGCATGATCGGCGCGCTCGCCCGCAAGTTTTTCGGCTCCGCCAACGACCGGCGGGTGAAGGGATATCAATCCCGCGTCAATGCCATCAACGCGCTTGAGCCCGAGCTCGCGAAACTCTCCGATGAGGCGCTGAAAGCCCGCACCGCCGAGTTCCGCCAGCAGCTCGCCGACGGCAAGACGCTCGACGACATTCTGGTTCCAGCCTTCGCGACCGTCCGCGAGGCCGCCAAGCGCACCCTCGGCCAGCGGCATTTCGACGTCCAGTTGATCGGCGGCATCGTGCTGCATGAGGGCGACATCGCCGAGATGAAGACCGGCGAAGGCAAGACGCTGGTGGCGACGCTCGCGGTCTATCTCAACGCGCTGGCCGGCCGGGGCGTCCATGTCGTCACCGTCAACGACTATCTCGCCCGCCGCGATAGCGCATGGATGGGCCAGATCTACAATTTCCTCGGGCTCACTGTCGGCGTCATTGTCCATGGTCTCGACGATGCTGAGCGCAAGGAAGCCTATTCGCGCGACATCACCTACGGCACTAACAACGAATACGGTTTCGATTATCTGCGCGACAATATGAAGTACCGGCTGGAGGACATGGTCCAGCGCGGCCATTTCTACGCCATCGTCGACGAAGTCGACTCGATCCTGATCGACGAGGCGCGCACGCCGCTGATCATCTCCGGCCCGCTCGACGACCGCTCGGATTTCTACAACACCATCGACACCTTCTTCCCCCAGCTCGACAAGACCGATTACGACGTCGACGAGAAGCAGCGCACGGTGACGCTGACCGAAGCCGGCATGGAGAAGATCGAGACGCTGCTGCGCGACGCCGGCCAGCTCAAGGGCGAGTCGCTCTACGACGTCGAGAACGTCTCGGTCGTGCACCACATCAACCAGGCGCTGCGGGCGCATTCGCTATTTACCCGCGACAAGGACTACATCGTCCGCGACGGCGAAGTCATCATCATCGACGAGTTCACCGGCCGCATGATGCCGGGACGGCGCTATTCGGAAGGCTTGCACCAGGCGCTGGAAGCCAAAGAGCACGTTCAGGTCCAGCCGGAAAACCAGACGCTGGCCTCGATCACCTTCCAGAACTATTTCCGGATGTACGAAAAGCTCGCGGGCATGACCGGTACGGCCGCGACCGAAGCCGACGAATTGTTCGACATCTACAAGCTCGAGGTCGTGGAAATCCCGACCAATCTGCCGGTGGCGCGTCTCGACGAGGACGACGAGGTCTACCGCACCCAGACCGAGAAATACGCCGCCATCCTGGCCGAAATCGAGCGCGCCAATGCGCGGCTGCAGCCGGTGCTGGTCGGCACCGCCTCGATCGAAAAGTCGGAAGTGCTGGCCGACTATCTGAAGAAGCACGGCTACAAGCAGATCGATTTCGGCAACGATGCCGCGCTGGAGAAGCTCTATGCCGCGGCGCGCGCCGGCAAGCCGGCGAAGCTGTTCGCGGTGCTGAACGCGCGCTTCCACGAGCAGGAAGCCTATATCGTCGCCGAGGCCGGCGTGCCCGGCGCGATCACGATCGCGACCAACATGGCCGGCCGCGGTACCGATATCAAGCTCGGCGGCTCGCTCGAGATGCGGATCCTTCAGGAGACCGCCGACATCACCGACGAGGCCGAGAAGGCCAAGAAGATCGAACAGATCAAGGCCGACATCGAGCGCTTCCGCGAGATCGTGCTGAAGGCTGAGGAAGTGGTGGAGCTCGAGCCTGCCAAGGGCTCAAAGGCGGCCAAGACCGTGACCAAGCCCGGCGGGCTCTACATCATAGGCTCGGAGCGCCATGAATCCCGACGCATCGACAACCAGCTCCGCGGCCGCTCCGGCCGCCAGGGCGATCCCGGGCGCTCGAAATTCTTCCTGTCGCTGGAAGACGATCTGATGCGGATCTTCGGCTCCGACCGGCTCGACACCATGCTGCAGCGGCTTGGCCTTAAGGAAGGCGAGGCCATCATCCATCCGTGGATCAACAAGGCGCTGGAGAAGGCGCAGCAGAAGGTCGAGGCGCGCAACTTCGATATCCGCAAGAACCTGCTCAAGTTCGACAACGTCCAGAACGACCAGCGCAAGGTGATCTTCGACCAGCGCGTCGAGCTGATGAGGAGCGACAGCGTGGCCGAAATGGTCACGGATATGCGTCACGACTTCATCGACGATATCGTCGCCAAGCACGTGCCCGAGCATGCCTATGCCGAGCAGTGGGATGTCGCCGGCCTGAGAGAAGAATTGAAGCGCGTGCTCGACATCGATCTGCCGGTCGATGAATGGGCCAAGGAGGAAGGCATTGCCGACGAGGAATTGCTGACGCGGATCGAGCAGCGCGTCGACGAGCATATGGCGGCCAAGGTCGCGCAATGGGGTCCCGACGTGATGCGCTACGTCGAGAAGACCATCCTCTTGCAGACGCTCGATCACCTCTGGCGCGAGCACCTGATCATGCTCGATCATCTGCGCCAGGTGATCGGCCTGCGCGGCTATGGCCAGCGCGATCCCTTGCAGGAATACAAGTCGGAAGCTTTCGGCCTGTATGAGGCAATGACCGCGCATCTGCGCGAGGCGGTGACGGCGCAATTGATGCGCGTCGAGATCGTGCCGCCGGAAGAGCAGCAGCCGGTGCTGCCGGCGATGGAAGCGCACAAGTTCGATCCCAATACCGGCGAAGACGAGATGGCCTTTGCCAACGCCTCGCTGGTGCCCCAGGCTCCGGCCGCCGATCGCGATCCGAAAAACCCTGCAAGCTGGGGCAAGGTCGGCCGCAACGAGGATTGTCCCTGCGGAAGCGGCAGGAAGTACAAGCACTGCCACGGCAAGTACGCCTGAGCGCAACGTGCGCGTGATTGAGCGCTGACTGCATCATCCGCGAAAGCGGATGATGCAGTACGCAGCGCGGCTTCCGTACATGCAAATTGTCTCGGAGTACCGGACGCCTGGCCTTCGCGGGCCATGACGATGGAATGCCTACGCGAATTTAGCTGACCGCTGCGAAGGCTCGGATCGTCCTCTAGTTCGAGCTGTCGATCAGGCTCTCGAGCAGACGCTTGAGCTCGTTGGTCGATTTGTCGCCATAGCTCTCGACGATGTGCTCTTCCTGGCTCACCGCCAGCGAGTTCAGCCGCTTGCTCAGCGCCTTGCCGCGGTCGGACACGAACATCAGGACCTTGCGGCGGTCCTTGGGGTCCTGAACGCGGTAGACCAGCGCGTCTGACACCATGCGGTCGACCATCTTGGTCAGCGTGGGATGGTTGAGCAGCACCGCGTCCGCAAGCTCGCCCATGGAATGGCCGTTGCCATCGGACAGAACTTTAAGGATGCGCCATTGCTCGACAGGCACGCCTTCCTTGCTCAAGCGCATTTCCAGCTGCCGGTTGATCTCCCGGTTGGCTTGCGCGAGCAAATAGGCGAGGTGTTCGGTGATGGGGGAATTGTCTTTCGGCGGTTTGGCCACGGCTGAGACTTCGTCTTGATCCGAATGTGAGTGAATGTCCGGCAACGAGTGCCGTTTCTATATGCACTTCAATTGTTGAATATTCAATATTTTCAAATAAGATATTTCTCCAACTTAGAGGGCGGATGCCGCGGCCGCCCGCTGGATGTGTTTTGGTCTGGTGCCAGACAGGAGTTGGCGTGCGTTCGACGGTAAACTTCCCGGCTTCCGGCGGCCCTACGTTTCCGCCGCAGTTGCTGTTTCGAAACCTGTCGGCGGCGGCGGATGATCGCGCCTTGTCGCCGGACGATCATGCCTTCTTCAGGCGGCGCGGCGCCGGGAACAGGCTTCGGATCGGGGGCTTCATATGCTGCACCGGCTCTCCCGGGGTTTGGGGCCCATCCGCCACGAGCAGTGCGCAGCTTGCGGTCGCGGAGATCAACAAGCGCGGCGGTATCCTTGGACGCGAGATCGAGCTTTCGATCTACGATGCAGGCGGGCCGCTCGACGACGTCCTGCATCGCGCCGAGCAGGCAATCGGGTTCGACGAAGTCGATCTCATCGTTGGCTTGCACACCAGCGCGGTCCGCGTGGCTCTGCGCAAGATTACACGTGGCCGCGTGCCCTATGTCTACACCCCCGTTTACGAAGGCGGCGAACAGACGCCGGGCGTGATGGCGATCGGCGAGACGCCGCGCTGGCAGATCCGGCCGTCGATCCATTGGCTCAGCGAAGTCAAGAAGGCCGCGCGCTGGTATCTGATAGGCAGCGACTATGTCTGGCCCTGGCAGTCGCATCGCGCGGTGAAGCGGTACATCAAGGAAGCCGGCGGCCACGTTGTCGGCGAGGAGTTCGTCCCGCTCGGCGAGGACAATCACGAGCCGCATCTGGCGCGCATCCGCGCCGCGCGGCCCGACGTTGTGCTGATCTCCCTGATCGGAACCGACAGTATCACCTTCAATCGCTCCTTCGGCGAATCCGGGCTCGCCCCCACCATGCTGCGGTTCGCCGGAGCGATGGACGAAACCGTGTTGCTCGGCATCGGTGCCGACAACAGCGAGAACCTGTTCTGCGCGTCCGGCTACTTCCCCTGTGTCGGCTCGCGCGCCAATGACGAATTCATGGGCGGCTATCGCGCGATGTTCGGTCCAAATGCCCCGCCGATCGGCTCGCTCGGTCAATCCAACTATGAAGGGTTGCGCTTTCTTGAAGCCGCGGCCAACCAGGCCGGCACGCTGGCGATGGGACCCTTGTTCGCGGCGGGGCGCAATGTCGTTTATAGCGGCGCGCGCGGACCGGTGATCGTCCGCGATGGTCGTGTTCGGATGCAGATGTATCTCGCCGAGGCCGATGGCCTCGACTTCAAGGTAATCAAGGCGATCTAGTAACGACGGAACAATCTTCTTCAGTCGAAATCCGAAATAATGCTTGAAAAGGAAAATATTTCCGTTTTAAATACCCGCGCAAAAGCCACGGTTCGCACGCGATAAGCGGGCAGCCGGCTGCACGCCCAGGGATCAATAAGCTTCAGGAGAGCGTCGTGTCAGTCGTCCTTCCAACACCAGCGCAACTTCGCGCCGTCGCCGAACAATGCGGCCTGTCACTGACGGAAGAGGACGTGGCCTCTTTCCGCGGCCTGATGCAGGGCTCGATCGACGCCTACAATCTCGTGGCAGCAATGCCGGACGAGGTGCCGCCGGTAAAATATCCGCGCACGCCCGGCTACCGGCCGCAGCCGGAGGAAAACCCGCGCAACGCCTGGTACCGCAAGTCGACCGTGAAGGGCGCCGCTTCCGGCAAGCTCAAGGGCAAGACGGTGGCTCTGAAGGACAACATCATGCTGGCGGGCGTGCCGATGATGAACGGATCGGCGACGCTGGAAGGCTACGTGCCCGATTTCGACGCCACCATCGTCACCCGCATGCTCGATGCAGGCGCCGAGATCGCCGGCAAGGTTCACTGCGAATCATTCTGCATGTCCGGCGGCAGCCACACCGGCGCGGTCGGGCCTGTGCACAATCCGCACAAGATGGGCTATTCGGCCGGCGGTTCGTCGTCGGGCAGCGGCGTCGTCGTCGCACTCGGTGAGGTCGACATGGCGATCGGCGGTGACCAGGGCGGGTCGATCCGCATGCCGTCCTCGTTCTGCGGCATCTACGGCATGAAGCCGACTTGGGGGCTGGTGCCATACACCGGGATCATGCCAATCGAAATCTTCGTCGACCACACCGGGCCAATGACGGCGACGGTGGCGGACAACGCGCTGCTGCTGGAGGTGATCGCCGGAGACGACGGCTACGATCCGCGTATCAAGGCCCCGAAGGTCGAGGAGTACACCAAGGCGTTCGGCGGCGGCATCAAAGGGATGAAGATCGGCATCCTGAAGGAAGGCTTCGAACAGCCGACGGCCGAGCTGGCGGTCAATGAGAGCGTGCGAGAGGCGGCAAAGCGTTTCCGCGACCTCGGCGCCATTGTCGAGCAGGTCTCGATTCCGATGCATCTGACCGGGCCCGCGATCTGGACGCCGATCGGCACGGAAGGCATGACGCAGACCATGATGTATGGCGACGGCTACGGACTTAGCCGTGCCGACCTCTATTCGACCTCGCTGATGGACTTCCATCGCGGCTGGCGGCGGCAGGCCGACTCGCTCTCGGAGACCACGAAGCTGTTCCTGCTGCTGGGCACTTACATCAACAACAATTTCGGGCCGCGCTACTACGGCAAGGCGCTCAACATCTCACGGCGGTTGACCGCCGCCTATGACAAGGCGTTCAAGGATTACGATCTCCTGCTGCTGCCGACGACGCCGATGAAGGCGACGCCGTTGCCGCCGGCCAATGCGAGCCGCGAGGATTATGTGGCGCGGGCGCTCGAGATGATTGCCAACACCGCGCCGTTCGACATCACGCATCATCCTGCAATGTCACTGCCCTGCGGCATGGTCGACGGCCTGCCCGTCGGGCTGATGCTGGTCGGCCGGATGTTCGAGGAATCGACGATCTATCGCGCCGCGCACGCCTTCGAGCAGATCGGCGACTGGAAGAAGATGTGAGAGGTTCATCGTTGCAGGCCGGCTGGACATAGGACATGGCTAGCGCATTCATCACGGCATTCGAGATCCTGAGTTTCGGCGCGATCATCGTTCTGGTCGTGCTGGGGCTCGGGATCATTGCCAGCATGATGGGGATTTTCAACTTCGCGCAGGGCGAGTTCGTCCTGCTCGGCGCTTACGTTACCTATCTGGCGCATAGCCGCGGGATTCCGATCTGGGCGGGCATGGCGGCTGCGCCATTCATCGTTGGCGGCCTCGGCTTCGTGCTGGAAGCGCTTATCATCCGGCGCTTCTACGCCGCGCCCATCGTGGCGATGCTTGGCACCTATGCGCTGGGCCTGATCATTCGCGAGAGCGTGCGCGGCCTGATCGGCGGTTTCTATCTGACCGTGCCGGAGCCGATCGGCGGCTCGATCGATATCGGCACGATGCACATTTCGGCGTGGCGCTTCACGATTATCGTCATCACGCTGCTGGTGATGGGCGGCTGCTATCTGTTGCTGTCGCGGACCAGCTTCGGCCTTCGCGTGCGCGCGACGCTGGAAAATCCGGCGCTGGCGCGGGTGTCGGGAATCTCGACGCCCCTGATCTACGGCGCCACGTTTGCCTTCGGCGCCGCGCTGGCGGGGCTTGCCGGCGCGTTGATCGTGCCCGTGTTCAGCCTGTTCGCCGACCTCGGCATCCGCTTCCTGATTCAGGGCTTTGTTGCGGTCATGGTCGGCGGCGTCGGATCGTTTATCGGCCCGGTCGCCGGAGCCGGCTTGATCGGAACGCTCAGCGCGGCGCTGCCCTGGGTCATGGCGCCCGTGGTTGCCGACGTTCTCGTCTTCGTACTCGCCATCGTCTTCATCAAATTCCGGCCGCAAGGCCTTATCGCTGGAAAAGGGGTTTAGTCGCATGTTTGCCGATCGCCTTGATTTGACGCGCCGTCGTTTCCTCAGCGGCTTTGCTTTCACGACCGGCGCGATTGCGGCCGGGGTCGGCAGCTGGGTGGTCAGGCCCGACTGGGCCAATGCCGCCGAAGGCCCGATCAAGGTCGGCATCGCAACCGACCTGACCGGCCCGATCGCGTATGCCGGCAATGCCGACGCCAATGTCGCCAAGATGGTCATCAAGCAGATCAACGCTGCCGGCGGCCTGCTCGGCCGGCCGCTCGAGCTCTATATCGAGGATACCGCCTCCAACGAATCGGTCGCCGTCGGCAACGTTCGCAAGCTGATCCAGCGCGACAAGGTCGACATGGTGCTCGGCGGCATCACCAGTTCGATGCGCAACGCGATCAAGGATCCGATCGTGGCGCGTGGCAAGACGCTGTACATCTATCCGCAGCTCTACGAAGGCAAGGAATGCACGGCCAATCTCTTCTGCACCGGCCCGACTCCGGCGCAGCAATGTGACGAGTTCATCCCCTGGCTGATCAAGAACGGCGGCAAGAAGTTTGCGCTGCCAAGCGCGAACTATGTCTGGCCGCACACGCTCAACGTCTATGCGCGCAAAGTGATTGAATCCAGCGGTGGCGAGGTCGTATTCGAGGAGTACTACCCGCTCGACCAGGTCGACTTCTCAGCCACCGTCAACCGCATCATCTCCAACAAGGTCGATGTCGTCTTTAACACCGTAATCCCTCCCGGTGTCGGTCCGTTCTTCAAGCAGCTCTACGAGGCCGGCTTCCTGAAGAATGGGGGACGGCTGGCCTGCGTGTACTATGACGAGAATACGCTCAACATCAATCAGGCCAGCGAGATCGAGGGCCTTGCAAGCTGTCTCGACTACTTCAAGGCGCTGACCAAGGACGATCCGGTCAGCGCCAAGATCCAGGCGGCCTACGAGAAGGATTTCCCCGGCAACTTCCTGTTCGCCGCCGGCAGCGCGGCGACCGGCACCTATCGCGGGCTGAAGCTTTGGGAAGCGGCGGTCAAGGAAGCCGGCAAGATCGACCGCGATGCGGTGGCCGCGGCGCTCGATCACGCCAAGATCGCGGAAGGTCCGGGCGGACCGGCCGAGATGGTGCCGGGCAAGCGGCACTGCAAGATGAAGATGTATACCGCTGTTGCCAAAGGCGGGAACTATGAGATCGTGGGCCGCAGCGACGGCCTCGTCGATCCCAAGGAATGCTGAGTGATCCATGGGTGCAGCAAAGCAGGCCCTTCGCGCAACAGTGAGTCGGGGGCCCGACGTTTCGATGGCTGACAGTGGATTGGATCGAGCATTGCCGGCGCGACAAGCGGCAGGACGAAAGGTGCTCCCGATCGTGGAAGGGGCGGTGCTGATCGCAGCGCTGATCCTGCCGCTGGTTCTGCAGGACTATCTCACGGTGTTCGCCACCCGTGTCATTATCCTCGCCCTGTTCGCGCTCTCGTTCGATCTGGTGTGGGGATATGCCGGCATCATGAGCTTCGGTCAGGCCCTGTTCTTCGGGTCGGCCGGTTATGGCGTTGCGCTGATGGCGCGCGACCTCAACATCACCTCGATCTTTCTGGTGCTGCCGGCGGGAACGCTGATCGGGCTTACCACCTCGCTGCTGCTCGGTGGCTTTCTGCTGCTCGGCCGGCATCCCTCCAGCGTGATCTTCGTTGCACTCGGTACCCTGACCGGATCCTACGCCGCCGACCGCCTGGCGCGCGGCTGGTACTATCTCGGCGGACAGAACGGCATTCCTTCGATTCCATCGATGTCGCTCGGCAGCTACGACATTACCGAGGGACCGGTCTATTACTATTTCGCGCTCGGCACTCTGGTCGTCGTCTATCTGCTGTGCCGCTTCTTGGTGCGCTCGCAGTTCGGCCTGGCACTGGCGGGGCTTCGCGAGAACGAGCAGCGCATCGCCTTCTTCGGATACAAGGCGCAACACCTGAAGGCGATTGTTTTTGCCGTCGGCGGCACCATCGCAGGCCTTGCAGGTAGTCTCTACGCGTTTCACGAGGGCTTCGTCTGGCCCAATATGGTCGGCGTGGTAATCTCCACGCAGGTCGTGCTTTACGTTTTATTCGGCGGATCGGGCACATTGATCGGCGCGGTTATCGGGGCCGTGATCATCGAGGGCGTCAGCTTCTGGCTGTCGGACAATTATCGCGACATCTGGCCGATCCTTCTCGGCGTGTTGCTGCTGCTGGTGATCCTGTTCCGCCCGCTCGGGCTGATCAGCTTCGTGCTCGGCGAACGCGAGCGCGTCGGCAGTTTTGGGGCCGGGCCGAAGGAGAAGCGCAATGCCGCTCCTTGAGGCGACCGGTATCGTCAAGGTGTTTGGCAAGCTCACCGCGCTCGATGGTGCAGCGCTGACGATAGGCGAAAACGAGTTTCACGGCCTGATCGGGCCGAACGGCTCGGGAAAAAGCACGCTGATGAAGTGCGTCGCAGGCGCCGAGATGCCGACCCAAGGCAAGGTCAGCTTCGTCAACCGCGATATCACCCTGTTGTCGCCGACCGAGCGAGCCCGCGCCGGCATGAGCCTGAAATTCCAGATCACCAGCGTGCTGCCGACACTGACGCTGTACGACAACATCCTGCTGGCGCTGCAGGCGCAATCATCGCTGTTCGATCTGGTGTTCTCGCGCACGCGCGGCGCGCTGCACGAGCAGGTAATGATGATGCTGAGCCAGTTCCGCCTCGCCGATCGCGCGCATGACGCTGCCGCGGCGCTGTCGCACGGGCAGCAGCAATGGCTGGAAATCGCTATGGCGCTCGCAGCCAGGCCGCGGCTGCTGCTGCTGGACGAGCCGACCGGCGGCATGAGCCTGGAAGAACGCCGCGTCACCGGCGAACTCCTGCAGCCTATCAAGCAGCATTGTTCGCTTGTGATCGTCGAACACGATCTGGATTTCATCCGCGATATCTGCGACCGCCTGACCGTGATCGACCAGGGTCGTGTGCTCGCGTCCGGAACGGTCGCCGAGATCCAGGCCAACAAGAGCGTCCAGGAGATTTATCTGCGCCGTGCCTGAACAGACATTTCTCGACATCCGGCATCTCGAAGCCGGCTATGGCCGCAGCCAGGTCCTGTTCGATGTCAACATCGGCATTCCCTGGCGCGGCGGCGTCGCGGTGCTCGGCCGCAACGGAGCCGGCAAGACCACACTGATGAAGACGATCGTCGGCGAGCTTGCGAGCTCGAAGGGCGAATTGTTTTTCGACGGCCGTGACATCACCCGGCGCCGGACCGAGGAGCGGGTCCGCTCGGGCATCGGCTACGTGCCGCAGGAGCATTCGGTGTTCGCTCGGCTCTCGGTGCGCGACAATCTCGCAGTCGGCTCGCTGTTCAACGTTGATCCGACGGCGGTCGATCGGGTCCTGGCCATCTTCCCGAAGCTCGGGCAGCGGCTCGAACAGCCGGCCGGCACGCTGTCGGGCGGCGAGCGCAAGATGCTGGCGATCGGACGCGCGATGCTTGGCGATCCCAAATTGCTGCTGCTGGACGAGCCGACCGAAGGCGTGTGGGTCGGTGTGATCGAGGAGATTACCGAGCGGCTCATCGAGTTGGCCAAGCAGATCGCGGTCGTCATCGTCGAGCAGCATCTCGATCTCGCGCTGCGCGTCGCCGATTATGCCTATGTGCTCGATCGCGGCAAGGTGGCGCTGCAAGGCGCTGCCGGCGAGGTGCGGAGCGATCCGGAACTATTGCGCTATCTCGCACCGTAGCGTTCGCCGAAGGAGCGCCGGCGTCGATGGCTGATCCGGCTATGAAGGTGTTGCCGCGCCTTACTTCACCGCCCCGAAGCGGCTGTCGAACGAGTTCGTGGAGATGATCGGTGCGGAGCCTGCGACTTGATTGTCCTTGGCGGCAGGTGCCGGGCTATCCGACACCGACGGCTTCAGCGGCGGGCGGCTGGCGGCGGCGTGTTTGGCCTCGGGTTTCGCTGCCGTCGTCGTCTTCGGCGCAGCGGCTTCCGGCCGCGGCGGCTGCTTGGTCTCGGCTGCCTTCGGTTTAGATGGCGGGGTGCTGGCGGTGGCCTCAGCTGCGCCACCAAGGCCGACCTTGCGGGCGAGGCCGGAGAAGAACCCGTCATCTTGCGCCGTCGGCGCCGCATTGGCGACTCGCGTCGAAGCTGCGGCAGGGGCGGGAGCAGATGCAGCAGCCGGTGCTGCGACCAGTTTCGGCTGCTCGGGCGGACCCATTAGCAGGTTTTCGGACGGAGCTTTCGGCGGATTGACGTGGGAGGGAACGGTGCCTGGCGCACGCGCCATCAGCGACAGGCTTGAGCCGTCGCCGGGTTCCGAAAGACCAGTGCTGCCTTCGGGCACACGGGCGGCGAACACCCTGTGCATGCCGCCGTCGATGCCGGTGTTGATTCGGGCGACGGGAGTGCCTTTCGCGATCAGTCTGGCGGTTTCGGCGAGGTCGGTCGCCTGCTTCTCCCGCACAGCGTCGGCGATTTCATCTGGGATCACATAGGCTGGGCATTTGGCGGAGGCGTCGAACACCGGGTCCTTGGTCGCGTTCGGCGGCTTGGCCGCATCGAACACATACTTCTTTTCGCAGAAATCGACCTTCGGCTCCTGCCGCGTCACTTCGAAATGATCATTGCCTTCCTTGATCATTTTCCAGAACGGCATGTGCGGGTTGTTGCGGTGTTTGGCCATGTTAGCCGGCGTCATCCGGAACGGATAGGCCTGCAACTGGAACGACTTCTGGCCGCCGAAGAAGGATTCGCGGCCCAGTGAGTAGATCTCCGCGATCTGCTCGTCGGTCATCGCGTAGCAGCCGCGCGAGGAGCAGTCGCCGTGCACCATCAGTTGCGAGCCGGTGCGGCCGAGCGCCTTGTCGAACGCGTTGGGGTAGCCGGTGTTGAAGGAGAGATAATAGGCCGACTGTGGATTCATCTGCGCCGGCGAGATCGAATAGAAGCCTTCGGGCGCCTGGCGGTCGCCTTCCTTGATCTTCGGTCCGAGGTCGCCTGACCAGCGGCAGATCGGATAGGTCTTCAAGAGCGCGAAACGGCCGGAGCGGTCCTGCTTCCAGATCTCCAGTTCGGCTTCCTGCTTGAACAGCCGGACCAGGATCGGGGACTGCAGGTCCATGTCCTTCGCCGTCATATCGGCGATCAGCTTTGGCGGGACCGGCTGGTTGGCCTTGGCGTTGTTGGCGAGCGAGATTTGGTCGCTGTTGCAGCCGGCCATCAGCACGCCTGCGCCCACGAGGACAGCCGACGTGACGAGCGCGCGAACCAGCGAGCGGTTAATCAAAGGCTAAGCTCCACACCCACCGGGCATTCTCGCACCCCAAATCACAGCGACATGCCCTGAAGCCATTGTCTAAAATATTACCCATTGCCCCCCTGCGCCGCAACCCGAACGGGACCGTCCAGCGGCTGCCGCGGCAGGCATGGTCAACAGAAACTAAAGACCGGGCTCTAGGCCTAATTGCGGCCGAATCATGCGCGCTGGCGAAAATAATGGCCGTTTAGAGGTCATTAACAATTGGGGCGGGCAGGCGCGGGCGACCGCATCAAGCGAGATGAGATATGGACGCGGCGATCAGCCGAGCTTGCGACCGATATCGAGGAATTTTTGCCGCCGATGCCGGCGGATAGCGTCCGCGTCGAGATTGCGGAGGTCGTTGAAGGCCTCGGCAATGGCATCGCCCGTGGCTGAAATCATCGCCGCTGAATCGCGGTGGGCGCCGCCGGCGGGCTCTTTCAGGATCTGATCGATCACGCCGAATCGCAGCATGTCTTGCGCTGTTATCTTCATGCTGGTGGCGGCTTCCTGCGCCTTGGTGCCGTCGCGCCACAGGATCGAGGAGGCCGCTTCCGGCGAGATCACGCTGTAGATCGCGTGTTCGAACATCAAAACCTTATTCGCGGTGGTGATGGCGATCGCGCCGCCCGACATGCCTTCGCCGGTGATGATCGCGACATTGGGTACGCCGAGCGACAGGCAGGCATCGGTGGAGCGCGCGATCGCTTCCGCCTGGCCGCGTTCCTCGGCGCCGATGCCAGGGTAGGCGCCGGCGGAATCGACGATCGACAGCACGGGAATGCCGAAACGATCGGCCAACTCCATCAGCCGCACGGCCTTGCGATAGCCTTCAGGCCGGGCCATGCCGAAATTGTGTTTGATGCGGCCCTCGGTCGAGGCGCCCTTTTCCTGGCCGACGACGCAGATGCTCTCGCCGCGGAAGCGGCCAAAGCCACCCATCAGCGCCTCGTCCTCGCCGAACTTGCGGTCACCCGCCATCGGCGTGAATTCCGTGATCAGCGCCTTGACGAAATCGGTGAAGTGCGGGCGCTGCGGATGGCGCGCCACCAGCGTCTTCTGCCACGGCGTCAAATTGGCATAGAGATCGGCCAGCGCCTGCTGCGCCTTGTCCTCGATGCGCGCAATCTCGTCGCCGATGTCGCTGCCGGACGCCGCCAGCGCGCGCAATTCGTCGATCTTTGACTCGAGTTCGGCGACTGGTTTTTCGAAGTCGAGATAGCTGCGCATCTGTTCCGGCATCGAGACAATATAGGAAACAACGTGCTGTCAGGCGAAGCGGTTTTTCGATTCGCTCCAGGAAAGCACGCATCTTCAATGACTTAGCGTGCATTTCGGTCCGGGTGACCCGGCTTGCCGAAAGCGCGCCAAACAAGGCCGCGGGCGGGACGGCTGTTTCGGGGGAGAAGCCGCGGAAGTCAAGGCGAATGAGGCGCGCGCGGCGATATCTCCGTGTCCCGGATGCCGAAGTCTCGTAGCCCGGATGGAGCCAACGGGTCGCGCGAACGCGCGCCCGATGACAGGCTCCGCGCAATCCGGACCGGTCGATCCAGCTGCGAGATAGTCCCCGGATTTCGCTCCGCTCCATCCGGGCTAGCTTCCTTACTTCTCCGCCAGCGGGTGCAGGTCGCGCACCAGGCTCTTCAGCCGCTCCTCGACCACATGGGTATAGATCTGCGTGGTCGAGATGTCGGTGTGGCCGAGCAGGGTCTGCACGATGCGTAGGTCCGCGCCGTTGTGCAGCAGATGGCTGGCAAAGGCGTGGCGCAGCACGTGCGGCGAGACCAGCCGCGGCGCAAGGCCCGATGCCGCCGCCAGTTCCTTCAAGTCGCGCGCAAAATGCTGCCGCGTCAGATGGCCGCTCTCGCCGAAGGAGGGAAACAGCCATTTTGATGCGGCGGCGTTTTTCTTCTTCTCCGGCCTGAGCGCTTCCATGGCGGCGAGATAATCGGCCATCGCCTGCCTTGAGGCTTCGTTGAGCGGCACCAGCCGTTCCTTGTTACCCTTGCCGCGCACCATGATCATGCGGGCATCGCGCCGCGCGGCCGACAGCGGCAGCGCCACCAGCTCCGAGACGCGCAAGCCGGTGGCGTAGAGCACTTCCAGCAGGCAATACAGCCGCATCGCGCGCAGCCGCTGCTGCGGCGAGGCGTTCTCGGCCTCGGTCAATTCCTTGGCCCGCGTCAGCATGCGGTCGACGTCCGCGATCGACAGCACCTTCGGCAGCCCGCGGCCGCGCTTGGGGCCGGACAGGATCGCCGCCGGATCGTCGGCACGGATGCGCTCGTTGAGCAGGAAACGGAACAGATGCCGCATCGCCGACAGCCGCCGCGCCACGCTGGAGGATTTGAAGCCACGCGTGTCGAGATCGGCGAGGTAGTCGCGCAGCACGTCGGTCCCGGCACGGGTAAAGTTCTGCCCGGCTTGCCCAAGAAATTCGGAGAAATCTGTGAGGTCGCGGCGATAGGCATCGAGCGTATTGTCGCCTGCGCCCTGTTCCGCCGCGAGCATGTCGAGGAACAGGTTGATCAGCTTCGTGTCGGAGGGTGTCGTGCGCATTCGCTATGATACCGCATGACCCGGGCAGGACGGAGGCCTTTTCAAATCAAACACGCGCTTGCACAAGCATTCGGAACGCTAGGACATTTGACTGATCGCCGTGGCGTGCGACCAGACGACCATCCACCGCCCGTCGTGATATTCGTAAGTGTCGGTGTGCCAGTAATCGCCGGGGGCGACCTGATGGCCACCGAACACGATCTCAAGCCTGGCCCGATACCGGATCACTGCGTGGCCCTTGTGCTGCCGTACGGCGATAGGTCCGGGTTCCCACATGAGATATTTGATCTGGCCACTCGCGATCGCGCCCAAATATTCGTCCTTGGATAGCGACATTCCGATCGGCGTAATCAACTGGAACTCGGACGCATGAAGCGGCCCCGCCGCCTCCATGTCGCCGGCGACCAGGGCGCGAAGCCGCGATCGTTCGGTGTTGCGGATGTGCTCGGCTTCCGGTGAGAAGTCCGTGTCGGTGGTGTGCGTCGGCATCGGTGTTGTCCAATTCGGTGATTAGACAGATAGACAATAATTGTCCATTCGTCTTTGACGGATTAGACAAAAACTGTCACTCTGTCTCGCATGAATCAGGGCGACCAAAAATCTGAGACCATTCTCGACGCGGCGCTTCCGGTCTTCGTGCGTCACGGCTTCCGCAAGACATCGATGGCCGACATCGCGCGCGCGGCGGGCATGTCTCGGGCGGCGCTCTATCTGAGCTTCAGCAGCAAAGAAGAACTGTTTCGGGCGGGGTCGGCGCGGGCGCACGCCCGGGCGATGCGAAAGGTCGAAGCCGCGCTCGCTGGTGACGGCGATGTTTTCAGTCGGATTGAAAAGGCAATTGCAGCTTTCCAGCGGGAATTAATCGCGCCTTTCGCCGGCAGCGGCGATGCGGCGGAACTGTTCGAAACCAATATGGCATTGGCCCGAAACGTCACGCTGGCGGCGCGCGCCGAGCTGGTGGCCCTCCTTGCTCAAGCGCTAACCAATGCGCAGGCGACAGGTGCGATCACCTTGGATGCTCTGCATGCCACGCCTGCCGATCTAGCCGCCATCATTGTTGCGGCCATGGAGGGTATCAAGGACGCGCAAGTCGCGGGCCACGATCTGCTCGAAGATACCCGGCTGTTCCTGCGTCTGCTGCGCAAAGCGCTGAGTCGCTAATTTGCCAGCCGTCTGATCCTCGCAACCAGCGGCTATCTCTTGAGGAACTTGTCTGCGGGAATGGTGACCGTCATTTCCCGGGGGCTTGGATTGACGAAATTCGCCAGCGCGAAAATCACGCCATAGATCACCCCGGCGATTACGCCGACGACCGTCAGAAAGCGGAACAAGCTGGGCATGGGGGCTCAGGGCGGCGAATTAACCAATGAAATCATCCAACATGTTCCCATCCCCGTGGCAAGAGTCTCTGGCAACCGCGTCAGTCGGGGTAGTATAGGTGTCGCGGAGCGGTGGAAATCCGCAAAACCACAGAGTTTTTTGATGTCCGAGACCGCACCGGCCCAGGCGAGCGCCCCCCAGGAGGCCGACATTACGTCGGCCCTGGCACGGCGTTCGGTTGTGCTGGTTGGCATGATGGGGGCCGGCAAGTCGACCATCGGCCGACGGCTGGCGGCGCGGTTGCGCCTGCCATTCCTCGACGCCGATATCGAGATCGAGGCGGCCGCCGGCATGTCGATCCCGGATATTTTCGAAACCCATGGCGAGCCGCATTTCCGGGACGGCGAGGCGCGGGTGATTGCGCGGCTGCTCGATAGCGGTCCGGCCGTGATCGCCACCGGCGGCGGCGCCTTCATGCGCGAGGAGACCCGCAACCGCATCCGCGACAAGGCGGTCTCGATCTGGCTCAAGGCGGACGTCGACATCATTATGAAGCGCGTGAAGCGCCGCGCCGACCGGCCGCTGCTGCAGACCGAGGATCCGGTTGCGACCGTCAGCCGTCTCCTCGAAGCGCGCGAGCCGGTCTACCGGAGCGCCGACGTGACCATTCTGTCTCGCGACGTGCCGCATGATCGAATCGTCGACGAATGCATCGAGGCCCTGCGCGTCCGGCTGTGTGCCGGCGCCCCGGCCGCCCAGCCAACAACCGACGGGATGAACGTCACGCCATGACTGCGCCGCTGAAACATTTCGCCGATATCACGGTCGACGTCGCCCTCGGCGACCGCGCCTATGACATCGTGATCGGCCGCGGCGTGCTGGATACGCTCGGCGCGCGCGTCGCTGCGCTGCGCCCCGGCGTGCGAACCGCCATCGTCACCGACCGTACCGTCGCAACGCACTGGCTGGAGCAAACCGAGCGTTCGCTTACCGAAGCCGGCATCCCGACGTCACGCGTGATCGTCGAGGAAGGCGAGGTATCAAAGACCTATGCCGGTCTCGAAAAGGTCTCTGAAGCGCTGATCGCGGCGAAGATCGAGCGCAACGATCTGGTGATCGCGCTCGGCGGCGGCGTGGTCGGCGATCTCGCCGGTTTCGCGGCGGCAATCCTGCGCCGCGGCGTCGATTTCGTGCAGGTGCCGACCTCGCTTTTGGCCCAGGTTGATTCCTCGGTTGGTGGCAAAACCGGCATCAATTCGCCGCAGGGCAAGAATTTGCTTGGCGCGTTTCATCAGCCGGTGCTGGTCATCGCCGATACGTCGGTGCTCGACACGCTGTCGCCGCGCCAGTTCCGCGCCGGCTACGCCGAGGTCGCCAAATATGGCGTGCTCGGCGATGGAGCCTTTTTCGCCTGGCTTGAAGCCAACCATGCCGACATCTTCTCCGGTGGCGCGGCGCGCGAGCACGCGATTGCAACCTCCTGTCGCGCCAAGGCCGCGATCGTCTCCCGCGACGAGCGCGAAAATGGCGAGCGCGCGCTGCTCAACCTCGGCCACACCTTCGGCCATGCGCTGGAGGCCGCGACCGGCTTTTCCGACCGCCTGTTCCACGGCGAAGGCGTCTCCGTCGGCATGGTGCTGGCGGCGGAGTTTTCGGCGAAACTCGGCATGATCTCCGAAGCTGACGCCACCCGGGTCGAGCGCCATCTTGCCTCCGTTGGCCTGCCGACCCATTTGCAGGACATCGCAGGCTTTGCCCAGGAAGGGCTGGCCGATGCCGACGCCCTGATGGCGCTGATGGCGCAGGACAAGAAGGTAAAGCGCGGCAAGCTGACCTTTATCCTGCTGCAGGCGATCGGCCGCGCGGTGGTTGCAAACGACGTCGAGCCGGCGCTGGTTCGCGATTTCCTGCAACAGAAGTTGTCGGGATGAGGGAATTATCGGGCGGCTTGACGCGAGCGTCGCGCGGGGCCGGGGCCGTCACGAGGAATATATGAGTTCGACCGCGTTCAATCTGCTGCTCGCGACCTTCCTGCTCGCCGCCAACGCGTTTTACGTGGCCGCCGAGTTTGCGCTGGTCAAGAGCCGCGGCTTTCGCATCAGGGCGATGGTCGAACAGAATCGTTTTGGCGCTCACCTCCTGCAAAGCATGATGGGCAACATCGAGGCCTATCTCGCGTGTTGCCAACTCGGCATCACCATGGCCTCGCTCGGCCTCGGCTGGGTCGGCGAACCCACGGTTTCGGCGCTGCTCGAACCGCTACTGATTCCGCTCGGAATGTCGGAAGCCACCTTGCACTTCGTGTCGTTCCTGGCCGGGTTCCTGGTGTTCTCCTCGCTGCATATCGTCGTCGGCGAGCAGGTGCCGAAGACGCTGGCGATCAGGGAGCCGATGCCGGTATCGCAATGGATCGCCTATCCGCTCTATCTGTCCTTTCTGGTTTTCTATCCGCTCAATTGGCTGCTCAACAGCGCGTCACGTGCGATCTTGCGCCTGCTCGGTGTGCAGGAATCCTCGCAACATGAAATCCTCACGGACTCCGAGATCGAAGGGCTGGTAGAAGAATCGGCCGAGCACGGCGGGATCGAAAGCGGGGAGGCCGAATACCTTCAAAATGTCTTCCGCTTTGGCGACCTCGCCGTGTCAGATGTCATGGTCCACCGCACTGCGATGGTGATGATCAATGCCGACCTGCCGCCGGACGAACTGGTGGGCGAGGTGCTGGCCACAGAATACACCCGGATCCCGTTGTGGCGCGACAAGCCGGAGAACATCATCGGCGTGCTGCACGCCAAGGACCTGCTGCGCGCGATCCGTGCTTCCGACGGTGATACCTCGCACATCAACGTTTCGGCCATCATGCGCCCGCCCTGGTTCGTGCCGGAGATGCGGCCCTTGTCGGAACAGCTCAAGGCGTTCCGCCGCCGCAAAACCCACTTCGCGCTCGTCGTCGACGAATATGGCGAGGTCGAAGGCATGGTGACGCTGGAGGACGTTCTGGAAGAGATCGTCGGCGATATTTCCGACGAGCACGACGTCGTGGTCGCCGGCGTCCGCGTCCAGGCCGACGGCTCCGTCGTGGTGGATGGCTCCGTGCCGATCCGCGATCTCAACCGCGCCATGAACTGGCATCTGCCCGACGAGGAGGCGACGACGGTCGCCGGCCTCGTGATTCACGAGGCGCGCTCGATTCCCGAACGCGGCCAGAATTTTACCTTCCACGGCTGCCGTTTCCGCGTGCTGCGCCGCGAGCGCAACCGCATTACGGCGCTGAAGATCACGCCGCTGCCGCGCGAAACCGACGCGGAGTATCCGAAGCCGAAGCGGGCAGGGACGGCGTTCTGAGCGCCTCCGCGCATTGCGCGCTTATTCCTGACATGACGGGACTATTCAATATCGATCGTGACGCCAGAGAGCTTCCACTGGCTGTCGGAGGGAATGAAGCCGAGCTGGTACTTCACCTTTTTCGGTGTGGTATCGAAGCGGCCCTTCAGGCGCAGCACGCCCTTGTCATCGATCCTGGCGTCCTCCTCCGGAATGACCGGGCTGGCCACGATCGCGTCGAACACGGCGTGCTTCTCGACCAGGTCCTTGAAAACAGCCCGCAGCTTGTCGGGCGGAAACTGATCGCGGAACGGCTTTGAAATCTTGGCGTGCAGAACCGTGAAATTGTCCGATGCCACCGCGTCGTTGAGCGTCACCAGAATGCTCTTGATCAGCACCTCCTGAACGAAGGGGCTTGGCATGTCCAGAGCGTGCGCCCGGATTGGGGCGACCGCAACCAGCAGCGCCACGGCGGCGGCCCATCTGAAGCGTGCCCAGTATCGCATCGGACGATCCATCGAGCTGCGATGGCGTTAGAGTCGGTCCGACCCCGCGTTCAACCGGAACTTCACCTTCGCTTCAGTGATTGTCTCACAGTTGCGAAAACGGTTCTACCGTCTCTGGCGATCTTCACAGGAAGCTGGTGGATAGCATCACGCCAAGTAGCCGATGGCTTCGGCGAGTAGTCGTTCCGGCGGGTGTGCCGAGGTATCCAGCGTCAGCCGTGCATCGATCCAGGCCTCGTAGCCGGTACGCCGTTTCTCGACTTCGGCCCAGGTGATCTCGGACATTCCCTCGATTTGACGCATTCGCGCTTCAATGCGCCGGCGGTGCGTCGCCTCGTCCACGCAAATGCACTCGATGATCGACAAATTCGCGCGATGTTTTTCGGCGAGATCTCGCCAGGCGGCGCGTGGCGCCTCAACCGGATTGACGGCGTCAATAATAACCGACTGCCCCAGCCGCAGATGCTCTTCGGCCAATGCTTGAGCAACGACATATGCCGCAATTCCCGTGTGATCCCGGGGCAGGCCGCTGCGCAACATCGCCGCCTCGATCGGATCGACGGAAAACAGCGGCAGCGAAAAATGCCGCGAAAGCCCTTCCGCCAGCGTGCTCTTCCCGGAACCCGGGAGCCCTGCCAAAATTACGAGCTTCTGCGACATCATCATCGGATGCTGATATGCTCGCGGCAGGTTTCCACACTACCTCCCGGCGGCTTCTCCCGGCGCCTGCGCCTTGATGGCGAGTGCATGGACGGAGCCCTCAAGTTCCGCCGCAAGTGCCGTGTTTACCATGCGGTGGCGTTCAACCCGGCTCTTCCCTTCGAACGCCGGAGATACGATATAGACCCTGAAATGCGTCTCACCGCCTGGCTGGTGGCCCGCATGGCCCTCATGCAGATGAGATTCGTCCGCGACGTCGAGGCTTTCCGGCAAGAAAGCTTCACGCAACTTGTTTATGATAATGTCCCTGGTGCTCATGATGGCGGCAGATAATTCTGTGTCGGCTTCCCGTCAATGGCGCATCCGAATAGAGGTATTCGCAATGTCAAGACTTGAAGCCTTGCGCATTGCGTAGTCAAAGTCAGCCATGCCGATTGATTCATCCAAGTTCTTCGATTCCATTCGCATCAAGCCCAACAAGCTGAGTGCGAAGCAGCAGGCGCAGGCGCGCGAGGAAGCCGCCATGTGCGAGTGGGCGGGCTGCCAGAGCAAGGGCCCGCACCGCGCGCCCAAGGGCCGGGAGAATTCCCGCGAGTACTGGCACTTCTGTCTCAACCACGTGCGCGAATACAACCAGTCCTACAATTTCTTCCAAGGCATGAACGCCGATGCCGTGGCGCGCTACCAGAAGGATGCGCTGACCGGCCATCGCCCGACCTGGAAGATGGGCGCCAACACCGCCGGCAAGAAGGGCAAGCAGCCGAGCGCCGAGGACTTTGACGGCGCCGCCGATCCGTTCAGCATGTTCTCCGAGCTCAACGGCCGCGGCCGCTGGCGACCCGGCCCGGGCGCGCAGGCCAAGACCGAAACGCGCAAGGTGATGAACGCCGAGCGCAAGGCGCTGCAGGTGATGGGGCTCACCTCCGAAGCAACGCTTGATGACGTCAAGGCCAAGTACAAGGCGCTGGTCAAACAACACCATCCCGACGCCAATGGCGGCGATCGTTCCACCGAGGACCGCCTGATCGAGATCATCAAGGCATATAATTATCTGAAGACGGTGGTGCGGGCCTGATTGCTGCCCGTAGCCCGGATGGAGCGAAGCGCAATCCGGGGTTCTCTCATCCGCTAATATGCCAGTCCCGGATTACGCTGCGCTCCATCCGGGCTACGATTCTACGATTATCGCTCAACCCGGCATCGGCCCGACATACGCCGAACTCGGCCGGATCAGCCGGCCGCCACGCTGCTGCTCGCGGGCATGCGCGGTCCAGCCTGCGGCGCGCGCCACCGCAAAGATCGGCGTAAACGCCTGTCGCGGAATTTTCAGCGCGTCGAGCAGGATTGCGGTGAAGAACTCCACATTGGTATCGAGCGGGCGCTCCGGATTTTTCCGCCGCAGGGCGTCGCGGATGTAGGCCTCGACCTCGCCGGCGAACGGCAGATCGGTGCCGCCTCCTGCGAGCCGCTCGATCGCGCGCTTGAGCACATCTGCGCGTGGGTCGCGGACGCGATAGACGCGGTGGCCGAATCCCATCAGCCGCTCGCCGCGGGCCAGCGCGCTGTCGACCCACGGCTTGATCCGCTCGGTCGAGCCGATCGCATCCAGCATCTCCAGCACCGGCTCGGGGGCGCCGCCATGCAGCGGCCCAGTCAGGGCGCAATAACCGGCCGTGACGGCTGCGAACAAATCCGCCTGCGTCGAGGCTACCACGCGCGTCGTGAACGTCGACGCGTTCATGCCGTGATCGCACACCGTAACGAAGTACGTGTCCAGCGCGGTGATCTCGCGCGGTTCGGCTTTGCGGCCGCGCAGCATCGACAGCGTGTCGGCGGCATGGCCAAGGGTCGGGTCAGGCGCGATCGGGTCCTCGCCTTTGGCCCGCTGCAGCAGCGCGCCGGCAATCACAGGCAACGCGCCGACGATGGTTGCCTCGTGCTCAAGTCCGTTCTCGCCGCGCAGGCCAGCAACGGCTGCGCGAAAGCCGTCGACAATCGACATGCCACGCGTTGCCGGCAGCAGTTCGGGTAGCCGTGCGAATGCGCGTTCCCGCGCAGCGCCAAGCCTTGAGCGCACATTGGCTTCGTTGAGCGAGGTTCCTATTGCGGCGTTCCACAGCCGCGCGGTGACGCCTTCGAAACTGGATTTTCCCGCGAGGTCGCCGATCCGTGCGCCGGCGATGATCAGTTCGCCGCGCTCGCCGTCGACATGGCTGAGCACGGTTTCGGCGGCCGGAATGCCGTCGAGGCCGATCGGGGTCTTGGAAATCTGCATATTCATGAGGGCCCTCCTTTGCCTGCCGTAAAGGTCGGGCCCCTCGACAACTTGATCAATCTTGATTATGTAAATCAATATGAAAAAATCCGCTGGCCTTTACCTCTCGGCCCGCGAGGCCTCCGCCGAACTCGCGATCTCCCAGGCAACCCTCTACGCCTATGTCAGCCGTGGCCTGATCCGCTCGGAACCGTCGGAGGATTCCCGCAGCCACCGCTATCGAGCCGAGGACGTCCGCACGCTGAAAGAGCGGCGCGCACCGTCGCCCGAGCCTCGCGGCCTGCGCAGCTTCGACGCCGATCTGCCGGTGATGGACTCAGCCGTCGGAACCATCACTGAGGACGGTGCGATCTACCGCGGCGTCAACTGCATCGATCTCGCCGAACGCGACACGCTCGAACATGCCGCGACGCTGTTGTGGGATGTCACAGGCGTCGATCCCTTCGATCAGAGCAATTGTCCGGTTGTGTCGGACGAAATGCGCGCAGTGGCCGAAGCCGCACGTGGGGCTAATGCGATCGATCGCACCATCGCCGTGCTGGCGCTAGCCGCCAGAGCTGACCCGAGGGCCTTCACCCGCGCCGACGAAGAGCGCGCGATGCTGGGTGGCCGCATCATGCGCCTTGTGGTCGCGACCATGCTGAACTCCAAATCCTCGGCAAAGCCGCTTCACTTGCAGATCGCACGCGTCTGGGCGCCGGAGCACAAGCACGCGGCCGATCTGATCCGCCGCGCGCTGGTGCTGCTGGCGGATCATGAGCTGAATGCCTCGACCTTCACCGTGCGCTGCGCGGCCTCAACCGGGCTAAATCTCTACGATGCCATGATCGCCGGTCTCGTCGCATTGAAAGGCCCGAAGCACGGCGGCGCCGGCGTGCTGGCGGCGCAGCTTCTGAAGACGCTTGCCAATGGTGAGGTAGCCCCCGTCATCCGCGAGCGCGTCGCGCTCGGCGAGCGCTTCGCGGGCTTTGGTCATGGGGTCTATAAGCATGGCGATCCCCGTGCGCGGGCGCTGTTGGAGGCACTGGCACGCTCGGGCGCGGACCGTAAGCTTACCCACGAAATCCCGGAGCGGATCGCCGAAGCGACCGGCGAGTTCGTCAATATCGACTATGCCCTTGCGGTGCTGGTGCACACGCTCGGCCTGCCGCCGGGCCATGAACTGGTGTTGTTTTCCATGGCGCGAACGGCCGGATGGATCGCGCATGCCTGCGAGCAATTGCGTCATGGCCGGCTGATCCGGCCTCGCGCGCGCTATGTCGGCCCGGCACCGGGACGGAGCCCGGTCCGGGCCTGATCCGAAGGGGACTTTCCGATCCGGCGGCGGCGCAGCGTCCAGACGCCAAGCGCGATGATCGCCGCCGCGAACACGGCTAAAATCCACAGGTGCTTGCCGGTGCCCTGGTGATGCGGCAGGCCGGCATATTCATGCAATGCCGAGACCGCGAGCACGCCTGGCAGCACATGCGCCAAAGCCCAGGCGAGTACCGCGGGAATATTGACGCCGAAGAAAACGGCCGGCGACATCCCGAGCGCGCCCGCGGTGACCGGTACGAAGGCACGGATCGGCGGCACAAAGCGCGCGAACAACACGGCCAGCGTCCCCCAGCGGTGGAAGAACGTCTCGCTCTGCGCCATCACGCCTGGATATTTCGACATCGGCCAGGCGTTGAGAATTCGGCGTTGCGCGCGATGGCCGGCCCAGAACGCCGAGCCGTCGCCGAGTATGGCGCCGGCGATTGCGGCCGCGAGCACGCCCCACAGCTTCAGTTCGCCGCCGGGCACCAGCGCACTCAGCGCAAGGATGATGGTTGAGCCCGGCACCAGCGCGCCTGCGACCGGGATCGCTTCCAAAAGGGCTGCCAGAAATAGCGTCAGGTAGGCCAGCCAGGGATAGGCCGATACCAATGCAATCACGGGATCGAGGAATGAAGTCACAACTGCCGTCCTGTGGGTGGCGCCTGCGCCCAGAACTACCAAGCTCGGGCAAGGGCCGAAAGCGCCGGCAGGCCTCCGGTTTCGGCCCCGCCAAGTGGCCAAGGCGGCAAAAGTGCGGCGTGATTCGCAGAGCAGCCCTCCAAAAAGCTGAGAGATGGCTTATCTCAATGATAAGGCAATGGAACTTTGATTGCGCCGCGGGCTTCTGCCGGCCCCTGCTCTCTGCTAGGTTCACGTTAGCCCCCATCCGCAGCCATTCAATAGATCTGGTTTCGGGAACGCCCGGGACCTCGGAGGATTGATGACGACCGCCGCCATGAGCAAAGTTTCGGAGCCCGTCGGACTGCCCGACATGAAGGTGTCGGTCCGGCAGGTTTTCGGTATCGACAGCGATCTCGAAGTGCCGGCCTATTCCGAAGTCGACCCGCACGTGCCGGAAGTCGATTCGGACTACCGCTTCGACCGCGCCACCACGCTCGCGATTCTCGCCGGTTTCGCCAAGAACCGCCGCGTCATGGTCACCGGCTATCACGGCACCGGTAAATCGACCCATATCGAGCAGGTCGCGGCGCGCCTGAACTGGCCATGCGTGCGCGTCAACCTGGACAGCCACATCAGCCGTATCGATCTGGTCGGCAAGGACTCGATCGTCATCAAGGACGGCAAGCAGGTCACTGAATTCCGCGACGGCATTCTGCCTTGGGCGCTGCAACACAACATCGCGCTGGTGTTCGACGAATACGACGCCGGCCGCCCCGACGTGATGTTCGTGATCCAGCGCGTGCTGGAAGTCTCCGGCCGGCTGACGCTGTTGGACCAGAACAAGGTGATCAAGCCGCACCCGGCGTTCCGCCTGTTTTCGACCGCCAACACGGTCGGCCTCGGCGACACCTCGGGCCTCTATCACGGCACCCAGCAGATCAACCAGGGCCAGATGGACCGCTGGTCGATCGTCACCACGCTGAACTATCTGGCGCATGACGAGGAAGTCGAGATCGTGCTGGCCAAGGCGCATCACTACCGCACCCAGGAAGGCCGCGACATCGTCAACAAGATGGTGCGGCTGGCCGATCTCACGCGTAACGCATTCGCCAATGGCGATTTGTCGACGGTGATGAGCCCGCGGACCGTGATCACCTGGGCCGAGAACTCCGACATCTTCGGCGACATCGGCTTTGCGTTCCGCGTCACCTTCCTCAACAAATGTGACGAACTGGAGCGGCCGCTGGTAGCCGAATTCTATCAACGCTGCTTTAACCAGGAGCTGCCCGAGAGTTCCGTGAACGTGGCGCTCAGCTAGCGATGGCGAAAATTTCCGTCGAGCGCGCCATTGGACAGACCAAGAAGGCGGTGCTCGGCGGACTGCTCGGCTACAACGCCGAGAAGATGGGGAAGCAGAAATACAAGCGCTTCGCCATCTCGCTACGCGAGCGCGACAGGATCGTCGGCGGGATTGTCGGCGAAGTCTGGACCACGGTGCTGTTTATCCAATTCTTCTGGATGGAGCAGAAACTCCGCGGCAAGAACTACGGGACACGGCTGATTAAGGCGATTGAAGACGAGGCAAGGAAATTTGGGGCCACGCGATCCTATCTGGACACGATGAGTTTTCAGGCGCCCGGTTTCTATCGCGCTAGCGGTTATGAGGAATTCGGTTCGATCGAAGGCTATCCCGGCGGCGTCACACGACACTGGTTTACGAAAGCGCTATGAGCACATCCAACTCCAAATTCCGCACCGGATCCAAGGAAGCCCCGACCGAACCGTTCAAGCGCGCGGTGACCTCGTGCCTGCGCGCAATCGCGAAGGCGCCGGAACTGGACGTGACGTTCGCGGCCGAGCGCCCCGGTCTCGCGCCGGGCAAGGCGCGCTTGCCGGAGCCGGCCCGCAAGATGACCAAGCGCGATGCGGCGATCGTGCGCGGCCACGCCGACTCGATCGCATTAAAGCTCGCCTGCCACGATCCCAAGGTGCACCGCAAGCTGATGCCGGGTAATCCGCAGGCGCGCGGCGTGTTCGAGGCGGTGGAGCAGGCGCGCGTCGAGGCCATCGGCTCGCGCCGGATGTCGGGCGTTGCCAAGAACCTGACAGCAATGCTCGACGATCATTTTCATCGCGGCAAATATGACGAGATCACCGACCGCGCCGACGCGCCGCTGTCGGATGCGCTGGCAATGCTGGTGCGCGAACGCCTGACGGGGCTCGCCCCGCCTACCGCTGCGAAGAAGATGGTCGATCTCTGGCGGCCGGTGCTGGAAGACAAGATCGGCACCCGGCTCGATAAGCTCAGCCGCGTCACCGAGGACCAGGCCAGGTTCGGCGATCTCGTGCACGACCTCTTGTCGGCGCTCGACCTCGGCGACGAGCGCGATGCGGACGCCGATGACGACGAAAACGATGACGAGAATCAGGACGGCGAGAACGATCAGTCCGGCGCCGAGGGTTCGCCCGATTCCGATGCCGCGCAGGAAATGAGCGCCGACGAGGCGCAGGCTTCCACCGACGAAATGTCGGAAAGCGCGATGGAGAGCGCGCAGGCCTCCACATCAGATACGTTCGATGACGGCGAGCTCGGCGACGACGAGACGCCAGGCGAAGCGACGCGGCCGAATACGCGCGGTGCCAACGAGCCGCGCGGACCGGAATATCACGCCTTTGCACCGAAATTCGACGAGGTCATCGCCGCCGAAGATCTCTGCGACCATGACGAGCTGGAACGCTTGCGTTCCTACCTCGACAAGCAGCTCGCCCATCTGCAGGGCATCGTGGCGCGGCTCGCCAACCGGCTGCAGCGTCGTCTGATGGCGCAACAGAACCGCGCCTGGGAGTTCGATCTCGAGGAAGGTATCCTCGATCCCGCGCGCCTGTCGCGCGTGGTCACCGATCCCTATCACCCGCTGTCCTTTATGCACGAGAAGGAAGCCACCTTCCGCGATACCGTGGTGACGCTGCTTCTCGATAATTCCGGTTCGATGCGCGGTCGTCCGATCACGGTGGCGGCGACTTGCGCCGATATCCTGGCGCGCACACTGGAGCGTTGCGGCGTCAAGGTCGAGATTTTGGGCTTCACCACGCGCGCCTGGAAGGGCGGCCAGTCCCGCGAGGCGTGGCTTGCCGCTGGCAAGCCGGCCAGTCCCGGACGCCTCAACGACCTCCGCCACATCATCTACAAGTCGGCCGATGCGCCCTGGCGGCGTTCGCGCAAGAATTTGGGGCTGATGATGCGCGAGGGCCTCTTGAAGGAAAACATCGATGGCGAGGCACTGGACTGGGCGCACAAGCGGCTGCTCGGACGGGCCGAACAGCGCAAGATCCTGATGATGATTTCGGACGGCGCGCCGGTTGACGATTCCACGCTGTCGGTCAATCCTGGCAACTACCTCGAGCGGCATTTGCGCCATATCATCGAGGAGATCGAGACCCGTTCGCCGGTCGAACTGATCGCGATCGGCATCGGTCACGACGTCACGCGCTACTACCGCCGCGCGGTCACCATCGTCGATGCCGAAGAGCTCGGCGGCGCCATCACCGAAAAACTCGCCGAACTGTTCAGCGAGACCAACGGCGCCGCGCCCGCCATGGGCCACCACCGGCCGCGCCGCCTGCACTCGTGAAAGCATGCCCCCGCTCATAGGCCGCCGCCGCCTTTTGAAATATGCAGCGGCGGCGCTTTCGATGGCGGCCGTGCCCGGCGCGGCATTGGCGCAGACCGCCGTTCAGCGTCCGCCGAAGCAGAGCGTTCCCGACGAATTCTCGGTCAGTGCGCCGGTTTCGATCGAGGTCAATGCCCGGCCGCTGCCCTCGTTCGACACCCGCGACCGCTCGCGTGTGCGGTTCGGCGAGCTCGAATATCGCAGCGGACTGATTCTCACCTCGCGCTTTCGCGGCTTCGGCGGATTGTCGGGCCTGCGGCTGGATGCCAAGGGCGAGCGTTTCATCGCCGTCAGCGACAAGGGGGGCTGGTTCACCGGCCGAATTGTCTACAAGGGCCGCGAGATGACCGGACTCGACGATGTCGAGGCCTCGCCGGTGCTTGGCCACGACGGCAAGCCGATCACCTCGCGCGGCTGGTACGACACCGAGGCGATCGCGCTCGACGGCTCGCTGGTTTATGTCGGTCTCGAGCGCGTCAATCAGATACTGCGCTTTGACTTCGCCAAGGGATTTACCCGCGCGCATGGCGAATTGATTCAGTTGCCGCTGGGCGTGCGCAAGCTGCCCAACAACAAGGGAATCGAGGCGCTTGTCGTGGTGCCGAAGGGCTTGCCGCTGGCGGGAACGCTGATCGCGATCTCCGAACGCGCACTCGACGCGCAGGGCAACATCACAGCCTTCCTGATCGGCAGGACACTGGGGCTGTTCAGCATCCGCCGCAGCGACAATTTTGATATCAGCGACGCGGTGCTGCTGCCGTCCGGTGGGCTGCTGCTGCTCGAACGAAAATTCTCCTGGCTCGGCGGGGTCGGCATCCGCATCCGCCGCGTCGCACTTGCCTCTATCGCCCCCGGGGCCCTTATCGACGGCCCCGCGATCTTCGAGGCCGATCTCGGCAGCGAGATCGATAATCTCGAGGGCATCGACGCCCATGTCACGCCGGAGGGCGAGACGGTCCTGACGCTCGTCTCCGACGACAATTTCTCGATGATCCAGCGCAACCTGCTGCTGCAATTCGCGCTGGTGGAATAGGTCCGCTCCTTCTCCCGTATATTCGCCCGGCAGGGTTGAGCCAGGCGCGGTTGAGCGGCGGGCGCGGCCTCGTTACACAATAGGGCTTACTTTCCTCCGGTCCGGATCCCTTCGCCCATGAGCGCTTTGTTTACCCCGATCAAGCTGCGCGGCCTGACGCTTCCTAACCGCATCATGGTGGCGCCGATGTGCCAGTATTCGGCCGTGGACGGCGAGGCCAGTGACTGGCACTTCACCCACATCAATTCGCTGGCGCTGTCGGGAGCTGGTGCCTTCTGCATCGAGGCGACCGCGGTGGAGCCGACCGGCCGGATCACGCCGGGCTGCCTCGGCCTCTATAACGACGCCACTGAAGCCGCGCTGAGGCCGATCCTGGCGTCGGTGCGCAAACGTTCGAAGACCGCCGTGATGATGCAGCTCGCCCATGCCGGCCGCAAGGCATCGAGCCACACGCCGTGGGATGGCGGGCAACTGATCCCGGTGGCCGAAGGCGGCTGGCGGCCGGAGGGGCCGTCGGCGATTCCGCACAAGGAGGGCGAGCCGCCGCCCGTTGCCTTCGATGCCACAGGCCTTGCGCGGGTGCGCGATGCATTCGTGGCGGCTACGAAGCGCGCCGAGCGGCTCGGCATCGACGCGATCGAGGTGCACTCGGCGCACGGCTATCTGCTGCACCAGTTCCTGTCGCCGATCGCCAACCGGCGCACTGATCAATATGGCGGCAGCTTGCAGAACCGCATGCGCTTTCCGCTCGAAGTGTTCGACGCGGTGCGCGCGGCGTTTCCGCATGACAAGCCGGTCGGCATTCGCGTTTCCTGCACCGACTGGGTCGAAGGTGGTTGGGATCTGGCGCAGACGATCGAATTCGCGCAGGAGCTGAAGAAGCACGGCGTCGACTGGATCGACGCATCCTCGGGCGGCGTCTCGCCGTTGCAAAAAATTCCGCTCAGCCCCGGGTATCAGGTGCCGTTCGCGCAAGCGATCCGCGAGGCGACCGGGCTCACCACGATCGCCGTCGGCCTGCTCACCGAGCCGAAGCAGGCCGAGGAGATCGTGGCCTCGGGCAAGGCCGACATGGTCGCGCTCGCCCGCGCGATGCTCTACGACCCGCGCTGGGGCTGGCACGCCGCCGCCGAACTCGGCGGCGAGGTGTTCGCGCCGCCGCAATACTGGCGCTCGCAGCCCTCTACACAGAAGGCGCTGTTCGGCGCCACGACGTTCGGCACGAGGTAGCGCGCTCGCTTCTCTGCGCGAACTCCTGCCCATCCGTTTCGTCATATCTCGGCCATACGTCCGGCGTGCTATGCTTCGCGTGCGCGCGATAGACGCGTTTTCAATAACGACATACAGCGAGGACACCCCATGGAGATCGGATATTTCACGATGCCGTCCCATCCGCCGGAGTGCGGATTGAAAGAGGGTCACGACTGGGACCTGCAGACGCTGCGCTGGCTCGATGAGCTCGGCTATCAGGAAGCCTGGATCGGCGAGCACCACACCGCGCCCTGGGAACCGCATCCCTCGCCCGATCTCATTCTCGCGCAGGCATTTTTGCAGACCAAAAATATCCGCCTCGGCCCCGGCGGCTTCCTCTTGCCCTATCACCACCCCGCTGAACTCGCGAACCGCGTCGCGATGCTCGATCACCTCTCCGACGGACGTCTCAACTTCGGCGTCGCGGCAAGCGGCTTGCCGAGCGACTGGGCGATGTTCAACGTCGACGGCATGTCCGGCCAGAACCGCGACATGACGCGCGAGGCGCTGGAGATCATCCTGAAGATGTGGACCGAGGACGCGCCCTGGACCCACACAGGCAAGTTCTGGACCGTGAGCAAGCCGGACACGATGTTCGATTTCCTCAAGCCCCACATCAAGCCGTTGCAGGCGCCGCATCCGCCGATCGGCGTTGCCGGCCTCTCCAAGGGCTCGGATACGCTGAAGCTCGCCGGCGAGCGCGGCTACATCCCGATGAGCCTCAATCTCAATCCGGCTTACGTCGGCAGCCACTGGGAATCGGTCGAGATCGGTGCTGCGAAAACCGGACGCAAGCCGAAGCGCAGCGACTGGCGGCTGGTGCGCGAGGTGTTCATCGCCGACACCGACGAGGAGGCGTGGCGGCTTTCCGTCGGCGACATGATGGGCCGGATGATGGGCGAATATTTTCTCCCTCTGCTCGGCCATTTCGGCTTCAAGGACTATCTCAAGGCCACCCCCGACATCGCCGACTCCGACGTCACGGTCGAATATTGCGCCCGCAACAACTGGATCGTCGGCTCGCCTGCGACGGTCACCGAGAAGATCGAGCGGATCTATCACGAGGTCGGCGGCTTCGGCACGCTGCTCGTGTTCGGCTTCGACTACAAGCACAAGCCGGAAGCGTGGCACAATTCGCTCCGCCTGTTGAAGCAGGAAGTGATGCCGCGGCTGAAGCATCTCGACGCTGGTCTCACCAAGGCAGCGTGAAGGCTCTTCTCTACAAAAGGGAGAGGGGAGCGCACGCTCCGCTCTTTCCGCGTCATTGCGAGCGCAGCGAAGCAATCCATTCTTTTCGTCCCGCGGTGAGATGGATTGCTTCGTCGCTAGCGCTCCTCGCAATGACGGTGGATGTGGCGGCGGTGTCTCCTCAGCGCGGCGGCTTCGGCGCCGCGTCGACGGCGCGGACCTGCCAGAACCGCAGCAGGCGGCGGGCGTTTTCGACCGTCAGCTTGGCGTATTGCTCTCTTGCTTTCGCGAGTTCATGGCGGCCCATCGAGCCGGAGGCGAAGCGGCTGTCGAGTATGGCGGCGACGGTGTCCCAGTTCAGCCCGGCGACCCGGCAGGGGATCAGCACGCCGTCATCGCGCAGGCTCTGCATCACCGGGCGGATGACCTCGACGCTCGTTCCGGAGAGTTCGGCGAGGGTCGCAACCGTCTCGGCGTATTTCCGCTCTCTCGCAAATGCCAATAGCGCCGGCTCGTTCAGCTTGCCGTGCTTGGCGAGCGCTGCAACGAAGCGGCGCGCCATGGTGAAATCGCGCCTGCGCGACATTTCGCGGCTGGCGCCGCCGGCCGCGGCGGCGATCGCGTTCCGGATTTCCTCGAACAGATGCGGCGGCGCGCGCGACAGCAGCCGCGTGCGCACGGCCTCAGTCGCGTTCTGCAGCAATTGCCGGCGTTGCTCGGCCGGCAGGTCGATGCGGATGCCGGTCTCGACCGCCAAATCTGGATCGCTCTCCGCCTGCTTCAGCACGATCGCGTAGCCCGCCGCCGACATCCGCGCGCCTGGATTGGTGACGAGGCGCCGGCTGACCGAGGGATAATGCCGCTTGAGCAGCGCGTCGGTGACGATCTCGGTCAGCCACCAGCGTCCGGAGATCGCCAGCAGATGCTGCTCGCCCTTGCTCTCGGCCAATTCCACCAGATCGTCCGCCGTCAGCCGCGCCGATTCCGTCAACACGGGACGCGCGATCGTAATCTCGTCATTGTGCGCAAGGCGCCGGATCGCGGCCGCCGGCGCCTGCTTCGCGGAAGCGAGCTGCGTGCTCAATTCGGCGAGCGCAATGCGCGCGGCGACATCGGCGAGCGCCCGCAACTCGATGGTGCGGATCAGCCGCTCCAGCACGTCGCCGAACAGCTCGATCTGCTCGCCGGAATAGCCGTCGGCGGACAGCAGAAACAGGTCGGTGACCTGCTTCAGCGCATCCAGATGTTTTTCCGCCGAGCCGGCCTGGATGGCCGCCTCGACCTCCTCGGTGATCGATCGTTCCAACATCGCTCGTCCTGAGCGTTTCAAGCCGGTTCTGGCAGCAGATAGGTGAGGATAGGGAGCAGAGTTGAACGATTCGTAAACCATTTGGGTTCCGCGGCGGCGGGAATGCGGCGGCACGGTGGGGCGGGCTTTCTTCTCCCTCTCCCGCTTGCGGGTAGAGACGAGCAGAGCTCGCTCTGAGAGGGCCGGGGTGGGGGTGCCTCCGCATAACGAGCTCGTCGTGTGGCTACCCCTCTCCCCAACCCTCCCCCGCAAGGGGGGAGGGAGCTCACCGCCCGTGCGGCGATGGCATGCGCGCTTCACGCTTCGGCCCATCGACTCGATCATTGATGCTCGTCCACGACAGGTGCGCCCCCTCTCCCGCTTGCGGGGGAGGGTTGGGGTGGGGGTGCCTCCGCATAACGAGCGTTGAGTTTTGCAGCGGGGAGAAGCTTCCGCTCTTCTCGTCCTACGATTCCCATTCAGCGTGGATCTCTTTCCCTTCGACGAGTCATTATGTGGAGGCACCCCACCCCGACCCTCTCAGAGCGAGCTCTGCTCGTCTCGACCCGCAAGCGGGAGAGGGGGAAGACACACCTCCGCGTTCTCGCGGCTTGTTTCGCCCGAGCTTTGCATTTTGTTCACGCCCATCAATCGAGAGGGCGCAGGGAATGCCGGGTGCTTGCTGCACCCGCGGTCTCGTGTGCAATAAGCGCTAAGAAATGCGCACACGAGCATACAGGTACAGCCGGGGCACGCCGGCATTCCCTGCGCAGTGGTTTTACGGCTTATGCCGTGCTCTCCCTGGAGACGAATTCCTTTTGCCTCCATCGCTTCGCGAATTTGCTGGCGTCGCCGGCCCGGTTGGGCGGCGGTCGCCTCCGCAAAGCTTAACGCCAGCCACGGGCGCCAGGACCACACGGTTTTGCCGTACGCGAATGCGCCGCTCGTCCTGCGCTGATTGATTGCTCACGGTTTTAAAGCCGCCCTGCAATGCCTCGCGCGCGCGATCGCTTCCGCGTCCACCGCTCCCCGCACTCCACGTATCGTGACGACGCGTACGCCCCTCTTCATGAGGCGGGATGCGCGCAAAGGAAGCTGATTTGCCCAGAAAAGGAAGCGATATATTTTTGAAGTGCGATCTGGACGAGCCAAATCACGTTGAAACGGCTGATGAAATTAGTTTTTACGCGCAGCGGGTTTTGCGGCGTTTGGAGACGCGCCAGCGGGCGCGGCGGGTAGTCACCGCTGCTCGCCCCACAAAAGGTGCGTTCCCTCCCCCCTTGCGGGGGAGGGCTAGGGAGAGGGGTGGCGGCATCGGCGGTGCGCGTTGTCTAAACGTAGTCGCGCTGCTCTGGTCGTCCCAAATTTGGTCGGTCCGTGCGCGTGGCTACCCCTCTCCCCAACCCTCCCCCGCAAGGGGGGAGGGAGCCGACCGCCCGTGCAGCGACGGTGTGCGCATGAACTGCGGTCTAGGATTCCGCCACGACCTCTTCCGCGCTCGCATGCGCGGGCGGCACGGGCATGGGGAATTTCTCGTACTGCTTCGGCAGGTTCACCGGCCGGTAGCTCGGCAGCGCGTCCATGCGCAACAGCGCGGACTCGTGGATCACGGCGCCGTCGGGGATCAGCCGCGGCTCGGCGTCGGGGATGTAGTAGCCGAAATGCGTCGTCCGCGCCGGCCATTCCCTGTACTTCGCGCGCTTCGGCAGATATTCGAGCAGCCACCACGCGCCGCGCAGCGATTCGTGCAGCTCGCCGCGCACATCAGGCGCGACATAGGAGAACGGGCTGCCCTTGCGCTGAATGCCCCAGGCGAGCTGGTTGACGGTGGCCTGGTTGACGCGAACCCCGCATTTCGTCGCCTCGTCGATCATCCAGAGCAGCGGATATTTCGAAATCCCGCTTTCCTTTTCCGGATAGCCGCCGCCGATATCGGCATGCACGCCGGCGAACCACACCTGCAGGATATCCTGGGGCTCGGCGTTGATATCGTTGAAGCGGTTGTGCCGGAAGGTCTGCGGATCGTCCCACTTTTTCAGGCGGAACGTGGCGCGGCGCTCGTCGATCGAGATCGCCTGCCGGAACGTCCGCACGCTCGGGTTCGCACTCGTGAACGCCAGCTCCTCCAGGCTCGGCCAGTAGAAGCGATCGGCCCGCGGCACGATCACGCTGGCGACCGTATCCCAGACGCCGACGAAGCGGATCACGGGCCAGCGCGCAGACGTGATGCGCGCGAACTGCGCGGCGTTGTCGAACGCGGTCTGCGGCAGCGGCCCTTGCGCGTCGCCGGCATCGCTGAGCAGCTTCGCCTCGGCGCGCAGCTTCGGCGCCTCGTCGGAGGAGAACTGCTTGTAGGCGATCAGGCCGCTGCCTGCGAGATTAACCTGCTCGGGCGAGATCAATCCGATCTTGTGCACCAGCCCCGCCAGCACCCGCACGGTATAGGCGCCGCGGGAAAAGCCGAACAGGTAGATCTGGTCGCCCTCGCGATAATGGTGGACCAGAAAGCAATAGGCCGCGAGCACGTTGTCATCGAGCCCATAGCCGGTGAGGAGGCCGAGGATGGCGTTGAAATCCTGCTTCAGTCTGTGCCAGGCGTCCGGCCGTTCCAGCGTGCCGACGCCGGGATCGTAAAACACCAGCTGCCGCGGCTCGGTCTTCTCCGTCTTGCGCAGGCAGCGATAGAGCTTGAGCACATTGGAGATGTTCTCGGAAATCTCGTTGCCGGTGCCGTCGCAGCAGATGATGATGTTGCGCATGGGGGACTCGCGGAGGGTGAGGTGATGCTACCTTGGCGAGTATAGCGCGAAAGGCGAAGGTTGATCTGCAGTCCGAAATTCGATCTGAGGCCGGGCCCTTAAACTTGGCCGGGTCTTCGAATTCCCGAGACCTGTGCTTAGGTAATATATAACCTTTTGACATTGTCAGTATTTCTTATACATTTGTCTGACATGGAGAATCGCTATGAGCGACGGTCCTCATCGAAGTTTGCCGATGCGCCGCCATTGGAAAGATACGGCGGAGCGAGCGACGAAGTTGATTTTTTCCGAGCCTGAGGTCTGCGAGGCGCTTACCTTTGCACTGACGCGCGACATCCTCGAGAGCCCGCTCGAAAAGCTGCGCGAAATCCTGGATAGCCGGAGGCCCGATCTGTTCCAGACGCGACAGATAGAACAATTGGAAATGCTACGAAGTGAGTGCCGAGGTTCTGCGGCGGCCAATGTAGCGATCGATTGTGCCGTCGAAGCAGTCCAAAATGGCCTGAGAGGCTCCGCGGCAGTTCAGTCCACGCTTCGAAGTGCTCTCGAAGACATTATGAGAAGCGCGTTTCGCGGGATGAGCGAACACTATCTGCGAGAAGCAACCTCCAAAGAGGGCATGAATCTGAGGACGCGCCTTGCGGCGGTTCGCGGCAAGATCAATTGCGGAGCTATCGCAAACGAAATTCTATCCTGGCAAAAGCCGCCATCGCGCCGTTCACTTCAACTCCCCCGTCACACCGGTCTTGATGAAGGTCCAGAACGGCTATGAACATTCATGCTTACAACGTGCAAGTGCCGGAAAGAGGCTTTGACGTTATCGACTCTGGCCGGAAGCTCCGCAAAGGTCGCGTCCGGTTTGATCTTGACGGCGATCTGGAATTTTCGACCCGGGGGCTAGAGTCCTATACTTTTTCGCGGTGGCGGCCGGTCCTGTATGACGCGATGGTCGTCGCAGCCGCTGTCGAATTTGCAGATAAGACGGTAAAGCGGCCCCCGCGCGGCTGGGCGCGCCGACTCAATTTGCGCATACCTGTGCATGATCCAAGGCGGTGGGCGGCTCCCGCCGTTTCAGATGCCTTACACGATGCTATCGGCTTTCTGACGGGGGACTTCTGGACGATCACTTTCGTAAAGCGACTCATCAAAGCATCGCCGCCCGCCCAGGAACGCCTTGAGCTTGGTGTTCCAACGGAAGCCGTCATTGCTTACAGCGAAGGTATGGACTCACGGGCAGTCGCGGGAATTATGGGGTGCTCTCTCGGCGACAAGCTGGTTCGAGTTCGTGTCGGGTCGAATGCGGTGGACCATCCGAGCCATTTGGGAGAAAAGGAGCCGTTTGCAACTGTTCCCTACAAAGTCAAAAGCAGCTTATCGAATCGGGAAACGAGCGCTCGGAGTCGCGGGTTCAAATTTACCCTCATTAGCGGTCTTGCCGCATATCTCGCGGAGGCCAACAAAGTGTTCATTCCGGAGAGTGGTCAGGGATCGCTTGGACCGGCCTTGGTTACGGTAAGTCATGCTTACCCCGACTACAGAAACCACCCTCTCTTCACGAGGCGCATGGAGCGCTTCATGACGGCATTGCTGAGAACTCCGCTGAGATACGAATTTCCGAGGATTTGGAATACTAAAGGTGAAACTCTCAGGGAGTTTGTAGACAGCGGCATTGGTGATGCCTGGGCGTCAACGCGATCATGCTGGCGTAACAGTCAATGGGCTTCGTTAGAAGGCAAGCGTCGCCAATGCGGCGCTTGCGCGGCCTGCATGTTGCGGCGCCTTAGCGTGCACGCGGCAGGGCTTACCGAAGACCCAGAAATCTACATCTGTAAGGATATGAATGCCCCGTCCGTTAGAGAAGCGGTCGATCCCCGATTCAAACATTGTAATGCGGCATTTGAGCAATATGCACTTGGTGGTGTCTTGCATCTTGATGACCTTGCTGCGATGGCCGGGAGCGATGAACAAGCCGCTGTCCGCCGTCATGCTGTCTTGTTAGCGCCGGCTATGAATCTCAATGCCGATATAGTGGAGAGGAATGTTAGTTTGCTTCTCACTCGTCATGCTGTCGAATGGAAGAGCTACCTCAAAAGCCTCGGCCCCAACTCCTTTGTCAAGAAGTGGACTCAGAACTAATCAATGATTGAGAATGCGGGAAGACTCTCTGATGCTGAGATTGGCGAGCGGCTTCGCCTAGCGAGAGAGGTTGCGAAACTCAAGCAGGAGGATGCGGCGGCGATTATCAATGCTGCAAGAACGACCATCGTTGCGATCGAGCAAGGAAAACGTCGTGTTCGTATTGATGAACTGCAAAAGCTCGCATCCGCCTATCGTACCTCTGCTAATACGATCCTTAGACGGGAAGCGATTCATCTGGATATGGTGCCGAGATTCCGGAAGCTGCCCCAAAGCGAAGATAAGGCTATCGAAAGCGCGACCCGCCTTCTGAACGACTTAGTCCGCGCCGAGATAGAACTCGAAAATGCTCTTGGGGCAAATCGCTCGCGCAATTATCCACCTGAACGGCCGATCCTCCCAGGCAACGTGAGAGAACAAGCCGAGCAGGATGCTCAGGAATTGCGTGATTGGCTCGGCCTCGGCCCGGGACCTGTAGTAGATATTGTCTCTATCCTCGACGTGCAACTCGGTATCCGGGTGTACGTCCGGCGTCTCGATGCCAAGGTCGCAGGGTTGTACGCATACGATGAAGTGGCCGGCGCATGCATTCTTCTTAATCAGAGTCATCCACCCGAGCGGCTGACCTATACTGGTGCTCACGAAGGAGGACATTTCGTCTCGACGCGAAAGGAGTCTGAAATATTAACCGAGGACGAAACGCCTAAGTCGCGAGGAGAACGATATGCAGATGCGTTCGCGCGCTGCTTTCTGATGCCCGCTCGGGCCGTTAGGCAGCAGTTTGCTCAGATCACTGCTGGGCAATCATATCTCACGCGAAGGCACATTATTTTACTTGCGTATGCATTTCGCGTTTCTCGGGAATCCATCGTTCGCCGTCTTGAAGAGCTTTCACTTGCGAAGGTAGGCACCTGGGACTGGTTTACGTCCAATGGAGGTATCACCGACGAACAGGCCAGGCAGGTTCTCGGAGAGTCTTCGACCGGTTCTCGCGATCATGTTCAGGCGTACGGACACGTTCCTCCGCGCCTAGCATTGCTCGTGCGAGAAGCCTGGAAACGAGATTTATACAGTGAGGGTCAGCTAGCTCGGCTCCTTCGACTAAGCCGTCACGAGGTCAGAGAAGTTCTTGACGGCGCTGAAACGGAGGAAAGCGAAGCTAATGAGCTCGTCAAGCTCGCGACTTAGTTCGCGTGTTCCGTTTATTGCCGATGCAAGCGTCATCATTAATCTGATCGCAACGGGCCGCCCTCGTGAAATCATTGAGGCTCTTGGGCATCCTTTTTTGGTGACCGAGAACGCCTGCGTCGAACTTGAGGAAGGTGCACGCAAGGGCCACGACGATCACGCAGAACTAATGAAATTGATCAGCGCCGGTGTGGTAACCATGGTTACGTTGGGTGACACGGCTTTGGTCGCATATGAACAGCTAATCGACGGTTCGTATGTGCGCACCCTCGACGACGGTGAAGCTGCCACGATCGCTCATGCGCAGGCTATTTCAGCCGTTCCTCTCCTTGATGAGAGAAAGGCAAGGAGCATTTGCGCCGCATCATTCTCTAATCTTAGTATGTTATGCTCAGCGGAATTGCTTATGGATTCGGCGCTGGCCGCAAAGTTTGGTGCTCTAGGCCAAGTTGATTTGATCGTGAACGCGCTTAAGATGGGACGGATGCGCGTCCCCTCGGAGCATGTTGCCAAAATTAGAAACATGATTGGCGAGAACGTCGCAGCTCAGTGCCCGAGCCTGCCAAAGCCCCGACTCAGGCGTTAACCTAGAATGCGTTGTTTTGCCTGACTGGAATAGAGATCCAGTGTTACGATTCGTAAAGTCCAACCTCGTGATTGCGCATGGTATGCGCCGGTTAGGTGCTTTCGTCTGATATTTGAGAATTCTCGACGACACCTACCGGACGCGCAAATGGCGGTACTCCATCGGCCTCGAATTCTTCCATCGAAACGCGGCGCCGCTCCTCGGCCATAATCAGCATCTTCTGCGCGGCGTCCATTTTTTCGGGTGGCAGCTCTCCGAAGAGGATCTCGCCGTAATTCTCAATCAAATGGCTTTCGACGCCAACAAAGGAAAAGTCATTGCGCCAGCCACGCTCCAGCATCAACGCAAGAAGCTTGGCGCAATTTCTTGGAATGTTCTTTCCTTTTAGGGATTGGCCGTAGAGCCATAGAGCCACGTCAGCCATTTGGATCCCGACGCTACTATCATCTGGCTTCATGACAAAGCGGCTGCCAGGGGCCCACTGTAGACTGTAACGCTCTCCAGCCCATTCAATGACCTCAGAAGACGCATTTGAAAAGACCTTGTGCCAAGACTCATATATCCGTTCAAACTCGCTCTGCTCGTCATGCGTTATGCAAGCGATTTTCTTTTTCGAGAGCTGAGAGACGTGCTGAAGACCTTGAAGTAGATTTGAAAATGCAACCAAATTCGGGAAGTGCCCCTTCTTTGCAATTTGTTGTTCGGTAGCGAACTGAACGCATTCGGGATGCTTGATAATCCAATCAAGTCCGCCGCCCAGCACTTCACGAGATTTTTGATCGGGCAAGGTCTCCAATCTCGACTTAAGGGCCTCGCAAATCGGCGGCAAGGCATTGCGCGCATCGTTCTCACGCGCCATGAGCAGCGCTTTCCAGAAGTCTCGCGCAATACTGTCGTCGATGATATGGCTTAGCTTAAATGCAAGTATGATTCTAAGCGGCTTGAAATTATAGTGATGCCAAGCAACTGCGGCGTTCTCTCCAGAGTCGAAGAGAACGTCGAACATCTTGGTCGCCAAAAGATATTTCTTTTCAACTCGTGAGACGAAGAACTGCGTGTTAGCATTGGAGAGCAGTTTGTAGAGATCGGCGGCAATCGTCTCAAGCTTGCCCAAGCCAAGTTCGTTTGCATGGATCGCGGTAACGCCAACTTTCCCTGCGATTTTTTGAATGTGGTCTGTGTACCGGATGTCGAAATCGCCTTTGGCGATCAGCGCTCCTGCAAAATAGTCAGGCTGGGACGGATCAAAGATGTTCTTGCCGGTGTTTCCGGACTCGTCAACGTACGCGTAGATTGGGATTTTTGACTCGCCCATGGCTCCTCCAAGTAACAACCGCCAGTCAACTACTCCTGACTTCGTCATGTATAATCCGCAACCTGAGGTCAAGGTCGAAAATCGGACGTTACATTCGCGCACCGATGCTCGTGCGGTGCCATGAGGCCGGATGCAAATATGCAGATCTACAGTGCTGTCTGGATCGCGGTCGAAAACAAAAACGGCCGGGTCTTCCGACCCGGCCGCTTCAAACTCCGATCCGCCGATTTAAACTTCGCTCAGCTCGCCTTCTTCACAGGCGCGGGCTTGCCGACCTTCTTCTCGATCGCGCGCTTCAGATCGAGGGCGCGGGGGGAGAGGATGTCGGCCTTGGCCTTCAACAAATACTTATCGAGGCCGCCATTGTGGTCGACGCTCTTGAGCGCATTGGTCGAGACGCGCAGGCGCACGTTGCGGGCGAGGGCGTCCGAGATGAAGGTGACGTTGACCAGGTTCGGCAGGAAGCGCCGCTTGGTCTTGATGTTCGAGTGGCTCACCTTGTGGCCCACCTGGGGGCCCTTGGCCGTCAGTTCGCAGCGCCGGGACATTTCGAAAAATCCTCTTCCATCCCCGCCATAGCCGAGCCGCTTCTCGCAGGCGCCCGCGGGGGTCCAAAATCGCGTCCATTTCCAGGAACCGCGGACGTATAGGGGGAGACGGCCACGGGGTCAAGGTTCTTGGGGGCTTTGGAAGCCCCGTGCCGGGGTTCCAAGCCTCTGATTTTGTTGACGCGTTTTCTTCACGCGAACCGGAAGTCCACTTCGCTTGAAAACGCTATGTCCGCCCCGCGAAATCGGGCCCCTTTCTAAGGGGTTCCAGCCACTTAGGCCATCATATAAAGGGCGCAATCCGCGCCGACATCATGGCTTTCGCTTGAGAAAAGACTTTGGCTTCCCGCGAGCCGCGGGCGGCGATGAAAGGTCCCTAGGAAGCGTGGTTTTCGCGAAAACACGCGTTGTTTGCCGGATATTTTTGCCTAAATGAACATCAGCTCGCGCCGATCCCGGGATTTCTCATTCGTGACTGCCAGATGCGCCGTTTCGCGCCAAACCCTCTCCGCAAGGCTTGGCCTCGTCATCGGCTTGTGCGCCGCCGCGTGGGCAGCGCTCGCGCCGCAGGCCGCTTCCGCGCAGGGGCGGCTGGATGCGCAGTATGAGGCGACGCTGGCGGGCATCCCCGTCGGCAAAGGAAGCTGGACCATCGAAATCGGCGACGACGTGTTCTCGGCCTCCGCGCAAGGCGGCACGGCCGGGCTGTTGAAGGCGTTTTCCGGCGGCACCGGCTCCGGCGCCAGCCAGGGCCGCGTCATCAACGGCGCGCTGGTGGCGAACGCCTATACCGCGACCACCACCACGCAGAAGAAATCCGAGACCATCCGCCTCGTGCTGGCCAACGGCAACGTGAAGGATTTTTCGATCGACCCGGCGCCGCCGGTCGATCCCGACCGGATCGTCGTCACCGAGGCGCACCGCAAAAGCGTGCTCGATCCCATGACCGGCTCGATGCTGCGCGTGCCCGGCAATGGCGAGGTGCTGGCGCCGGATTCCTGCCGCACGGGGGCCGGGATCTTTGACGGCCGGCTGCGCTACGATCTCAAGCTCGACTACAAGCGCATGGAAACCGTGAAGGCCGAAAAGGGCTATCACGGGCCGGCGCTGGTCTGCGCGATCTATTTCAACCCGGTTGCAGGCTACATCCCCGATCGCCCCGTGATCAAATATCTCGCCGCCGAGCGAAAGATGGAGATCACCTTCGTGCCGATCGCCGGCACGCGCGTCCTGGTTCCGTTCCGTATGACGATCCCGACGCCGTTTGGCCTGGCGATGCTGGAAGCGACGTCGTTCGTGACGTCAGCGATGCCGCCACGGGTGGCGAAGACGAATTGAGTTTGAAGTCACCTCGCCCCGCTCTTCGCGGGGAGAGGTCGGATTGCGCAGCAATCCGGGTGAGGGGCTGTTTCCACAGCGGGACTCGCGGAGACAGCCCCTCACCCCGACCCTCTCCCCGCGAAGAGCGGGGCGAGGGAGCGGAGAGAGCCGGCCGAGGGTTGCGATGATTAAGTGAGGGACGAAGACTCTATCGCTCCCTCCTCCCTTGCGGGGGAGGGTCGGGGAGAGGGGTAAGCCACGAGCACCGCCGTTGCCGCCAACCCTCTCCCTAGCCCTAAGAGCGAGCTTCGCTCGTCTCGACCCCGCAAGGGGGGAGGGAACATAGCTTTGTTTGTGGTGGCACCGGTGCCAGTAAAGCGACATGAGTGGCAGCATGAATCATGTTGACTCTTCCCCGGTTCTGATTCGACTCCGCTGCCTCGTTCTTTTTAAGAAATTAGTCCCGAAACCGTCGCTTGTGGAGCCGCTGTAAACTTGATCTAGTGCCGCCGGGTGCGCTTCAGCGCGAGATGTTGCGGTGAACGTATCGGGTCTCGGGAGGAGTCAGCGATTCGGACGCGATTCGTTCCAGACTCGTTCCAGAGCTTAAGCCGCGACCGCATCACCGTCGCAAAGTGAAACAGAATCGGCGCAGCTGGTGCCAAACGAAAGAGAAACTCCGCGTTTTTCCATCATTGCGAGGAGCGAAGCGACGAAGCAATCCATACCTCCACACGTGGCGCTATGGATTGCTTCGCGGAGTTCATCATCGGGCGGCGCTTTTGCGCCGACCCGTTGGCTCGCAATGACGGGGTGAGCGCTCGCACTTAAATAAGAAACACCTGCACAGAATGGCTTTCTCTCCTTCTACGTTCACAACCGAACGCGCGCGCGGCGCGGGCGTTACTGCCGTGCTCGGGCCGACCAACACCGGCAAGACGCATCTGGCCATCGAGCGGATGCTGGGGCACTCGTCCGGCGTGATCGGCCTGCCGCTGCGGCTCCTGGCGCGCGAGGTCTACAACAAGATCGCGGCGCGCGCCGGCAGCGAAGCGGTCGCGCTCGTCACCGGCGAAGAGAAGATCAAGCCGAAGAATCCGCGCTACTGGGTTTCCACCGTCGAAGCGATGCCGCGCGACCTCGACGTCTCGTTTCTCGCCGTCGACGAAATCCAGATCGCGGCCGATCTGGAGCGCGGGCATGTCTTCACCGATCGCATCCTGCACCGCCGCGGCCGCGACGAGACGCTGCTGCTTGGCGCCGCCACCATGCGCCCGATCATCGAGCGGCTGCTGCCGGGCGCGTCCATCGTCACGCGTCCCCGGCTGTCGCAGCTCGAATTCGCCGGCGACCGCAAGATCACGCGCCAGCCGCGGCGCACCGCAATCGTCGCGTTCTCGGCCGATGAAGTCTATGCGATCGCCGAATTGATCCGCAGGCAGCATGGCGGCGCGGCGGTCGTGCTCGGCTCGCTCTCGCCACGCACGCGCAATGCGCAAGTCGCGATGTTCCAGAACGGCGACGTCGACTATCTCGTCGCCACCGATGCGGTCGGCATGGGGCTGAACCTCGACGTCGATCACGTCGCCTTTGCCTCCGATCGCAAATATGACGGCTATCAGTTCCGCAGGCTCAATCCGGCCGAGTTCGCGCAGATCGCGGGCCGCGCCGGGCGCGCGACGCGCAACGGCACCTTCGGCACCACGGGCCGCTGTGCACCGTTCGAGCCGGAACTGGTGAACGCGCTGCAGAACCACACCTTCGATACCGTCAAAATGCTGCAATGGCGCAATTCGAAGCTGGATTTCTCCTCGCTCGGCGCGCTGCAGGTCTCGCTGGCGCTGCCGCCGGGCCACGACGCGCTGACCCGCGCGCCGATTGCCGAAGATTTGCGCGTGCTCGATCATGCGGCGCGCGACGGCGAGGTGAGGGAAATGGCCCACGGCGCATCAGCCGTGGAACGGCTGTGGGACGCCTGCCAGATCCCGGATTACCGCAAGATCGCACCCGCTGCCCACGCCGAACTCGTGACCACGCTTTATGCATTCCTGATGCGAAAGGGTCGGATACCCGACGCATGGTTTGGCGCCCAGGTCGACCAGGCCGACCGCGTTACCGGCGATATCGACACGCTGTCGGGCCGGATCGCGCAAATTCGCACCTGGACCTTCGTCGCCAACCGGCCGGACTGGCTGTCCGACCCCGACCACTGGCAGGGGATCACCCGTGAGGTGGAAAATAAATTATCCGATGCGCTGCATGAACGCCTTACGGAGCGTTTCGTTGACCGGCGGACCAGTGTATTGATGCGCCGCCTGCGGGAGAACTCAGTTTTGAATACGGAAATTGGCAAGACCGGCGAAGTGATTGTGGAAGGCCACGCGATCGGCCGGCTCGATGGATTTACCTTCGCGCCCGATGCGGCGGAAGCCGGCTCGGACGCGAAAGCGCTGCAGGCGGCCGCCCAGCAGGTGCTGGCGAGCGAGATCGACGCGCGCGCCGGCAAACTTAGCGCCGCGCCGGACGATCAGTTCGTGCTGACCTCCGACGGCACCATCCGCTGGACCGGCGATGCGGTGGCAAAGCTCGTCGCCGCCGACGACGCGCTGCATCCGCGCATCCGCATCATTGCCGACGAGCGGCTGTCCGGCGCGTCGCGCGAGGCCGTGCAGGCGCGGCTCGATCTGTGGCTGAAGACGCATATCGAAAAGCTGTTGGGCCCGCTGTTCGGCCTGTCCAAGGCCGAGGACATCACGGGAATCGCGCGCGGCATCGCGTTCCAGCTCGTCGAAGCGCTCGGCGTGCTGGAGCGGAGCAAGATCGCCAGCGAGATGAAGGATCTCGACCAGGCCTCGCGCGCGACGTTGCGCAAATACGGCGTGCGCTTCGGCGCTTATCACATCTATTTCCCGGCGCTGTTAAAACCTGCGGCGCGCGCGCTGGCGTCGCTGCTGTGGGCCGAGAAGCAGGACAATGTCGATATGTCGGCGCTGTCGGGCGCGCAGCATCTGGCGAGCTCGGGGCGCACCTCGTTCCCGGTCGACAAGGCGCTGCCGCGCGATGCCTATCGCGTGCTCGGCTATCGCCAGTGCGGCGAGCGCGCCGTGCGCGTCGACATTCTTGAGCGGCTCGCCGATCTCATCCGTCCCGCGCTGGCCTGGCGCGAGACGTCGCCCGGCGAAAAGCCGGCCGGCGCGTTCGATGGCCGCGGTTTTGTGGTGACGCAGGCGATGACCTCGCTCACGGGATCGGCCGGCGAAGATTTTGCCTCGATCCTGCGCGCGCTCGGCTACCGCATGGATCGCCGCCCGCCGCTGCCACCGAAGCCCGCGCCTGAGGTTGTTGTCGAGACGGTCTCCGCCGAAACACCGCCGGTCGAGGCGAGCGCCGAGGCGACGGCTGATGCGCCCGCGGAAGAAGTCGCGGCCGAAGTCCCGGTGTCGAGCGAACCGGTATCGTCGGCGTCGCTGCTGCCTGAGGTTTCGCTGGCGCCTGCTGCCAGCGAGGAGCCGACTGCTGCGGCTGAAGCTGCGCCCGCCGAGACCACGCCGGCGGAAGCCGCAATTCTGGATGCGCCGCCGGAACAGGAGACGGCGGAAGCGGTCAGCGCCGCGGAAGCTGCGGCCGAGCCTGCCACCGCGAGCGAGGCGCCCAGCGAATCCGAAGCGCCTGCTAAAGCCGCTCAAGCCAGCGCTGAAACTGAAGCCAAGCCTGAAACTGAAGCCAAGCCGGAGGAGAAATCCGAGACACCGGCCGAGCCGCAACTCGTCGAAGTCTGGCGGCCCGGCGGCCGTTCCGACGAGCGCCGTCCGCATCACGACCGCAGCCGCCAGCGCCATCACCGCGCGGGCGAAGGAGCGCAAGCGGCAAGCGGCGAAGCTGGTGAGGGCGCCCAGCGCGAGCAGCGTCATCGCCGCGGCCGACGCCATGGCGAGTTCAGAAAGCCGCGCGAGGGCGCACCGGCCGATGCTACGGCAGCGCCGGCCGCGGAAGGCGCGCCTGCGGCAGAAGCGCGTCCGGATCGTCCGCCGCGCGAGCGTTTCGAGGGCAAGGGCCGCGACCGCGAGGAGCGCCGCGACAAATTCGATCGCAACAAGGGCGAGCGCAAGGGTGGTCGCGACAAGGGCGAGCGCGGCGGCCGTGATTTCGGCGGACGCGACAAGGGCGGTCGCGACAAGCGCGAGAGCGGCCCCTCGCACCGTCAATGGGCGACGAGCGCGAGCCCACGCGAGCGCGACCGGCCGGTCGATCCGAATTCACCGTTCGCAAAGCTGGCGGCGCTGAAAGAGCAACTCGCCGGCAACCGCAAGGAATAGTCGAGCAAATATTTGGAGCGGCAGCGTCTCGACAAATGGCTGTGGCACGCGCGGGTGGTGAAGGCCCGCACCTCGGCTGCCGCCCTCGTCGAGGCCGGCCACGTCCGCATCAACGGCGTGCGTGAAATGGCGCCGGGACATTCGGTGAAGGTCGGCGACGTCTTGACGATCGGGCTCGATCGCACCGTGCGCATCCTGAAAGTGGTGGGATTTTCCGAGCGGCGCGGCGACGCTGCGGCGGCGCGCGTGCTCTATGTCGATTTGCAGATCGGCAAACAATAACTATCTGCGCAGAGCACGCAGGGACGCCTGAAAAACGGCCGCTACAGGCCCGCTGCTTCCCTTGCGGCAGCGCACTGCATGCGCTACGCAAACCCCGGAAAACTGGTCCGTTTCGGAGCGTTGGATGACTTACGTCGTCACTGAAGCCTGCATCAAGTGCAAATATACCGACTGCGTTGAGGTCTGCCCCGTCGACTGCTTCTACGAGGGCGAGAACATGCTGGTCATCCATCCGGACGAATGCATCGACTGTGGCGTCTGCGAACCCGAGTGTCCCGCCGACGCCATCAAACCCGACACCGAGCCGGGCCTCGAGAAGTGGCTCGAGGTCAATACCGAGTACGCCAAGAGTTGGCCCAACATCACCCAGAAGAAGGAAGCGCCGCCGGACGCGAAAGAATTCGAAGGTGTCGAGGGCAAGTTCGAGAAATATTTTTCCAAGGAACCCGGTGCCGGCGATTAAGCCTGTGGATAAGCTAAGGGCTCGTTGAGCCTTTTCGGCCCCAATCTGAACCGAACGCGGTTGCCGGATTTAACCCTGTTAGCGTACTTATGGCGGAAACCGCCCCGTAAGGGCCCGGAACCCGGTGTAAATCATTGATTTTTGCGGAAAATGTGCTATATTGGGCACATTACAAGCCGATCCCCGGCCATGCGTAACCTGTGGCCCCGGTGGGTTTCCGTAAAAACATCGAACAGGGGCGTGGCAGTTCCGCGCGCAGGCTGTGTCACAGAAAACGCGTAAAAAGAGTGCTTCCAAGACGACGAAAAAAGCCGCTCCGGCCAGCCGCAGCGCAACCAAAGGCCGTGCCAAGGCGCCCATGAAGGACGCCAAGAAGGTTTCGGCCACAAAGTCCTCAAAGAACAAAAGAAGCGCAATGCCAGAAAAGACTGCCAAGACCGCCGCGAAAGCGACGGGTGTGAAGAATTCTGCCCCGAAAGTTGCTGCCAAGCATCCCGTCAAGACCCCCGTGAAGGCTGCGCCGGCGAAAGCTGCCGCGCCGAAGGCCCCTGCCAAGCCGGTCGCCGCCGCGCCGCGCGTCGAGGAGCCGAAGAAGGTTGTGACCCAGCGTCAGGGCTTCAAGGCCAATGAATTCGTGGTCTATCCGGCTCACGGCGTCGGCCAGATCCTGGCCATCGAGGAGCAGGAGATCGCGGGCGCCAAGCTTGAGCTGTTCGTGATCAATTTCATGAAGGACAAGATGACGCTCCGCGTGCCGACCGCCAAGGTCGCCAATGTCGGCATGCGCAAGCTGTCCGAGCCGGCGCTGGTCAAGAAGGCCCTCGAAACCCTGAAAGGCCGTGCGCGCGTCAAGCGCACGATGTGGTCGCGCCGGGCGCAGGAATACGAAGCCAAAATCAATTCGGGCGACATCGTCGCGATCGCCGAAGTGGTCCGCGACCTCTATCGCTCGGAATCGCAGCCCGAGCAGTCCTACTCTGAACGCCAGCTCTATGAAGCGGCGCTCGATCGGCTGTCGCGCGAAATCGCGGTCGTGCAGCATTCGACCGAGACCGAAGCGGTCAAGGAAATCGAGAGCCAGCTCGCCAAGAGCCCGCGCCGCGGCGCCAAGGCGGAAGCCACCGAGGCTGACACTGAGGCCGACGAGGCCGATGTCGATGCCGATGGCGACGACGCTGCCGTGGCGGATGAAGCTGCCTGAAAGAATCCCGAGGATTGAAACGAAAAGCCCGGTCGAAAGACCGGGCTTTTTGTTTTGCGAACGCTCGCAACGCGTTGTCGTTTCCCTTCTCCCCTTGTGGGAGAAGGTGGCGCGAAGCGCCGGATGAGGGGTTCTCTCCGCGGAGACAGACCCCTCATCCGTCTCGCTGCCGCATCGCGCCCATAGCCGATGCGAGGCATCGGCGTTCTCTAAGAGACGGCGGCCATAGGCCGCCTACGCCACCTTCTCCCACACGGAGAGAAGGGACGTCCGCGGCTGACGAGAGAAGCTCAGCGGCAGGATTGGACAGCATTTGCAGCCACTTACGCGGAAAGTGGCCCAATTTTCGACTTTTTGTGACCAGAATCGGGGAAGAACCTCCCACCCGCGTCCAGATCTACCGCAAGGGGGATTCGATGAAAGGGCAGGTTCAGTCAGTCTTTCTCGCCGTTGTCGTAGCCGTGCTGCTTCCGGTCAGCGCGCCGGCCGCACAGGTCAGGGACTGCAGTGCGGCGGTACCGTCAAATCAGCAGGGGCATTGGTCGTGGCGCCTGATCGACGGGCGCAAATGCTGGTACGCCGGCAAGACCATGATTTCAAAATCATTGCTGAAATGGCCTGCCACGGCACCAGCGCAAATGTCCGACGCGGCACCGATCGCCGTCGCCGCGGAGAAACGTAGCGAGCCGATGGATGCGCAGGCGCGGATGCTGGATGACGATGATAGCTTCGAGTCGCGCTGGCGTGCGCGTGCAATTCCGGAGTAGAGCTAGACCGCGAACTTCTCGGTGAAGCGCAGCTCTCTCCGCGTCATTGCGAGAAGCTCGCGACAAAATTGCGGAGCAATTTTGCGCTGAAGCGACGAAGCAATCCACCTATCCCCCCGCGTTGAGGCGTGGATTGCTTCGCGGAGCCTGTCATCGGGTGCGCATTCGCGCGACCCGTTGGCTCGCAATGATGGGGTGGACGGCCCCCGAACGGCATCGATGTGCCAGACTGGCGATGCTGAGTCGAACCAGACAAGGGGACCGTCCATGACGAAGATT
>NZ_JADPKF010000079.1:0-112690 GCF_023073815.1 Bradyrhizobium sp. 157 | reverse complement strand
TCAATGGCCGCTTCTCGAGGCCGTATACATGACCGCTCCCCGATCCGTTGCCGAAGCACCAAAAAGCCCTTGCCGAGAGGGGGCCGTCCATACATGACGTGGAGAGAGCCGGCTTCGCTCCGGCCCTTTACCCGAAGGAGGTCTCATAGGGCGAGGGCGCCGTCCCTGCCGCAACCTCCGGGAAGGCCTGGAACCCAACCCGTCGGCCCCTTAAACGCCCGGCCGCACTGGACTTCCGGCAATGGAATTCCCTATTGGTAACCGAAAGTTAACCAAGCTTAGCGTCTGGTTAGGGACGGAATGACGCGCTGGCAGCCCTCGTTTTGACATGTTGGCAGGGGAAGCAAGGCCCGGCTTTCGGCGGGCCCCCCATGCGACAGGAAACAGGCTCTCGCGCTGGCGCATATCGCCGCGCCCGACGCGCGGCTGTGGAACCGGCGGCCATTTGCTCCCGGAGGAAATAGGGATACTTGCGTTGAGAGGATACTACTCATGAATCCCGCCGACGTGGCTCCGTCAGCCCTGCCGCTCGTCTCGGCTGACGTGTCGCTGATCGCGCTGTTCTGGCAGGCCCACTGGGTCGTGAAGTCGGTCATGCTGGGCCTGCTCGCCTGCTCGGTCTGGGTCTGGGCGATCGCGATCGACAAGATTTTCCTCTATTCCCGCACCAAGCGCGCGATGGACCGCTTCGAACAGGCGTTCTGGTCGGGACAGTCGATCGAGGAACTCTACCGCGCGCTGTCGGCCAAGCCGACCCAATCGATGGCGGCGTGCTTCGTCGCCGCCATGCGCGAATGGAAGCGCTCGTTCGAGAGCCAGTCGCGCTCCTTTGCCGGATTGCAGATGCGGATCGAGAAGGTGATGAACGTCTCCATCGCCCGCGAGGTCGAGCGGCTGGAGCGGCGGCTTCTGGTGCTGGCGACCGTCGGATCGGCCGGACCGTTCGTCGGCCTGTTCGGAACCGTCTGGGGCATCATGTCGAGCTTCCAGTCGATCGCGGCTTCCAAAAACACGTCGCTGGCGGTCGTTGCGCCCGGCATCGCGGAAGCGCTGTTTGCGACCGCTATCGGTCTTATCGCCGCCATCCCGGCGACGATTTTCTACAATAAGTTCACATCCGAGGTGAATCGGCAGGCGCAGCGGCTGGAAGGTTTTGCCGACGAGTTTTCAGCCATCCTGTCCCGCCAGATCGACGAGCGGGCGTGAGGCGTGGCAAATGATGAGCGCATCGTGAGATCAAGATCATGGCGATGAACATGGCAGGTTCGGCCGGAGGCGGCGGTGGACGCCGCGGCCGTCGTCGCGCCGCCGTGATGGCGGAGATCAACGTCACGCCGATGGTCGACGTGATGCTCGTGCTGCTGATCATCTTCATGGTGGCGGCGCCGCTGATGACCTCGACGATCGATATCGATCTGCCCGTCGCCGGCGGCGGCAGGCAACTGCAAGCCAACGCGCCGCCGCTGACGCTGTCGGTCAAGCGCACCGGCGGGGCCTGCAATTCCAACGTCGAGCTCTATCTCGGGGATACGCTGATTCCGGCCAATGAGCTCCTGCCCAAGATAACGGCGATCAAGGAGACCAGATCGGAGGCTGAGAGGGTGGTATACCTGCGGGGGGACAAAGACGTTTGTTATACGGATATGATGAAATTATTGGGGTATATTCGGACGGCGGGGTTCAAGGCGAATATCGTCATCGTGCCGGAGCAGGGCTCCTGAGCCATGAAGCGGCGCGCGACGATTGACGGCGGAGCGGGAAAGCTCAAGTGAAGCTCAAGGACGTCGACAAGACACTGGTTGCGTCGGTTGCCCTACACGTCCTCGTGCTGGGGTGGGCGATGGTGTCTGTCTCGACCAAGGCCCTCGAAATGCCGCCGGAAGATTCTGTAGCGGTCGATGTGATTTCTCCCAATGAGCTTGCCAAGGTCATGGCGGGCATGAAGACGGGCAAGAAGGAAAATCCGAAGCCGCTGGTCGAGAAAGTTGCTGAAGCCAAGCCGGTCGATGACGCCGTTGGCAAGATCACCGAGAAGGCGCCTGTTGTGACCGAGACCGCGCCGCCGCCCCAGCCGAAGGTCGAGGAAAAGCCGGTCGAGAAGAAGCCCGATCCGCCGAAGGTCGTCGAGAAGCCGAAGGAAGAGCCGAAGCAAGTCGAGAAAAAGCCCGATCCGCCGAAGGTCGATCAGATCGGCGACACCATCAAGAAAGAAGAGAAGAAGCCGCCGCCGAAGCCGCCGGTGCAGGCCGCCAAGCCGCCGCCGGAGCCGCCGAAGCAGCGGATCGTGGAGCGGCACTTCGATCAGAACCAGATCGCGGCCCTGCTCGACAAGCGTGATCCGTCGCGTCAGGCCACGACCGGCGACACGTTGAATTCCAATGCCGCGCTCGGCCTTTCGAAGGGCGCGGCTGCGGACAATTCCGCGACATGGGGCGCGATGTTCAAGCAGCAGGTCGCGCGCTGCTGGAAAAAACCCTATGGCGCCCTCGAGTCGCAGAAGCCCGAGGCCATCTTCGCTATTCGCCTGAAGCGCGATGGCAGCCTCGAAGGCACGCCGGTTCCTATAGGAACGCCGGCGACGCCGTATCTGCGCGTCTATCAGGAGAGCGCGTTGCGCGCGATCATCGAATGTCAGCCTTACAAACTGCCGGCGGCGCTGTTCGATGAATGGAAAAATTTTGAGCCGGTGTTCCAGGAGCGAGCGACCTGACGGCGCTCCGATCATGAGTTTGAAGCGATGACTGACAAAGATGAATTGCTTGATATGCCGTTCCGCCTGAGCCGCCGGCAGGTTATTGCCGGAATGGCCTCGACCGGCCTCTTGATGGGCGGTCACGTCGGCGGTGCGTCCGCCCAAGCGCCCAAGCGCATCATCGTTCCAGAGGGCGAATTCACCCCGCTGCCGATCGCGATCCCGAATTTCGTCGCGGGCACGCCTGGAGACGCCGAGGTCGGCGTCGGCGTGTCGCAGGTCATCACCAACAATCTCAAGCGCAGCGGACTGTTCGCGCCGATCGACCAGGCCGCGTTCATCGAGCGCATTTCCAATATCGATACCGCGCCGCAGTTCAATAGTTGGAAGCAGATCAACGCGCAGGCGCTGGTGACGGGACGGATGACGCGGCAGGGCGACGGCCGCCTCAAAGCGGAATTCCGCCTCTGGGACGTCAACACCAACCAGCAGCTCACCGGCCAGCAATATTTCACCTCGCCGGAATACTGGCGGCGGATCGCGCATATCATCTCCGACCAGATCTATGAGCGGCTGACCGGCGAGAAGGGCTATTTCGACAGCCGCGTCGTCTTCGTCGACGAGACCGGATCGAAGGAGCGCCGCGTCAAGCGGCTGGCGCTGATGGATCAGGACGGCGCCAATGTCAGGTATTTGACCAGGGGATCCGATCTGGTGCTGACGCCGCGGTTCTCGCCGTCGACGCAAGAGATCACCTACATGGAATTCGGCCAGGGCGATCCGCGCGTCTATCTGTTCAACGTCGAGACCGGGCAGCGCGAGATCGTCGGCAATTTCCCGGGCATGTCGTTCTCGCCACGCTTCTCGCCGGACGGCCAGCGCATCATCATGAGCCTGCAGCAGGGCGGCAACTCCAACCTGTTCGTGATGGATTTGCGGTCGAAATCGACGACGCGGTTGACCGATACGCCGGCGATCGACACCTCGCCGTCCTATTCGCCCGACGGCAGCCGGATCTGTTTCGAATCCGACCGCGGCGGCAAGCCGCAGATCTACGTGATGCCGGCCACCGGCGGCGGCGCGCAGCGCATCTCGTTCGGCGAGGGCAGCTATTCGACGCCGGTGTGGTCGCCGCGCGGCGACTACATCGCCTTCACCAAGCAGGGCGGCGGGGCATTCGCCATCGGCATCATGAAGACCGACGGTTCGGGCGAACGCATCCTCACCTCGGGTTTCCATAACGAGGGGCCGACCTTTGCGCCGAACGGCCGGGTCGTCATGTTCTTCCGCGATCCCGGCGGCAGCGGCGGGCCGTCGCTGTACACGGTCGATATCTCCGGTCGCAACGAATTGCGCGTACCAACGCCCGGTTTCGCCTCCGATCCGGCGTGGTCGCCGCTGTTGTCGTAGTGCAACCGGGCCGCGCGGACGGCCTGTCATTAACCGGCAAACATTGCCTAGCCTGCTGATTTTTCAGGCAAATTGTTCGTGCGCCGAATAAAAGCAACATCTCGGTAACGATGTTCGCTCAGAAAGACTTCATCTGAGAAGGGTAGAACTACGCACCCCTAACAGGATGCGTGCCCCGAATATGCAGCTCGCCAATCAGAGCGGAGAGCCGGACCAGCGACAGATATCGCCGAAGATTGCGGCGGCGCTGATCGACTCGCTGTTCGAAACTCAAGGTCCGGTGCACGTCGGCATCTTCTTCCTGGCCGTCGCGGCGAGCCTGACCGCGCTGAAGACCGGCGAAAATCTGATCTGGGCATGCGTCGGGCTTCTGCTGCTCGCCGGTGCGATCCGGGCTTTCGATTTGCAACGGTACCAAGCCTGTAAAGCGAACCTGACGGCCGATGAAGCTGAGCGGTGGAAAAAGCGATATCAGATCGGGGCGATAATCCAGGCCGCTGCAATGGGCATATGGGGCGCCGTCACCATGCTGAGCAGCGACGATGCCGTCGCCCATATGATCTGTTTGTCCGTCATTACGGGGGTCCTATCGGGAGGCGCAGGTAGGGCCTATGGACGGCAATGGATATTCCAGTTGCAGGCTGCACTTGCCTTCGGTCCAACCGTGATCGCGCTGGCGCTGCGTGGTACGCCCTATTACATCGCCATGTCGGTTATCACCGCGGCGTTCCTTATCGTTGTCATGCAGATGTCGGCCAATTTGCACGGCATATTCTTGCGGGCGCTTCTGGCGCGCGAGCGCGAGGCGGCGCTGGCCGGACAGTTCGATACCGCCTTGAACAACATGCCCCACGGTCTGTGCATGTTCCGCGGCGACGGACAGCTTGCGGTGATGAATCACCGCTTCTGCGAAATGATGGATCTGTCCGAAGATCTCGTGCAGCAGGGCGCGAGCGCGCCCGACATCATCGCCGCCTGCGTGAGTGCCGGATCGATCTCGGCGGCGAGTGGACAAATGATCCTCGCCGAAATCGAGAATTCACAGGCCATGGACGTCGTCACCGCGGACCCCGATCTCACCAGAAACCGTTCGCTATCGTGGACCTTCCAGCCGATGGCCGGCGGCGGCGCAGTCGTGCTCCTGGAAGACATTACCGAGCGGCGCAACTCCGAAGCCAAGATCAGCCATCTGGCGCGGTATGACGAACTGACCGAGCTCCCCAACCGGGTCAACTTCCGCGACGAGATCGGACATCTTCTGGCAGCCCAGCAGGGCGCCGAACAGTTGTCGGCGCTGCTGTTCGTCGACCTTGACCAGTTCAAGCAGGTCAATGACACGCTCGGCCATCCCTGCGGCGACCAGTTGCTGTGCGCGGTGGCCGGTCGCCTGCGTGAAATGCTGCGGCCCGAGGATTTCGTGGCGCGCTTCGGCGGCGACGAGTTCGTGGTGTTCCAGCAGAACATCCAGTCCCCCGACGACGCCGCCGGTCTCGCGCGGCGCATCGTCGATCGCCTGAGCGAGCGCTACAAGATCGACAACCATCTGGTCGAGATCGGCGCCAGCGTCGGCATTGCCATGACCTCGCGCGGCGTCAGCGCCGACACGCTGCTCAAGAATGCCGACATGGCGCTCTATCGCGCCAAGGCCGACGGCCGCGGCACCTTTTGCTTCTTCCGGGAGGAGATGGCGCAAATCGTCGAATCCCGCCGTATCCTCGAACTGGACCTGCGCAAGGCGCTGGCCAACGAGGAGTTCGAGCTGTTCTTCCAGCCGCTGGTCAATCTCAAGTCGGGCCGGATATCGACCTGCGAGGCGCTGATACGCTGGAATCATCCAGTCCGCGGCACGGTGTCGCCGACCGACATCATTCCAATCGCCGAGGACATGGGTCTGATTGTCGATCTCGGCCGCTGGATTTTGCGCAAGGCCTGCATGGAATGCATGAAATGGCCCGAAGCCGTCAGCGTTGCCGTCAACTTCTCGCCGCAGCAGTTCCATCAGCGCGACGTGCTGAGCGAGGTCCGCTACGCGCTCGAAGTCTCCGGCCTGCCGGCGAACCGGCTCGAAATCGAGATCACCGAATCCTCACTGCTGCGTAACACGCAGTTGACCCACGACGTGCTGTCGCAATTGCACTCGCTCGGCGTGCGGATCTCGCTCGACGATTTCGGCACCGGCTATTCGAGCCTCAGCTATCTGCACAACTTCCCATTGCAGAAGGTGAAGATCGACCGCTCCTTCCTGGAAGGGATCGATAGCGACCGTCCGCTGACGCTGCTGCGCGGCGTGGCGCGGCTGTCAGCCGATCTTGGAATGTCCGTCGTGGTCGAGGGCATCGAGACCAACGAGCAACTCGAATTGATCAGCGCCGACGGGGCGGTAACGGAAGCGCAAGGCTATCTGTTCAGCCCGCCGGTTCCGGCCGTGCGCGTCCGGCAGTTGCTCAATGCGTCGCACGGTCGCCGCATGCCTGACGATCAGATCGTCGCTGTTTCTTCGCGATCGATCGCCTGACTTCAGCCTAATCAGCCCCACTGTGTTTGTGCTCTCGACCCGGCTACTCCGGGTTTTTGCGGGCTGCAAGGTTAACCCTAACGTGTCTAAGCCTTTGCAATTTTGTTAAGGGACCGTTAATCTTTTCGCACTCGTAGAAGTTGTTATGGAAAGATTAGGAGTACAGATGAAGGCCAGAGCCGAACCGCGCACTTCGCTCTTTGCGCCGGAGTCAGGGTTATCTGATCGCGTCGATTACCGACTCATGGAAACTCCCGAGGAAAAAGATTGCATCTATTTGATGCGTTACAAAGCCTATCTCCACGGCGGAGTAACCTCGCCGTCGGAGTCTCAGCGCGTCAGCGATCGTTACGACGATGCGCCCAACGCCTGGATATTCGGAATCTATGTTGACGGAGAACTCTGTAGTTCGATCCGCCTCAACGTCGTGACGTCAGAATGTCGGATTTCCGGTTCAGCCGACTTGTTCGGCGATGTTCTTCACCCGCGCCTCGATCAAGGCGAAGTTTTCATCGATCCGCTTCGTTTGGCAGCGGACCCCGAAAAAACGAGGCGGTTTCCTGACCTTCCCTACCTGACGGTGCGGCTGGCCTATCTGGCATGCGAGCATTTCAACGCCGATACCGGGCTGGCGCTCGTTCGTGCCGAGCACCAGGCGTTCTATCGCCGGGTCTTCATGTCCGAGGTCATCGCCGAACCGCGTTCGTTTCCGGGCTTTTTGCCAAAGGTGGCATTGATGGCGTCCGATTACCGGGCCGTGCGGGAAAAGGTCATGACCCGTTTTCCCATCATGCGTTCGACGTCCGTCGAGCGGCGGATGCTGTTCCAGCGCGCCGGCGAGCGCCATTCCTCGCCGCGCCGTGTCGTCACATCCTTCGAGCAGGCCTCGATCGTTCCGACTTCCTGAACCGGCCGGACAACGGCGGATCAGACCATCCGGCATAGGCCCTATCCGAATTTCCGCGACTCGCCATTCTTGGGCCACCGTTCTGGGGCCACCGTTGCCGAAACGCCGCAAATCCGGTGATTTCGGCCCATGCGCGCTTGCCTTCACCCTCGCGCCACATTTACAAATCATTAACTATCGCAGTCGCTTTTCACGGGTTGTCGGCATTTGATCGGGTCTGGCAAGGTTCCATCAAGGTTGACGGAACGTTCGCTTAACCATCCACCTGTAGACCGGATAACAGTCGAAAAACGTGAGCGTTGGAGGCTCCGGAATGAAATACCAGATGCGTATCCTCCAGGGATGGAAGCTGGCGGCCGTGGTCGCTGTGGCGCTGTCGATGGGCGCCTGCGCCAAGAACAATGTCGGCGCCGATGGCGCGATGGCCAGTGCGGCAACCCCGGGCAGCCAGCAGGATTTCGTGGTTAATGTCGGCGACCGCGTGTTCTTCGAGAGCGACCAGACCGATCTGAGCCCGCAGGCGATCGCCACCCTGGAGAAGCAGGCGCAGTGGCTGCAGACCTACAACCGCTATTCCTTCACCATCGAAGGCCATGCCGACGAGCGCGGCACCCGCGAGTACAACATCGCGCTCGGCGCACGCCGCGCCCAGTCGGTGCGCAGCTATCTCGCCTCGCGCGGCATCGACCCGAACCGCATGCGCACGATCTCCTACGGCAAGGAGCGCCCGGTGGCGGTCTGTAACGACATCTCCTGCTGGTCGCAGAACCGCCGCGCGGTCACGGTGCTGAACGCCGGCGCCTGAGCCGTCAGGCCTTTGGCAGAGTTTGAAAGCCGGCGCCTTCGGGCGTCGGCTTTATTTTTGGGCGCAGGATGAAATCGCGGATAACGGCCAGCGTGCGTTCGGGGGCATCATTGATCACGCCGTGGCCGCAACCGGCAAAGCGCTCGAACTGCACGAGACGCGGCGGCAGCGCGGCGGCGATATCCGCCTGGCTCTCGATCGGATGCATCGGATCGTCCTCGCCGCCGAGCACGAGTGTTGGACAGCGGATGCGACCGAGATCCGGAAACATGTTGAAGCTGTCGCTCTCGCCGTCGGGTCTTGCGAACCAGTGCAGCGCCACCTCTCGGCGATTGACCGCACGCCTCGCCATGTCCGGATCGCGCGGCATTCGCGTATAGACCGGCATGGCGAGCCGCAGCCAGGCGTCGCGCTCTGTCTGATCCAGGGCGCCTTCAGGCGCCAGAAATCGGCGCCGAGCCAGCGCACCCACTTCCGGCCCACCGAAGCGCTCAAACAGCGCTACGCGCCGTTCCCGATAGGAACCACCGGCGGCCTCGGTGCTGATGAGGATCAGTCTGGAAGGGTGATCCGGATGGCGCGTGGCATAGGCAAGTGCGACCATGCCGCCGAACGACGCGCCGAGCACGATCGGATCGACGATGCCGAGCACCTCGCAGAAGGCGCGCACGTCATCGCCCCATTGCGCCAGATTCCAGCCCTCTCGTGGACCATCCTCGCTGCGGCCGTTGCCACGATGGTCGAGATAGACGACCTGGGCGATGTCGGCCAAGGCGGAGTAGGCGGGCCGGTAGATCGAGTGGTCGGCGCCAGGGCCGCCATGCAGCATCAAGAGCACCGGTTTTTCCCGCATCACCGGGCCGTCGGGGACGAATTTCGCGCCCTCGACGTCGAAGAACAGCCGCACTCCGTTCACAGACACGTGCATGAGCGGGTCTCCCTCGATTTGTGAACAGACTGCCGGACCGGGCGGCTTGTCTTGCAGCAGATACTAAACCATACCGGGATGCAGCAAACCGATTCGGAAACGCCAGTCACAATTCCGGCGTACTCCCTCTCTCAATGTGTTCTGCTTTCGTTTGACCACGTGATTTTCGTCGTCAGGGCAAAATGTCATCCAGATTCCTCAATGCTGCCGGCGCCGCGGCAATTGCCGCGATGCTGGCTTTGTCTGTGCAGACCTCGTCCGCACAGATCACGTTCCCGTGGGAGCGTTCTCCGCAAGGCTCCCCGCAGGTCCAGGCGCAGTCCGACGACGCCGATCTGGAGATGCGGATCCAGCGGTTGGAAAACCAGCTCCGGCAACTGACCGGCCAGAACGAGGAACTGCAGTACCGCAACCGCCAGCTTGAGGATAGGCTGCGGCAGCTCGGCGGCGCACCGCCTGCGCCGGGCGGCCAGCCTCCGGGTGCGCAGCCCAACGTGGCCGCGGCGCCGCCTCCAGTTCAGCCCGGCCCGCCGCAGGGGCAACAGGGCTATCCGCAACAAGGTTATCCGCAGCAGGGGGCGCGCCAGCCGCAGGGCTATCCGCAGACTCAACCCGGCTATGACCGGCAACCGCAGATCGCCTCGCCGGCGCCCATCGTGCAGGAGCCGGCAGCCCCGGCGGTCGGCAGCCGGCGCCGCGGCGATGCCTTCGACCCCAACCAGAATCCCAACGCTCCCGGTGCGCCGCGTGCACTCGGCGGCGGCCAATTGCCGGTCTCGAACGAAGCTTCGGTCGGCGCCCCCGGTGGACGCGGACCGGGTGAGCCGCTCAATCTCGGCGGTCCGCGCGACCCCGGTGGTGCCTTGCCGCCGCCCGCTGCAGCCGCACCGCCGCCGCGCGGCCCGGGGCCCGGCGCCACCGCTGCGCTGACCACGTTGCCGCCCTCGGCCACATCCAAGGACGAGTTCGATCTCGGCATCGGCTACATGCAGCGCAAGGATTACGCGCTGGCCGAAGAGACCATGAAGAATTTTGCGCAGAAATATCCGAGCGATCCGCTGATTGGCGATGCGCAATACTGGCTCGGCGAAAGCTATTTCCAGCGCCAGCAATATCGTGACGCCGCGGAAGCGTTTCTTGGCGTGACCACCAAGTTCGACAAATCAGGCAAGGCGCCGGACGCGCTGCTGCGGCTCGGCCAATCGCTTGCGGCGCTGAAGGAAAAGGAAGCCGCCTGCGCGGCGCTCGGCGAAGTCACGCGGAAATATCCGCGCGCATCTGCCGGCGTCAAAGCCGCCGTCGATCGTGAGCAAAAGCGGGTCAAATGCTAACCGCGATCTCTGCTGCAGCCTCGGTGGCCCGCAGCAGAGACCCCTTGCACCTTGCTGTCTATTGTTCGGCTTGCTCGATCGCAGCCGGCATCTTAGCCACCGACATCAGCGACCGCGCCACCTGGTTGAGAAGCTGATCCGAATTTTCTTCCTCGGCGAGCGACTTGGACAGCAAGGCGACGACCGCGCTGTGGCGTAATTGCTGGGCGAGATTCTTCGCCGTTGTGTAGGCGGAGATTTCATAGTGCTCGACGCGCTGGGCGGCACCGATCAGCGCCAGATCGGCCGCGGCGTCTTCCTTTTCCTCGCCTTCGGCCATGACCTCCTGGCCTTCCTGGACTAGCCCCATCATCCCCTTGCAGGGCTTCGCGCGGGCTGTCTTGCCGAGCAATTCGAAGCACTCGTTGATGCGTTCGACCTGGTTCTCGGTCTCGGCGAGATGCTGCTCGAACAGCTCGCGCAGTTGATCGAAGCGTGCTGCCTGGGCCATTTTCGGAAGCGCCTTGGTGAGCTGTTTCTCAGCGTGCAGGATGTCGCGGAGCTCATTGATCAAGAGATCCTCGAGTCCGGCTTCATCGACCGGCGGAGAACTTTCTGTGACGATGACGGTGCCGGCGCCCGGTTCGGCCTGAATGGCCGGAGATTCCGTGAATACCCAGCCGTTGCCTTCGTTCCATGGGCCGCGCGTGTCGATTTCGCCATGCTCGCCGGTGCCGGTGGAATCGTTGAAGAACTGGTCGACCAATCCCGGCGTTGGCGCGATGCGGCCGACGCTGAAGGCCGGCTTGTTCATGCTTTCGAGCGCCAGAGCGAACGCCTTCATGTGGGTGATCTCGCGGGTCATCAGGAACTGCAGCGCGTCCTTGGTGCCGGCATCGTCGCAGAAATTGATCAGCCGCTCGTAGACGATCTTGGCTCGCGCCTCGGCCGCGATGTTGCTGCGCAGATCGACGTCGAGCTCTCCTGTTATCTTCAGGTAGTCGGCTGTCCACGCGTTGCCTTGCGAGTTGAACAGGTTGACCCCGCCACCGCCCGCAATGGCGATGAGCGGATCGGCTTCGGCGGCCTGACGGTCGAATTTTGCCGGCTTGAGATGCATGCGCGCCAGGGTGCCGACTACCTCGAGATGGCTGAGTTCCTCGGTGCCGATGTCCATCAGCAGGTCCTTGCGATCCGGATCCTCGCAATTGAGGCCCTGTATCGAATACTGCATCGCGGCAGCGAGTTCGCCGTTTGCGCCGCCGAACTGCTCGAGAAGCATGTTGCCAAAGCGCGGATCGGGTTCGTCGACGCGAACGGTGAACATCAGTTTCTTGACGTGGTGATACATGGGAGGGCCTCGAAGGTTGGGATGAAGACTCCCGAACGGCACGCTCTGCGCTTTGTTCCTAAACTGATGCGTGTGATCCGCAGCGACGCGCTGGCTCAATCGGAACTTCAAAGGGGCGGCAGCCTTCTGGCGCAGCAGCAGATTGATGGGAGTGCCAAGTGCCTTGCGGTAATCGGCAGATCGCTCCAAACATAGGGTTTTCATGGCGCCGGCAGGGCTATGCCTGATTTCGACCTATCCCCCATTTCGGCGAGCGAGGCGAAACGCCTGTTCGCGGGCTGGAAGGCTGCGCCCGCGCTCGTGCTGGCAGTGTCCGGCGGTCCCGACTCGATTGCACTGATGTGGCTCGCCGCGCGATGGCGACGCTCCCTCACGCAGGGGCCGCGACTGATCGCCATCACTGTCGATCACGGCCTGCGGCCGGAGGCCGCGCGCGAGGCGCGCAACGTCAAGCGCCTCGCCCGCTCGCTCGATCTGCCCCATCGCACGCTACGCTGGACCGGGACCAAGCCAAAGACCGGATTGCCGGCTGCCGCGCGGGAGGCCCGTTACCGCCTGCTGGCGAAAGCTGCGCGGGCGAGCGGCGCGACGCACATCCTGACCGCGCATACCCGCGATGATCAGGCCGAGACATTGTTGATGCGGATGTTGCGCGGCAGCGGCATCGCCGGTCTCGCGGCGATCGCGCGCGAGAGTGAGCGCGAGGGCGTGTGGCTGGCGCGGCCGTTGCTGGACATCCCGAAGTCCCGGCTTGTCGCGACGCTGGACAAGGCAAAGATCGCCTTTGCCGACGATCCCACCAATCGCGACATGAGCTTCACGCGGCCGCGGCTGCGTGCATTGATGCCGGCTTTGGCAGAGGAGGGCGGTGACAGCCGAAATCTGGCGCGGTTGGCATCAAGGCTGGCGCGGGCGAATGCCGCGATTGAGGTGTTGGCCGACGGCGCCGAGCGCTATCTCGCCGTGAGAGATCGTGATGATGCGGCACGCTTCGGTTTCGATGCCCAGGCGTTTGCCGGTCTGCCCGAGGAAATCCGGCTTCGGCTGCTCAAGCGCGCCATTGACCGGGCCGGTCACGAAGGACCCGCGGAACTCGGCAAGGTCGAGGCGCTGCTGGCGGTACTGGACAACGCCATTGCGAACGGCCAAAAGCAATCAAGACTGAAACAGACGCTTGCTGGGGCCGCAATCAGCCTTACCGGCGGCCGAATTTATGTCGATGCAGCGCCGCCGCGGGCTAGCCGGGCGTGACAGGCGTTCCTATCTCCCAGTATCCGTAATATCGGGACGGAGAGCCTTAACCACCCGGAAAAACCCTGGCCTTTTGCGCCATTTTTTGAACGGGAATCGCGTTAAGATGCGTTAAATAGTCCCGTATGGTTCCCTTGGCATTGACCCGGGCGCCACCTAGATTGGGTGTAGTGGACCGGGATTCTCGCCTCACTACCCAAGGAATATTCTAGGGTTACTATCAAGGACATACGGCCGCGATCCGCGCGACCACGAAGGAAGATCAATGAACGCCAATCTGCGCAACTTCGCCCTCTGGGTCATCATTGTCTTGCTGCTGTTGGCATTGTTCACGCTTTTCCAGAATCCGGGTCAGCGCACGTCTTCGCAGGACATCACGTTTTCGCAGCTATTGAGCGAGGTCGATCAGAACCGCGTGCGCGACGTCGTGATCCAGGGGCCGGAAATCCACGGTACCTTTACCAACGGCTCCTCGTTCCAGACCTATGCACCGAATGATCCGACGCTGGTGAAGCGTCTCTATGACGGCAAGGTCTCGATCACCGCCAAGCCGCCCGGCGATAACGTGCCGTGGTTCGTGTCGCTGCTCGTTTCCTGGCTGCCCTTCATCGCGCTGATCGGCGTCTGGATCTTCCTGTCCCGCCAGATGCAGGGCGGTGCCGGCAAGGCGATGGGCTTTGGCAAATCGCGCGCCAAGATGCTGACGGAGGCCCATGGCCGCGTCACCTTCGAGGACGTCGCGGGTGTCGACGAAGCCAAGCAGGACCTGCAGGAGATCGTCGAATTCCTGCGCGACCCTGGAAAATTCCAGCGCCTCGGCGGACGGATTCCGCGCGGCGTGCTGCTGGTCGGCCCTCCCGGTACCGGCAAGACGCTGATTGCGCGCGCGGTCGCGGGCGAAGCCAACGTGCCGTTCTTCACGATCTCGGGTTCTGACTTCGTCGAAATGTTCGTCGGCGTCGGCGCTTCCCGTGTCCGTGACATGTTCGAGCAGGCCAAGAAGAATGCGCCCTGCATCATCTTCATCGATGAAATCGACGCGGTCGGCCGTCATCGCGGCGCGGGCTTGGGCGGCGGCAATGACGAGCGCGAACAGACGCTCAACCAGTTGCTGGTCGAGATGGACGGTTTTGAAGCCAATGAAGGCGTGATCCTGATCGCCGCGACCAACCGGCCCGACGTGCTGGATCCCGCGCTGCTGCGTCCCGGCCGTTTCGACCGCCAGGTGGTGGTGCCGAACCCGGACGTCGTCGGCCGCGAGCAGATCCTGAAAGTTCACGTTCGCAAGGTGCCGCTGGCGCCGGATATCAACCTCAAGACCATCGCGCGCGGCACGCCGGGCTTCTCCGGCGCCGACCTGATGAACCTCGTCAACGAGGCCGCACTGACCGCTGCCCGCCGCAACAAGCGGATGGTGACGCAGGCCGAGTTCGAAGAGGCCAAGGACAAGGTGATGATGGGTGCCGAGCGCAAGTCGCTCGTCATGACTGAGGAAGAGAAGCTCTTGACGGCCTATCACGAGGGCGGCCACGCCATCGTCGGCCTCAACGTCGTCGCGACCGATCCGATCCACAAGGCGACGATCATTCCGCGCGGCCGCGCGCTCGGCATGGTGATGCAACTTCCCGAACGCGACAAGCTGTCGATGTCGCTCGAGCAGATGACGTCACGTCTCGCCATCATGATGGGCGGTCGCGTCGCCGAAGAACTAGTCTTCGGCCGCGAAAAGGTCACCTCGGGCGCGGCCTCCGACATCGAGCAGGCGACGCGTCTGGCGCGCATGATGGTGACGCGCTGGGGCCTGTCGGAAGAACTCGGCACCGTGTCCTACGGCGAAAACCAGGACGAGGTGTTCTTGGGCATGTCGGTGTCGCGCACGCAGAATGCCTCGGAAGCGACCGTCCAGAAGATCGACAAGGAGATCAAGCGGCTGGTCGAGGAAGGCTACAACGAGGCCACCCGAATCCTCACCGAGAAGCGCCAGGATCTCGAGACGCTCGCCAAGGGCCTGCTCGAATTCGAAACGCTGAGCGGCGACGAGATCATCGATCTCTTGAAGGGCAAGAAGCCCAACCGCGAGTCGGTGCTGGAGCCGAGCACGCCGCGCGCCTCCGCCGTACCCCCCGCCGGCAAGCCGCGTCCGCGTCCCGATCCGGACCCGGGTCTGGAGCCGCAGCCCCAGGCGTAACAGCGGGACTGCCTTCTGAATAAAAACGCGGCGGCGACGCCGCGTTTTTTTATGCTTGCGATCGGGTCCTCTTTGCGCCGCTGCCTTGCTGGTTCATGCGTATTAACGACGAGAGCTGGGAGCGCTTTGGTGATTACACAAACGGGATTGATTTTCGAACCGTCATGGCGCCGCGGCCGTCGCCCCGAGGTGTACGGCCAGAATGTGTTCCGGCGTCTCGACCACTTCCACCTTTTGCCCGTCGCCGCCGACGAAGGCGAGCATGGTGCGCTCGCCTTCGCGCCACATGCTGCCGACCAGGGCAATGTTGATGTGGATAGATTGCCCCGTCTCAAATCGCGTGCATTCGATCCAGAAGCGCATGACGTTCTCCTTGATGAGGGCCGTAGGGTGGGCACACCAACGATCTCGGATAGATGGTGGGCACGGCGCAAGTGCGCCTTTGCCCACCCTACGCAGCCGCAGTAAGATTAGAGGCTTCTTGCGCTACACGGATGCCCGCAATTCGCGGGCCGCCGCGACCATATTGACGAGCGCGGGCCGTACCTCCTCCCATTTGCGGGTCTTCAGTCCGCAATCCGGATTGATCCATATCTGGGTATCGGATAGCCGCGTCCGGGCGAGCTTCAGCAGAGCCGTCATCTCCTCGATGTCAGGCACGCGCGGCGAATGGATGTCGTAGACGCCGGGGCCGATTTCGTTCGGGTACCGGTAGTCCCTGAAGGCGTCGAGCAGTTCCATCTTCGAACGCGAGGTCTCGATCGAGATCACGTCGGCGTCCATCGCGCCGATCGCGCCGATAATGTCGTTGAACTCCGAGTAGCACATGTGAGTGTGGATCTGCGTCTCGTCGCGCACGCCGGACGAACAGAGGCGGAAAGCGTCGACGGCCCAATCCAGATAGGCCTGCCATTCGGACTTGCGCAGCGGAAGGCCCTCCCGCAGCGCCGCCTCGTCGATCTGGATCATGCCGGCGCCGGCGGCTTCGAGATCGGCCACCTCATCGCGGATCGCGAGCGCGATCTGCCGGCAGGCTTCGCTGCGCGGAATGTCGTCGCGGACGAACGACCAATTCAGAATGGTGACGGGGCCGGTGAGCATCGCCTTCATCGGTTTTTTCGTCAGCGATTGGGCGTATTGCCACCACTCGACCGTCATCGGCTTCGGCCGCGAGACATCACCGAACAAGACCGGCGGGCGAACGTAGCGCGATCCGTAGGATTGCACCCAGCCGTGTGTGGTGAAGGCGAAGCCTGCGAGTTGTTCGCCGAAATACTGCACCATGTCATTGCGCTCGAACTCGCCATGGACGAGCACGTCCAGCCCGATATTTTCCTGCCAGCGTACCGCGCGGGCCGTCTGGTTCTGTAGGTAGAGCTTATAGGCTTCGTCCGTCAGGGCTCCCCTGGCGTGAGCGGAGCGGGCGTTCCTGACATCGGCGGTTTGCGGGAACGAGCCGATGGTCGTGGTCGGGAACGCCGGCAGGTTGAAGCGCTCGCGCTGAACGGTGGCGCGTTCAGCGAAGACGCTGGAGCGGAAGCGCATCGGCTCATTGATGCCAGCAACGCGTGCCGCTACCTTCGCGTCGTGAATGCGCGGCGACGCCTTGCGGGAGGCTGCCGCCTGGTCTGAGGCTTTCAGAGTGGCCTCGACCGCTGCGCGGCCGCTGGCGAGCGCCGTTCCGAGCGCGGCCAGTTCCTCGAGCTTCTGCACCGAAAATGCCAGCCAGCTTTTGATTTCGGGATCGAGCCCGGTCTCAAGTGAGAGGTCGATCGGGACATGCAGTAGCGAACAGGAGGGGGCGCTCTGCACACGATGCTTGCCAAGTTTGGCGATCACGGGCTCAAACCGGTCGAGAAGCCGGCTCAAATCAGCGCGCCAGATGTTACGGCCGTCGATGATTCCGAGCGACAGCACGCGGTCATCAGGAAAACCGGCGAGCTCGTCGATCTGCTCCGGCGCGCGCACCAGATCGAGATGCAGGCCGGCGATGGGAAGGGACAGCGCGAGGTCGCGGTTGGCGCCCAGCCCGCCAAAATAGGTCGCCAGCATGATCTTGAGCTGCGGTACTGCGCTCGCGATCTCCGCATAGGCATAATGCAGTGCCTGCCGGGCGACGACGTCGAGATCGAGCACGAGACATGGCTCGTCGATCTGCACCCATTTCGCGCCGCGATAGGCGAGTTCGCGCAGGACCTCGATGTAAACCGGCACCAAGCGATCAAGCAGGGACAGCGGATTGAAACCGGCATTCTTGCTCTTGGCGAGTTTGAGAAACGTGACCGGCCCGACCAGCACAGGGCGGGTCTGATAACCCAGCGCCTTGGCTTCCTCGTATTCCTCGATCGGCTTGCGCGAGGCGAGGACAAATTTCTGATCCTTGGCCAGTTCGGGCACCATGTAGTGGTAGTTGGTGTCGAACCATTTTGTCATCTCGAGCGCCGGCACGCCATGCGCGGCGTCGTGTCCGTGATTGATATGGCCGCAGCTCGCTTCACGCGCCTTGCCTTGCGCGCCGCGTGCCATCGCAAAGTAAGTCGCGAGGGAGACCGGCCCGCCGTTCCAGCGATAGATTTCCGGAATCGCACCAACCATCACGGATGTGTCGAGCACCTGGTCGTAGAACGAGAAATCGTTCGACGGGATCACGGTGACGCCAAGCTTTTTCTGGCGCGCCCAGTTGGCGGCGCGAAGCCCGACGCTGGTTTCGATCAGCGCCCTCTCGTCGGTTGCGCCCGACCAGAAACTCTCCAGCGCGAATTTCAGCTCGCGGCGCGGACCGATGCGCGGCGTGCCAAGGGAGGCAACGGGAAGTGAGGAAGTGGAGATTGTGGAAGAAGACGTAGAACCAGACATTGGCTTAACCCCAAAAGTTGGGGGCAAAGGCCGAAGTGACACGTCTGGATTTTCGCGAACGGCAGAGCGCGCGCGGAAAATCGCAACCGCACCACCGGGACACCCCGCCCGAGGACGTGTATGTTGTCGAGGCAGGTCTCCTGGCTCGCGGGTCAATGCTGCTGTCCGGCCTTCCCGAAACCTCGTGAGGCTTCAGTGACTTCATTGGACAGCGGCTCGCCGCTTACAGTTGCGGGGGCAGCTCCGGCTTTGGCTTTTCGGCCGCACCGGCTTCCCTCTTAGCTTCGGAAGAACGTCTCCCGAAGAACCACGACAGGGTCCACTTATCGGCAACGCGGCAGGCGCGTCAACTCGGCGATATTCGCCGGCGCGTTGTAATCGTTGTTCACAGCCGAGAGTTCCCTCGCCGAAATTCTTGCACATCACCTGCTCTTCCCATTGACAGGCGGACGCGAATAACACGAGATATAGCTGTCACGGTCCGCCATGACCCAACACATGGTGGCTAAGAGGGAAGCCGGTGTATCGCGCGTAATGCGCGAGAATCCGGCGCTGCCCCCGCAACTGTAAGCAGTGAGTTGTTTCCGAATCTTACGTCACTGATGCGGCATCGCATTGGGAAGACACGGGGACAACGGCGACCTGCGAGCCAGGAGACCTGCCGCGACACCGAAAAAACGTCCACGGGCGGGGTGTCCCGGCGGCGCTTGCAGATTCATGCCGGCATTTCCAGCCCGTGCACTTGAAGCAGCGTCCTCTCTGACATCCAGCCCCAACACCATCACGGGGTCTCTTGATGTCACTCTCTCTCGATCGCGAAGCCAGCGCCGCTCCATTCCTCCGATTGCTGCCCGAATCGCTTGCCGCCTCGGAAGCGCAGCCGCCGATGCAGGTGATTCGTCGCAACGGCACGGTTTCGAAATTCGACGCCAGCAAGATTTCGGTCGCGATGACCAAGGCGTTTCTCGCGGTCGAGGGACATGGCGCGGCGGCCTCCCGCCGGGTGCATGAAATCGTCGAGCAATTGACCGCCGAAGTCGTCGGCGCGCTGTCGCGCCGGATGAGCGAGGGCCGCACCTTTCATATCGAGGACGTGCAGGACCAGGTCGAGCTCGCCTTGATGCGCAGCGAGCATCACAAGGTCGCGCGCGCCTATGTGCTCTATCGCGAGGAACGCACGCGCCAGCGTGCCGGACAGGACGCGGCCATGGCCGCCCAGCCATCGGGGAAGCCCTCGTTACGTGTCACGCTGGCCAGTGGCGTGCAGGTCCCGCTCGATATCGCGCGGCTGACGCTGATCATCGAAGAAGCCTGCACTGGCCTTCAGGGCGTCGGCGCCACCGCGGTGCTCGCCGAGACGCAGCGCAATCTCTATGACGCCATCAGCGAGGACGAACTGGCGCTGGCGTCGGTGATGGCCGCGCGCACGCTGGTGGAGCAGGAGCCGAACTACGCCTATGTGAGCGCGCGGCTCTTGCTCGACAAGCTGCGCACCGAGGTGCTGTCTTTCGTGCATAATACGCCGAGCAGCGCATCGCAGGCCGAGATGGCCGAGCGCTACGGCGAGTACTTTCCGGCCTACATCAAGGCCGGCATCAAGGCCGAACTGCTCGATCCCGATCTGGCGCGCTTCGACCTGAAAAAGCTTGCCGCGGCATTGAAGCCGGAACGCGACCTGGCGTTCCAGTTTCTGGGTCTGCAGACGCTGTACGACCGCTATTTCCTGCATGTGCACGGCAATCGCATCGAGCTGCCGCAGGCGTTCTTCATGCGGGTCGCGATGGGGCTGGCGATCCGCGAGATCGACCGCGAGGCGCGCGCGATCGAGTTCTACGATTTGCTGTCGTCGTTCGACTTCATGGCCTCGACGCCGACGCTTTTCAATTCCGGCACGCTGCGGCCGCAATTGTCGTCCTGCTTTCTCACCACCATCGCCGACGACCTCGACGGCATCTTCAAGTCGGTCAAGGACAATGCGCTGCTCGCAAAATATTCCGGTGGGCTCGGCAACGACTGGACCCGCGTGCGTGGGCTCGGCGCGCACATCAAGGGAACCAATGGCGAAAGCCAGGGCGTGGTGCCGTTTCTAAAGGTGGCCAACGACACCGCGATCGCCGTCAACCAGGGCGGCAAACGCAAAGGCGCGGTCTGCGCCTATCTCGAAACCTGGCACATCGACATCGAGGAATTTTTGGACCTGCGCAAGAACACCGGCGACGATCGCCGCCGCACCCATGACATGAACACGGCGAACTGGGTGCCCGACCTGTTCATGCAGCGCGTCGAGGCCGACGGCGAATGGACGCTGTTCTCGCCGGACGAGACGCCCGATCTGCATGACCTCTACGGCGAGGCATTCGCCGAGCGTTACGCGGCTTACGAAGCCAAGGCGGCGCGGGGCGATATCCGCGTGTTCAAGCAGATCCGCGCCACCGATCTCTGGCGCAGAATGCTGACCATGCTGTTCGAGACCGGGCATCCCTGGATCACGTTCAAGGATCCCTGCAATCTACGCTCGCCGCAGCGCCATGCTGGCGTGATTCATTCTTCAAACCTCTGCACCGAGATCACGCTCAATACGTCCGACGACGAGACCGCCGTCTGCAATCTCGGCTCGATCAACCTGCTCAACCACGTGCGGGAAGGCCGGCTGGATGAGGCGCGGCTGAAGCGCAGCGTGACCATTGCGATGCGGATGCTCGACAATGTCATCGACATCAATTTCTACACCATCCCCGAAGCGCGGCGCTCGAACCTGCGGCACCGCCCGGTCGGCCTCGGGCTGATGGGATTTCAGGATGCGCTGCAGGCGATGCGGATCGCGATGGCTTCCGATGCGGCGGTAACATTCGCCGATACCAGCATGGAGATGATTTCCTATTACGCCATCTCGGCTTCCGTCGATCTGGCCGCCGAGCGCGGGCGCTATCCGTCGTTTGACGGCTCGCTGTGGAGCCGCGGCATTTTGCCGATCGATTCGATCGAACTGTTGGCGGCAGCCCGCGGCGGTCTCGCGATGGACCGCAGCATGACGCTCGACTGGAATACCTTGCGCGAGCGCGTCAAATTATCAGGCATGCGCAATTCGAACGTGATGGCGATCGCGCCGACCGCGACGATTTCCAACATCTGCGGCGTCGCGCAGTCGATCGAGCCTGCTTACCAGAACCTTTATGTCAAATCCAACATGTCCGGCGACTTCACGGTGGTGAACGAATTCCTGGTCCGCGACCTCAAGGCGCGCGGGCTGTGGGACGAGGTGATGGTCAACGACCTCAAATATTTCGACGGCGGCTTGGGGGCCATCGATCGCATTCCCGACGACCTCAAGGCGCTCTATGCGACCGCATTCGAGATCGACAGCGCCTGGCTGATCGAGGCGGCGTCGCGGCGGCAGAAATGGATCGACCAGTCGCAGTCGCTCAACCTCTATATCGCCAACCCCTCGGGCAAGAAGCTTGATGCGCTTTATCGGCTGGCGTGGGCGCGCGGGTTGAAGACGACCTATTACCTGCGCTCGCGCAGCGCGACGCATGTCGAAAAGTCCACGCTCCGGGGGACCGACGGCAAGCTCAACAGCGTCGCGTCCGTGACGATGATGGCTCCAGCCCCGATCATCGTCGCGCCGGCCGCCACCGCGCCGGATTTAACCGGTGCGGTGGCGTGCTCGATCGATAATCCCGAATGCGAAGCCTGCCAGTAAGCAGCAAGAACAAAAGGAAACCACAATGCTCGACTGGTCCGAACCATCCGCATCCCCGCGTCAGCCGCAGCCGCCCTTCGTTGCGCAATCCGTTAGCCAGGCCGAACAAACCGGCCTCGGCACGATCGATCGCCACGGCGGGCGGGTGTCTGTCGACGACAAGCGGATGATCAACTGCCGTGCCGACGTCAATCAGCTGCTGCCGCTGAAATACAAATGGGCCTGGGAGAAATATCTCGCCGGCTGCAACAATCATTGGATGCCGACCGAAGTTTCCATGCAGGCCGATATCGCGCTATGGAAATCGCGCGATGGGCTGACGGAAGACGAGCGCCGCGCCATCAAGCGCAATCTCGGCTTCTTCGCGGCTTCCGAAAGCCTGGTCGCCAATAACATCGTGCTGGCGATCTACCGCCATCTGACCAATCCGGAGTGCCGGCAATATCTGCTGCGGCAATCCTTCGAGGAAGCCGTGCACACCCACACCTTCCAATACATCGTCGAGAGTTTGGGGCTGGACGAGGGCGAGCTGTTCAACATGTATCGCGAGGTGCCGTCGATTACTGACAAGGCGGCCTGGGCGCTCAGGCATACGCAGCATCTCGACGATCCCGACTTCAGGACCGGGACGCCGGAAGCCGACCAGGCGTTCCTGCGCGATCTCGTAGCCTTCTACGTGATCTTCGAGGGCATGTGGTTCTATACGGGCTTTGCGCAGATCCTCTCGCTCGGCCGCCGCAACAAGATGGTGGGCATCGCCGAGCAGTACCAATACATCCTGCGCGATGAATCGATTCACCTGAATTTCGGTATCGACGTCATCAACCAGATCAAGATCGAAAACCCGCATCTGTGGACCAGCGCATTCCAGGACGAAGTCCGCGCCATGCTGCACGAGGCGGCTGAACTGGAAGCGGCCTACGGGCGGGATACCATGCCACGCGGTTTCCTCGGGCTGAATGCGGCGCTGTGCGAGAGCTACATGCACTTCATCGCCAATCGCCGGTGCGCGCAGCTCGGGCTTCAGCGGGTGTTCGACGAGATTGAGAATCCGTTCCCCTGGATGTCGGAAGCGATGGACCTGAAGAAGGAGAAAAATTTTTTCGAGACGCGGGTGATCGAGTACCAGAACGGCGGTGCGCTGAGTTGGGAGTAGGGGAAGCCATACTCTCCCAACACGTCGTCCCCGCGGACGCGGGAGACCCATACCGCGTGATTTCTCAATGAGGCACTTAGGTGGGCGCTCTTTGTAAATAACTAGCTCCGGTGGTTGTGGGTCCCTGCGTTCGAGGGACGACCGGAAAAACCGCCGCTTGCGCCTGAAAACTTAAGATTTCCTCAAATCAGTCCGGCCTATTGCTTGAAGGCGTGCGTCTTCGGACAGGCGCGCCAGGCAAGGACCGCGCATGACCGCCTCTCTTTCCACGCCCAAAACCGCCCGCGACCAAGCTCCGATTCCCGAGTGGCTCGTGAAGGTGTGCCTTGCGCTGGCAATGGCCAACCTGGTCCTTTGCCCGGTGGCGTATTTCTCAAGCTGGTGGATTTACGACGCGAAGGGCCTGGGTATTCCGACTGACTTCATCAACGTCTGGGCCGCGGGCCGTCTGGTGCTCGATGGCGTTCCGGCGCAGGCCTATGATTGGGACATCCAGAAGCAGATCGAGGTCGCCAAGCTCGGTCAGGATTTCGTCGGCTATTTTGCCTGGCACTATCCGCCGCCGTTCCTGTTCGTCGCTTCGCTGCTGGCGATGCTGCCCTTTTCGGTAGGCTATGCCGGCTGGGTATATGTCAGCATGCTTCCCTACCTCGCCGCCATGCGCGCGATCGTAGGCCGCAATTTCGGCCTTCTGCTCGCGCTCGCAATTCCGACGGTGCTGGTGAATTCCTATGTCGGGCAGAACGGCTTCCTGACCGCGGCGATGATCGGCGGCACGCTCTATCTGATCCCCATTCGGCCGGTTCTTGCAGGCATTTGCCTCGGGCTATTGACCTACAAGCCGCAATACGGGTTGCTGTTTCCGGTTGTGCTGATCGCGGCGGCGCATTGGCGGGTGTTCATCAGTGCCGGCGTCACGGCGGTCGTGGTGGCGTTTGCCTCATGGCTCGCTTTCGGCATCGAAAGCTGGCTGGCGTTCTTCCACTGGATGCCGAGATTCTCGCAAGCCTTCCTGACCGAGGGCAAAGCCACATGGTGGAAGCTGCAGAGCATTTTCTCACTGGTGCGTTACTTCGGCGGCAGCGAGCCGCTCGGCTGGGCGTTCCAGTGGGTTCTCACCGCCTCCGTTGCCGTGGTGCTGGCGCTGATGTGGCGAAGCCGCGTGCCCTACACGTTGAAGGCGGCAGCGCTTGCCGCCGGTACGCTGCTGACCACGCCCTATCTCTTCATGTACGACATGATGGTGCTGGCGATCCCGATAGGCTTCCTGGTCCGCATCGGATTGAAGAGCGGCTTTCGTGCCTACGAGCTTCCCGCGTTGGGCGCCGTCATTGCCCTCATCGGCTGCTACATGTTCACCGGCATTCCGACGGGCCTTGGCGCCACGCTGATCGTGGGCGGTCTGGTCCTGCGCCGCGCCGGTCCCTGGTGGCGGCGCGAGACGGCGCCGGCATTGGCTGCGGCAGGGGCGTGAAACGGCCCGACGTGACGCCGGTCATCGCGCGTCAAGACGTCAGGTCATCAACCGCTACTTGATGAATGCCGCCCAGAGAGCGGCGTTGGCGAGCGTACCGATCTCGTTCATGTGACAACCGTCGGAGGGGTTGCGGCCGTCATTTCCGATCGTGTCGGTGTCGGGCCCTTGACGGATGTTGAGTGCGTCGTCGACAGCGGATAATTGACCGGCACGTACCGCAGCCGTGTTCTTCGGCTCGGCCATGCCGCATTTTGTGCTGCGTGACAGATAAAAGGGCGCATCGAACCCAGCCACTCGAAATCGATTCACGAGCTGATGCAATAGCGAGATATATTCTTCCGCTGATATCGTTGACCGCGCGTCCGTTTCACCTTGCTGAAATAGAAAATGCGTCGGCGTCAGGCCCGCTTCCTTCAGCTTCGAGATGGCGTTTGTGATCCAATCCGCCCGCTCATTGTTCAGGACCGAAAGTGAGGCGCTGCCAATGGCAAGGGGTACGACGATCACGCGATCGTAGCGCCCGGCCTGGATCAGAATGTCGCCGAGCCGTGTTGCAAAGCTCCCGCCTATGCCATCGGCACCCAGCAGGGGATCGGCGGCAGCGAAGCATTTGCCTGTGAGTGGGTCGAAATTGTCGACGGCTTCGCGCGCGGTATATCGGACGCTACCCCAATTGCCCGCATTGCTCTGGCCGTGCACGACGATGATTGCCGTGTTGCCGGACGCGTGGGCACAGGACCGTTCGACACGCGCCGGCGGCGCAACCGTGGCCAAATCGATCTGGTGGGCGCTCGACGTCAGTAGCTTGCCAGCAACCGTGCCGATCACAAGGCCACCAATCAGGAACGCGACAAGGCGCAACAATGGAAATGCTCTCCAAGGTAATTCTGATCGCGCCAGCGCGCAGTTCGCCCGCTCATCGCAAATGGCCTGCATCAGACGGCGTTTACCAATCCGGGCCGAGCGCGACCGATCTGAGGCTGCCCAACTCGGCGCATGCTAAACCGGCCAGCGTTGAGAGCCTGTTAATGGTTCGCAAGCCCCGCCGGCAAAACCTCTCCAGATCCGCGTTGCAAAACTGTCTTGTCATCAGCCGTGAATAGTTGTTCACTTCTTCAAGCGATAGCGCTTATCGCTCAAGACTTTGAAGATGTGCGCGTTCTGGCAGGCCCGCGGGGCCCGAGGGCGCGCCCGGGGACGGAAAACGCGCCATGGTCTATCGGCGAACCCATCAAGTCGTAAAGCGGCTGGCGGCGCGGCGTAACGCCATTCTGGCGGCGGCGCGGGATGCTGCGGCCGAAGGTGGCATGGCTGCGGTGCAGATCGCCCCGGTTGCGGTCCGCGCCAGTGTCGCGGCCGGCACCGTCTATCGTTACTTCCCCTCCAAGGCCGAACTGATTTCCGAACTGATCGCCGAGGTCTCGCGGGATGAGCTGGCCGCGATTCGCCGCGCGGCGGATGCGGCGCCGGGACCGTCGTCGGCGCTCGCCGCCGCCGTCACCACGGTTGCCGTGCATGTGCTGTCGCAGCGCAAGCTCGCCTGGGGCATTCTGGCCGAACCCGTTGATGTCGATGTCTCGGCGTCGCGGCTTGCCAGCCGCCGCGAAATCTCCGGCGAGATCGCTGCCAGAATTGACGCCGCGGTGCGTGCCGGCCATCTCCCGGCGCAGGATACCGCGCTCGCCGCCACCGCGCTGCTCGGTGCGCTGCATGAATCACTGGTTGGCCCGCTGGCGCCCGAGAATCTGGATGACCCCGCGAAGCTGCGCGACGCCGTGCAAACGGTCACACTTTTGGCGCTCCGCGCCGTCGGCGTGATGGATGCCCGCGCCCGCGGCCTCGTCGTGCAGGCGGTGCTGCCGGCAAAGGCGCTGGTCGGGGCCTAGAAACTTCCCCCCTTTGCGACACGCCTTTGCCGCAACCATTTGCCACGCTGCGGCTTATCGACGGTGCAACCCGCGATCAGGAGCATGCGATGACCATGACATCAGGGTCCGCCAAATGGCAGGGCGGCATCAAGGACGGCAAGGGCGCGATCTCGACCAAAAGCGGCGCGCTGAACGATTATCCCTACGGCTTTTCGAGCCGATTCGAGGGCAAAGCCGGCTCCAATCCGGAAGAGCTGATCGGCGCGGCGCACGCCGCGTGCTTCACTATGGCGCTGTCGCTGATTCTGGGTGAAGCCAAGCTCACCGCCGAACACATGGAAACGAAAGCCGACGTCACGCTGGAAAAACAGGACGATGGCTTTGCCATCACCTCGATTCATCTGACGCTGAACGCGAAGATTCCGGGCGCCGACAACGCAAAATTTCAGGAGCTGGCAGGCAAAGCGAAGGCCGGCTGCCCGGTGTCGAAACTGCTGAACACCAAGATCACGCTGGACGCGACGCTGCAGTAGTACTGCTGCTCCGCCATTCCAGGGCGATGCGCAGCATCGAACCCGGAATCTCGAGATTCTCAGGTGCGCAATTGCGCACCTGAGTTCGTCGCTTCGCGCCGCCCCGGAATGACGGCTACGCCGTCACTTCGCCCCGCCCTCCGGCTCGACATTGGCGATCCGCACCATGTTGGTGGTGCCGGGGATGCGGAGCGGCACACCGGCGACGATGATCACGCGCTGGCCTGCCTTGGCGAAGCCGTCACGAAAGGCAATCGAGCCGGCGCGATCGACCATGTCGTCCTGGTCGTGGGCATCTTCCGCCACTACGCAATGCACGCCCCAGACGACAGACAATTTGCGGCCCGTCGCGAGATTTGGCGTGATCGCGACCACCGGCAGCTTCGGCCGCTCGCGCGCCACGCGGATCGCGGTCGAGCCTGATGAGGTCCAGCAGATGATCGCCGACAATTCCAGTGTCTCGGCGATTTGCCGCGCGGCGTCAGCAATAGCGTCGCCGACGGTATTTTCGGGTTCGGGCCGCTGCGCCGACAGTACCGCGCGGTAGGTCGGATCGCGCTCCACTTCCTCGCCGATGCGATTCATGGTCGAGACCGCCTCGACCGGGAATTTGCCGGCGGCCGACTCGGCCGACAGCATGATGGCGTCGGCACCTTCGTAAACCGCGGTCGCGACGTCGGAGACTTCGGCGCGCGTCGGCACCGGCGCCTGGATCATCGATTCCAGCATCTGGGTTGCGATCACCACCGGCTTGCCGGCGCGACGCGCCATCCGCGTCATCTGTTTCTGCAGGCTCGGCACCCGCTCCAGCGGCAACTCGACGCCGAGGTCGCCGCGCGCGACCATCAGCGCGTCGGAAGCGTCGATGATCTCGGCCAGCCGGTCGATCGCCTGCGGCTTTTCGATCTTGGCCATGACAGCGGCGCGGCCGCGGATCATCCGCTTGGCTTCATGGACGTCCTCGGCGCGCTGCACGAAGGAGAGCGCGATCCAGTCGACACCGGTCACCAGGGCTGCTTCGAGATCGGCCCGATCCTTCGGCGTCATCGCCGACACCGGCAGGTCGGTATCGGGCAGGCTGACGCCCTTGCGGTCCGACATCTTGCCGCCGATCACCACGCGCGTTACCGCGCGTTCGGACGAGGTCTCCTCGGCGATCAGGCGCACCTTGCCGTCATCGAGCAGCAGCGCGTGGCCCGGCCGAAGTGCTGCGAGGATTTCCGGATGCGGCAACTGCACGCGGTTGTTGTCTCCCGGTGCCTTGTCGGAATCGAGTACAAAATTCTGGCCGTTCTTGAGCTGGGTCGAACCTTCGGTGAACGCACCGAGCCGCAGCTTCGGACCCTGCAGGTCGACGAGGATGCCGATCGGACGGCCGTAGCTGCTCTCGACATTGCGGATGGTATTGACCAGTTCGCGCATCTTGTCGTGCGGCGTGTGGCTCATGTTGATGCGGAACACGTCCGCACCCGCCTCGAACAGCTTCCGGATCATCGCGCTGTCGGATGATGCCGGCCCGAGGGTCGCGAGAATCTTGATACGACGAAGCCGTCTCATTGCTTGGGCGCCGGGGCTGGCGGCAGACCCGGTCCGCCCGGCGGATTGGACAGGCCGGGAACCCCGCCCGGACCCCCCGGTCCCATTGTGCCTGGAATTCCCGGCACGCGCTGCGCGGGCTGCTCGTTGGCTTCGGTCAATTGCACGGTCCACGCTCGCTGTTCGCCTGTATCGACCTCGAAGAACCCGGTGCGGTCATAGCCGCGCGCCAGGCAGTTCTCGGTGCCCTTGATGGTGAATTCCTTGTCACGCGAACACATGAAGGCCTGCCCCGACCATTCGCCGCCGCGGTCATAGTCAAGCGCGTAGATGTAATAATAGCGCGCAACAAGAGTTCCGCGCAGCAGTGTCTCGCAACTGCGCGACGACACGTTCCACCAGCCTTCGGTGGTCCAGCCCTCAGCATCCTTGTAGCCCAGCGCAATGCCGACCCGGCTGGAAGTGTTGTTGCAGAGCCGGAAATCGGCCGCAGCCGAGCTGCTCCACAGACACGCCACCGCCAGTGCAAGCAGCGGCGCAAGGCCGGCGGCGGTCACGCGAACGGGGAGGGGAGAAAAGCAGCGCGAATCTTTTCCGATCATGCAGCGAAGCTATATCAAATCATTGATGATTTCGCGTGACCCGGCGGGGCCTGTCAACGGCCGGGAAACGCCTTTCCCGCGCTATGGGAAACCGAGACTCCCTTATGAGACGCCAATTTTGCGCGCAGATATGGCAAAATCTGTGACAATTCCCACCTGATATCAATATGCTCGGCACATCTGACGCGGGATCCAAGACCATGACGATCGACGACAAAACCAGAACAGAACTGGAAGCCGCCGTTTTCCGGCGCCTGGTCGACCACCTGCGTGCCCGCACCGACGTCCAGAACATCGATCTGATGAATCTGGCGGGCTTCTGCCGCAACTGCCTGTCCAACTGGATGAAGGAAGAGGCCGACGCCAAGGGGGTCGCCGTCAGCAAGGACGAGAGCCGCGAGGCGGTCTACGGCATGCCCTATGAGGAGTGGAAGGCGAAATATCAGGGCACCGCCACGCCCGAGCAGCTAGCCGCAATGAAGAAGGTTCATCCCGGGCATTGAGTCCGGTTCTTACTCTCTCGTTGATGGCACCCAAGTTCTCCGTCATGCCCGAGCTTACCCCGGGCATCCACGTCTTGGCAGCTTCGCAAGGAAGACGTGGATGGCCGGGTCAAGCCCGGCCATGACGTGGCAACAGAGTGCCCTCATCTCCTGTGGGCGCGCTGTGGATGAGCGCGATGCTGCCTTGACGCAACGCCCCCTGATCTTGAGGGTCATTTTGCAAAAGCGCCGTGCGGTAACGCGTGCGGCGCTTGATCTTTCAGCATCACCGTCAGTTCCATTCAGGAGTATCCGATGGCCACCTCCGCCGCTGCAGCCGTCCAAGACGAGCCCGCGACAAGATTCGCCAAAGACCAGCTCAAGGCCATCATCGAGCGCATCGAGCGTCTGGAAGAAGAGAAGAAGACGATCTCCGACGACATCCGTGACGTCTATGCCGAAGCCAAGGGCAATGGCTACGACACCAAGGCGCTGCGCACCATCGTGCGGATGCGCAAGCAGGATGCCAATGAGCGCGCCGAGCAGGAAACCATTTTGGAAACCTACATGCAGGCGCTCGGGATGCTGTGAAGGTTGAGCGCAGTACGTAGCCCGGATGGAGCGAAGCGAAATCCGGGATCATTGCACAACCGGATCATCGCGCAATACGGCCGAGTGATCCCGGATTGCGCTGCGCTCCATCCGGGCTACTGTCGAGTGTGCGGAAACAGTGAACGTTAGCGCAGCGCGGCGGTGCGCAGCACGAACGACTGCGTCGGCAGTTGCGCGGTGGCCGATCCCGTGAAGCGGTCGCAGGTCATGCCCATCATTGGATCTTCCGAGAAGGTCATGGAGATCGCGGCCTGCGGCTTGACGAAATAGGCGCGCATCTGGGTCATCTCGGTGTCGCCGAGTACGGTCGTCGACATCGCGCTGCTGGCACTCGGCGCCAGCATCACCACCCGCATCCAGATATTGTTGCCCTGTGCGGCGGCAAGGCGGGTCGAGGTCGCGACCACGCTGTCCTGACCCTGGGTGCCTTTGGCGACCACGGTGTTGATTTCGGTCGATGCAGCACCGGCATAGCGCGCCGGACGGGCAGGACGCGGGATCGGCGCGGAGGCGGCGACGACGTTGGAGCGATCGACCGGCGAAGAAGCGGCCGGCGCATAGGCCATTGCCTTGTTGAAGGCGTCGCTGACGCTGGCGGTCGGCTGCGGATCGGTGGCCGCGGCGAGCGCCTGGCGGGCGCGCAGGGCCGCGACCTGCGCGGGGGTTGCCTGGTTCGGCGCCGTCGGTACATCGTCCCAGAAGCCGCGGGAATTGATGATATCGGCCGGCGTTTGCGGCTTCGGCTCGGCCTTGTCGGCGGACGCCTGCGCAACCTGCTTCGTCTCAGGCTTGGGCTCAGCTCTGGCTTTGGGCGCCGACACGATCTGGGCGTCGGCCGAGGCAAGCTGGATCGTCGCACCGATCGGCTTTGCGCGCGGGGTCGGGACCGGCTCGGCGGATTTCACAGCAGCCACGCTGGTCGGTGCAGGCTTCTCGTTCTTGACGGGCGCGCTGCCGCCCTCGTCATCCTCTTCGGTCGACTTGCCGCCCCTGAACAGGGCCGCGAATAGGTTCGGCAACTTGATAGTCGCGGCGTCGTTGCCGTTGCCGCGGCGTTCGATGTCGGCGCGGGCCAGTTCATAGCCCTTCATCGGACCGCCATTGGATGGCAGGTGCACCGTGCGTCCATCCGGGAATATCCTGGCCAACTGATCGTGGGTCATGCGCGGCCAGTGACGAACGCTGCCGGTATCGAGGTGGACGAAAGGCGATCCGGAGGTCGGGTAGAAGCCGACGCCGCCACGCTGCAAGCGGAGGCCGGCGGCGCGGATCTGCTCCAGCGGCACGTCCGGGATGTAGAAGTCCATGGCGTGGCCGAGCATGTGCTGGCTGAAACGCGCCACGCCGGAGGAGCGGCGGCGGAGCATGGAGTTGGTGGCGGGGGAGCGATAGGCGGAGATGATCTGGATCGGCTTCTTGCCGTCGACGTCGCGGTAGACTTCCCAGATGATATCGAACAGGTGCCGATCCATCGTGGTGGATTCCTGGCTGCGCCAGTCGCGAAGCAAGTGATTGAGTTTCTTCAGCGCCTCTTCGTCGTAGCGCCCGTCGCGCTTGAAGGTGACGGTGAGATCTTCGCCGGAATGGGTGTGGTGGAAGGAAAGGGTGCGGGTTTCGTTCAGCGCCGTCGCATCATGCACCGTGCCGGCGCCGGCCAGCAGCAAAAGCGACGTCAGGCCGATCCGATATCCGGCTTTTGGCAGAGCAAGCGGATTGAATTGGCGCGCGAAACCAGCCAGCACGTATGAGCCCACCCAGTCGACGAGCGTTCACGGTGTTCTTTTGCAGACCCCCGGCAAAAGACGGTGAACGCTTTCTTAAAGCAGGACGGTTAACCGAGGTTTACCGTCCTGCCCCCAAGCAAGCCTTAACCTAACGCGTGGACTGTGGCGAAAAAGCGCCCGGTGCCGAATCCGGGATGGATATTGGTTAACATAAACAATCTCTCCGGCGAGGAGAGATTGTTGATTTTGTTCCGAAATTCTGCCCTCGGGCCGTAGTGCTCCGGATTACCGGGTGAACCGCGGTTGCGGTCGCCGGCCGACCGGAGCCGGCGGCGTCATGGGTGACGGACCGCCGAACAGGCGCTCGAAGAATGACGGGCCGGAGGAAAAGGTGTTGTCACTGGCGAAGTTGACGCCGGCCGGCAAAGCATCCCTGGGGCGCGAATAATTCGGCTGGGCATGGGAGACCATGACCTCCAGGTCCCGATTGCGGTTGTTCTTGAGCAGCGCGATCATCGTGGCGTCGCGGCCATAGACGTCCTTGCGAAACTGCAACTTGCCGGCGTCATCCACGAACGCGGTCTGGTAGGTGATGTGTACCGGTATGGGAGTCGGGAATTTCAGGTCGATCTCGCTGCGGCCGTACATGCTGCGGATTCTTTCCGGGGTGTAGCGGTCGTTCGGCATAACGATGCCGAGCAGAGTCGCGGCGTATTGGTCCGGGTTCTGCACCCGCATGCAGCCATGGCTGAACGCACGCTCTTCCTTTGCGAACAGATGCTTGTCCGGGGTGTCGTGCTGATAGACCAGGAACTTGTTCGGGAAGTTGAAGCGGATACGCCCGAGCGCATTGGCTTCACCGGGCGGCTGCGAAATGTGGATGCTGCCGTCGCGGCGCCGCTCGAGCCTCAGACCCATGCGATCCAGCACGGTTGGATCCTGCTGCAGGGCAGGCAGGTATTCGTTGTAGATGATCGACGGCGGCACGTTCCAGGTCGGGTTGACGGTGATGAACTTCATCGTCTCCGTCAGCATCGGCGTGGCGTGCTTGCCCGGCTTTCCGGTCACCACGCGCGTGGTCCACACCGGGGCCCCGTTCTGCATCACCTTCAGCGTGAAGTCGGGCACATTGAGAATGACATAGGCATTGCCGAGCGAGGCAGCGCCGAGTTGGCGCGGCAGCCAGCGCAGGCGCTCCAGATTGACGAGAACGATGTCGATCTGCCGGTCGCGCTTCGGGCTGTTGATAGCCTTGACGGTACGGTCGTCAAGTACGCCGGTCGGCTTCAGATCGACGCTCTCCTGGAATTTGCGCACGGCGGCGGCAACCTTGGCGTCGTAATGCGTGCCATCGGGATTCTCGGCAATGCCGAGCTTGGCGCGCAGTTGCGGCACGCGCGGGTCTTCCGGCGCGACCTCACCCTGCTTCTTGGTAGCCGCCTTGTAAGCCAGCGCCGGACCTTCGGCGATGTGGATCATCGGTCCATCGCCCTGGCCGCGCAGCTCGGCGAGCTTGGCCTTCAGGTCCTTGTAGAGCTTGTGCGGCGGATTGTAGCCGTCGAGCGCCGCGGAAGCATCCTTGGCGGTCGAGATGTTGGCGAGCACTTCGGCCGGGTCGGTCGGGTGCTCGGGGTACAGGATGTCGCCAGCGACCTGCGACCAGTGCATCCGGCCGCTCTGGGCGTGTCGCGCATAGTCGAGCATGCTCGCGGTCAGTTTCAGTTCGGCTTCGGCGAGCTGGTCCGGCGAAGTGGCGGCGGCAAAATCCGGTACCGGATAGTCGGCCGGATTGAGGCCCTCGGCGGCGGCGTCCCTCAGGCGGGCGATTACGCCCTTGCCGCTGTCGGTCAATTTGCCGGCTTGGGTCCATTGCGGCGCATAGTCCCGCGTCGAGTAGAACTTCTCGACGGCAGCGCGCTCGTTCTTGCGGTCGAAATAGCGCAGCGATTTGGCGCCGAGCATGTCGCGCAACCGGTCCGCGACCGGCTGGTCGGCCGGTGCGACGGTGCTGACCTTCACCGGCTCCTTGGCAGGTTCGGCGACGGGCGCGGTGGCTGTCGCAGCCGGAGGTGCAGCGATCGTGGCCTCGTTGGCTGCAGGCGCAGTAATGGTCTCGGCCGGCTTGGGCTCGTCGGCCTTTGCCGCTGGGCTCGGCTCGGCCGGCTTGTCGATTGCCTTGGTTGCGTCAGGCACCGAGGCAGTGGAATCCATCTTGAAGTCGCCGATGGTCGGAGGCGGGACGTTGGCCGGTTCAGGACGGGGGATTGCTGCGTCGATCGCGAGCTCGGCAGCGCTGGTGCGCGGCGTCGTCGACTGGGCCGCCAGCGCTGAGGTCGCTGACACCGTGAGGAAGGTTGCCGCGACGGCCATCAGCACGCGGTCAAATCCTGCACGATTCATCGAACAGTCACGCATCGTCACACCCCCTTGGGCGAAACTGCCCCGTCATGGAACAGTCGTTGGCATCGTTCATAGCTTGCGCGGGAAAGCGCCGGCCTGGATCGGTTTCTCTGTCGTACGCCTGCACGCCACGATTCAACGCAGACGATACATGTGCCCCTTTCATGCAGCCAGCGCCATGCGGGACAACTCACGACAAACTGACCTCAAACTACCCGTTTGCATTCGAGTAGCGCGGTTTTGCCACGCTCCCCACCATTTGTCTGTCACCGCCAAGCCACGGTTCAAAAGCTTCCGAATGGTCGATGTCGTTGGTTCGCCACGATCTTTGCCATGCGGCCGCCATAATCGCGCGGGGCGACCGCTCGCTCAGTTCGCGCCTCAGTTTGCGTCCTGCGCGCCGCCTTCGGCCGAGCCGCTGGCGGCAGCTTCATCGAGCTTACGATAGAGTGTGGAACGACCGATCTTGAGCCGGCGCGCGACTTCCGACATCTGGCCGCGATAATGCGAGATCGCGAAACGGATGATTTCGTTTTCCATGTCTTCGAGCGGCCGCACCTCGCCGGTGGTGGTCAGCATCGAAAGGCTGCCGGCAGTGGCGAGGGGGGCAATTGGTATTTCGCTACCCGATACCATTGCAGGCGCCGTCGACGGCGCGACGACCAACGGTTCGCTGGGCGCTAACTGGCCGTCCGGCACGGCATGGCCGATAGCCTGCGGGAAATCAGACAGGCCGAGTTGATCGCTCTCGCTCATGACGACGGCGCGGTACACCGTGTTTTCGAGCTGGCGGATGTTGCCGGGCCAATCAAGCTGCGCGAGATGGGCTACGGCCTCGCCGTTGATGCCGGTGATGGTGCGGTTCTCCTCGGCGGCAAAACGCGCCAGGAAATGCCGCAACAGATGCGGGATGTCTTCGCGCCGCATCCGCAGCGGTGGGATGGTCACCGGCAGCACGTGCAGCCGGTAGAACAGGTCCTCGCGGAACGCGCCGCTCTTCACGAGGTCGAGCAGCTTGCGGTTGGTCGCGGAAATGATGCGGACGTCGACCTTCACCGGCTTGCGGCCCCCGACCGCCTCGACGGTTCCTTCCTGCAGCGCGCGCAAAAGCTTTACCTGCGCCGCGAGCGGGAGCTCGCCGATCTCATCGAGAAACAGCGTGCCGCCGGAAGCTTCGACGAACTTGCCCATGTGCCGTTCGGTGGCGCCGGTGAACGCGCCCTTCTCGTGACCGAACAGGATCGATTCCACGAGATTGTCGGGAATGGCGCCGCAATTGACCGCGACGAAGGGTTTTGCCTTGCGTTCACCGGAACCGTGAATGGCGCGAGCGAACAATTCCTTGCCAACGCCGGATTCGCCCTCGATCAGAACAGGAATGCTGGAAGCTGCCGCCTTCTGCGCGGTGCGCAGCACGGCTGCCATGGTTTCGCTGCGGGTGATGATATCGGCAAAGGTCAGCCGTCCTTCGCGGCTGTGACGGATGCGCTGCAGTTCGCCTTTGAGTGCTGAGGTGTTGAGCGCGTTGCGCAGCGATACTTGCAGCCGTTCGAAGCCGACCGGCTTGACCACGAAATCCTGCGCGCCGGCGCGCATCGCCGAAACCACGTTGTCGATGCCGCCATGCGCGGTCTGCACGACGACGGGGATGCTCAGGCCTGCTTCACGCATTTTTGCGAGCACGCCGAGCCCGTCGAGGCCGGGCATGACGAGGTCGAGCACGACCGCGTCGATCGCCTGCGCATCCGGAGCGGTCAGCAGGGCCACGGCCGCATCGCCGCTATCGACGACGAGAGGCTCATAGCCGCACTTCTGCACCATGTTCTCAACCAAACGGCGCTGCACGGCGTCGTCGTCGGCAATCAAAATGGTCGCAGCCATGGCTCTCCCCGCACGCTACTGTATTGTACCGAATCGGGGCAATTTCGCCGATGCCGATTAACGTTCTCTTAAACGTTGAAAACGGCCTTGTTGAGAAGCGGCTAGACGTTGAGGTGCGGCCACACTTCGAGCGCGCCGCGATAGCACATGTCGAGAGCCACATAGAGTATGATGGCGAGGCCGACATAGGCAATCCAGCGCTGCTTTTCCAATAGCCGCGCGATGAAGTTGGCGGCGAGCCCCATCAGCGCAATGGAAAGTGCCAAACCGAATATCAGAATCATCGGATGCTCGCGCGCTGCGCCCGCGACGGCGAGCACGTTGTCGAGCGACATCGACACGTCGGCGAGCGTGATCTGCCAGATCGCCTGGCCAAGCGTCTTTTGATGACCCGCTGGGGCGGATGCATCGACCGTCCCGGCAGCCGACAGGTCATTCAATTTCGCTTCATGATGATGCGATGTCCGCAACTCGCGCCACATCTTCCAGCACACCCAAAGCAGAAGAATGCCGCCGGCGAGCAACAATCCTATGATCTGCAGCAATTGGACGGTGATGGAGGCGAAGCCGATCCGCAGCGCCGTGGCGGCCAATATGCCTATTACAATCGCCTTCCGGCGCTGGGCCTCGGGCAGTCCAGCGGCTGCAAGCCCGATGACGATCGCATTGTCACCGGCGAGCACCAAGTCGATCATCACGACCTGGAAAAACGCTGTCAGGGCTTCTGAGGAGATTGATTCTAGCATGCGGGCCACTCCGTGAATTGGTCCAATCCGACATCGCAGTTCGCTTGAACTGCCAGAGGGGCCCGGGCTTGGACGCGCGTAAAAAACGTCGCAGTCAAACTGCGCAGATTCTTCTCGTTACTCTGGTTGATGCGAGAGGGTGAAAAGTCTGATCATCTGGTCCGGCTCGATCAGAACCGAGAGGACGACGCCGATGAACGTCAGGCTGCCGGCGAGCTCGAACGACATGATGCGGTAGCGATCGCGCCGGCAGAGCAGCGCGAAGCCGGCCGTCAGTGCGGCAACGCCAAAGAGCAGGGAGACGATCGCGGGCGCCAGCGCATCCGCCGGCACTACGTTCCGGATACCGAAGGTCGCAATCAGCGCCACGATCAGAATGCCGGCAAACAACTCCTTGCCACGAGCCGCAGGTGCTCGATCGTTCGTTCGGGCAATCTGACTGCGGTCCAAAAAGGCCATCGGAATCTTATTCGCGAGCTGAGATTGTGGTAGGAACTTCACCGGTCCCGGTATTCGGTTTTGCTAGTTTAGTAATCATGAAACGAGGAAAACATCAAGGCGGTTTCGCTGAACGGCTGCCGGGCAAGGCTGCGCCGGAAGCCAAGCAGTTGCGGAAATTGGCCGGGGATTGGCTGAAGCAGCGAAGGGCGGATGCCGAATTGTCGCAGGCGGACCCTCGCTGCTCGCCTCAGCCTGAAATATTACACGTTCATCTCACAGGTCGAAAACGGGTTGAGCCCCGTTCCAACTGAAATTATGGGGGCGTGGGCCAGCGAATTGGGTCTTGAACCGGCCGCCTTCGCGAGGCATCTGTTAAGGTATTACGAACCGGAATTGCACCGGCTGCTGTTCGGAGCGGAAAGCACATGAGCGTGGTTGCGTTCGAGCGCAAAGAGAATGCGGGCGAGTGGAGCGAGCGAGAGCTCAGCACCATTGTCGCGGCTCTGGATGCAGCGCTTACGCCGGGCACCAGACGCCAATGGGAAACCGGCATGACGGAGAAGCGCGATCCCCAGTTCTACCTGTTGGGACCGCTTCCGGATCAGGCTTGCGAGTTGTCCGTGTCGCGGATCGGCGGACGGTATATTCTCGAGGATGGATTGGGGCGGCTGCTCTTCGAGCACCGAAATCTCGATCTGGTCGTTCTGCACGCGCGCGGCAGTCCCGAGCACGTCGTGGCTTATGGTACGCGTGATCGTGTTGTGGTGCGCGATCCGTAGCGTGATGCACGAAAGGATCGAGCCGATGCTCACCGAAAGCGAGGAGTTGCTTGTCCAATTGGCACCGCAGCTTTCGGCTTTCGTCTGATCCCTCGCCCAGTTTCCTGATCACCTCTCAATTTTGAAAGTGTCATGAGCGCAAAATCTGCGATCTCCCGAGCCGTCAAGATGTCCCGTAAGCCCGCCAAGGGAAGCAAGGCGAACGCAGCCAAAGCCAAAACCGGCAAATTGCCGGAATGGAACCTCGCCGATCTTTATTCCGGCATCGACGCGCCTGAAATCGCGCGCGACCTCCAGAAGATGGATACCGACTGCGTCGCGTTTGAAACGGACTACAAAGGCAAGCTGGCGGAAGGCGTTGCCCGGGACGACGGCGGTCTTTGGCTGGCGGAGGCGGTCAGGCGCTACGAGGCGATTGACGATTTGGCCGGCCGGCTCGGCTCCTATGCTGGCCTCGTTCATGCCGGCGACAGCGTCGATCCCGTGATTTCCAAATTCTACGGCGACGTCTCCGAGCGGCTGACGGCGGCCTCGCTGCACCTCTTGTTCTTCGCGCTCGAACTCAACCGCATCGAAGACGCCGTGATCGAAGGCGCAATGCAGACACCTGAGCTCGGACTTTACCGGCCGTGGATCGAGGATCTGCGCAAGGACAAGCCGTATCAGTTAGAGGATCGCGTCGAGCAGTTGTTTCACGAAAAATCCCAGAGCGGCTATGCCGCCTGGAATCGGCTGTTCGACCAGACCATCTCCGGCCTGCGTTTCAAGGTCGGGACCAAGGAGCTCGCGATCGAGCCGACGCTCAATCTGCTGCAGGACCGCGCGCCGGAAAAGCGCAAGGCCGCCGCGCAGGCGCTGGCGAAAACGTTCAAGGATAATGAGCGGACCTTTGCCCTCATCACCAACACGCTCGCCAAGGACAAGGAAATTTCCGATCGCTGGCGTGGTTTCCAGGACGTTGCGGATTCGCGCCACCTGAATAACCGCGTCGAACGCGAGGTCGTCGATGCGCTGGTCGGCTCGGTTCGCGCAGCTTATCCGCGGCTGTCGCACCGCTACTACAATCTGAAAGCCGGCTGGTTCAAAAAGAAGAAGCTCGCGCATTGGGACCGCAATGCGCCGCTGCCGTTCGCGGCGGCCGGCACGATCGCCTGGCCCGAGGCGCAGAAGATGGTGCTGACGGCCTATCGCGGCTTCTCCACCGAGATGGCGGCGATCGCGGAACGTTTCTTCACCGACCGCTGGATTGATGCGCCGGTGCGCCCGGGCAAGGTGCCGGGCGCGTTCTCGCACCCGACCACGCCCTCCGCGCACCCTTACGTGCTTATGAACTACCAGGGCAAGCCGCGCGACGTGATGACGCTGGCGCATGAGCTCGGCCATGGCGTGCACCAGGTGCTGGCCGCGAAGAACGGCGCGCTGATGGCGCCGACGCCGCTCACGCTTGCGGAGACGGCAAGCGTGTTCGGCGAAATGCTGACCTTCAAGCGGCTATTGTCGCAGACCAAAAACGCCAAGCAGCGCCAGGCGCTGCTTGCCGGCAAGGTCGAGGACATGATCAATACCGTGGTGCGGCAGATCGCGTTCTATTCGTTCGAGCGCGCCTTGCACACCGAGCGCAAGAACGGCGAACTGACCGCCGAGCGCATCGGCCAGATCTGGCTCAGCGTGCAGGGTGAAAGCCTCGGGCCGGCCATCGACATCCGTCCGGGCTACGAGAATTTCTGGATGTACATTCCGCACTTCATCCATTCGCCGTTCTACGTCTACGCCTATGCGTTCGGCGATTGCCTGGTGAACTCGCTTTACGCGGTCTACGAGAACGCTTCCGAAGGCTTTGCCGAGCGCTATCTCGCCATGCTCGCAGCCGGCGGCACGAAGCATTATTCCGAGTTGCTCAAGCCGTTCGGCCTCGATGCCAAGGATCCCAAATTCTGGGATGGCGGGCTGTCGGTTATCGCAGGCATGATCGACGAACTTGAAGCGATGGGCTGATCGGCCGCGGGCACGAAACGGAATTGTGATGGACGCCGACACACTTTCGGCCGCCGTCGCCGGCCATGATGGCGGCGACAGGAGGGGAGTGCCCCATGATCGACACCCCGACAAGGCGCGCGGTGCTTGGAGCGGGAGTCTTCGCGGCCGGTTCCCTGCTCACGATCGACACCAGCGTTGCTGAGGCCTCGCTTGCCCTTACGCCCGAATGCCATGACGGCGACGCCGCGACAGTGGCGCAGACCGAAGGGCCGTTCTTCAAGCCGTCCTCGCCCGAGCGCGTCGAGCTGATTGAAGAAGGCATGGCGGGACAGCCGATCGAACTGGTCGGCTTCGTTCTTACCCGCGCCTGCAAACCGATCGCCGGAGCCTTGCTGGATTTTTGGCAGGCCGACGACAAGGGCCGATATGACAATTCCGGTTTTCGCCTGCGCGGTCACCAGTTCTCCGATGCGGAAGGGCGTTACCGGTTGCGCAGCGTCGTTCCCGGCGCCTATCTCGGCCGTACGCGTCATATCCACGTAAAGGTGCAGCCGCGCGGCGGCCGCGTGCTGACGACCCAGCTCTATTTCCCGGGCGAATCGCTGAACCGTACCGACGGCCTGTTTCGCAAGGAATTGCTGATGCGCACGACCAAGAACGCGGGCTGGCTCGCCGGGCGTTTCGACTTCGTGCTTGCTTAGGGGCGGCCCAGCCTCCGGCCGAGGGCGGGTCCTGAAGCGGACGGGCCGAAAACAGACGCCGACCAAGAAACGTGGGGATGTAAAACATCTGTTGAACGGAGCGGCGGGCAATGTTATACGTTTTGTATAACGGAGCTTGGCCATGAGCGAACAATCGAAAGTTGCGCCCGATCCCCGCGGCCAGGTGATCGGAACCGTCGAAATCAAAAAGATTGGTAATTCCTCGGGGATCATCCTGCCGAAGGATGTGCTTGCTCGGATGCATGTCAGTGTCGGCGATAAGCTCTATGCGACTCTCACGCCCGATGGCGGTTTTCGGCTAACCCCCCATGACCCGGATTTCGAGAAGGCGATGGAAGTCGCCCGGCGCGGCATGAAGCGCTATCACAACGCGTTGGCTGAGCTTGCCAAATGATCGAGCCGTTCTGGCTTACCCGCCAGATGATCGTTGCAATTCACGACGAGCAACTCACGATACACGGCGGTGCAAGTGGATTGCGCGACGAGGGCATGCTTGAATCTGCACTCGATCGACCGAAAAACAGGTGGGCTTACGAGAAGCCCGAACTGGCCGAGTTGGCTGCAGCATATGCGTTCGGCATCGCACGCAATCATCCGTTCGTTGACGGCAACAAGCGAATGTCGTTGCTGGCGCTCTACACCTTTCTGGGCGTCAACGGCATCGACTTCATTGTGCCCGGAGCGGAGGCGGCTGCCATCATCCTCTCCCTCGCCGCGGGCGAGGTCAGCGAAGAAAGCCTGGCCCGCTGGATCCGGGACAATTGGCCTTCCGAATGACCCGATAGGCAAGGGGGGCCGTTGCCCTCCCAAACGCTTTGCGGTAATTGCACGCGAGAAACGCGGATTTTGACTGGGGATACCGATGGCAGACCATAACGAAGTGGCGTACACGACCGCTGAGGGCAACGACTATGCGGCCCATGAGCAGACCTATGAAGGGTTCATCATGCTGGTCAAATACGGCACCATCGCCGTCGTAATCATTGTCGCCCTGATGGGCTATTTCCTGACCTGACGCGTCGCTGACTGCACCGCCGGCCCCGGCGGTGGCCAGAAAATTCGCACGCATGCCGGTTGTGAAACCGGTATCCAACTAAGCGAAAAAGACGCTAGTTTGCTTGCGCGCGCCCGCCGCGCCGGGGAGGCCTCATGAAAATTGCCGTTGCCAAGGAAATCGATCCGTCCGAACCGCGGGTTGCCGCTTCCCCGGATACTATCAAGAAGTTCAAGGCGCTGGGCGCCGAAGTCGCGATCGAACCGGGCGCGGGCATCAAGTCGGGCCTGCCGGATTCCGAATTCACCGCCGTCGGCGCCACCGTCAGCGCGGACGCGTTGAAGGACGCCGACATCATCATCAAGGTGAAGCGGCCCGAGGCCAGCGAACTTGCGAAGTACAAGCGCGGCGCGCTCGTGATCGCCATCATGGACCCTTACGGCAATGAAGCGGCGCTGAAGACGATCGCGGAGGCCGGCGTCTCGGCGTTTGCGATGGAGTTGATGCCGCGCATTACGCGCGCGCAAGTGATGGATGTGCTGTCCTCGCAGGCAAATCTCGCCGGCTATCGCGCGGTGATCGAGGCGGCCGAGTCCTTTGGCCGCGCGTTCCCGATGATGATGACGGCGGCCGGCACCGTGCCCGCAGCCAAGGTATTTGTGATGGGCGTCGGCGTTGCCGGCCTGCAGGCAATTGCGACAGCGCGCCGGCTCGGTGCCGTCGTTACCGCAACCGACGTGCGTCCGGCCACGAAAGAACAGGTCGAATCGCTCGGCGCCAAATTCCTCGCGGTCGAGGACGAGGAGTTCAAGAACGCCCAGACCGCCGGCGGCTACGCCAAGGAAATGTCGAAGGAATATCAGGCAAAGCAGGCCGCACTCACCGCCGAGCACGTCAAGAAGCAGGACATCGTGATCACGACCGCGCTGATCCCGGGCCGCCCCGCGCCAATGCTCGTCAGCGCCGAGATGGTCAAATCGATGAAGCCTGGTTCAGTGCTGGTCGATCTCGCGGTCGAGCGCGGTGGCAACGTCGAAGGCGCGAAGGCGGGCGAGGTCGTAGATGTCGATGGCATCAAGATCGTCGGCTATACCAATGTCGCCGGCCGCGTGGCGCAATCGGCCTCGAGCCTTTACGCCCGCAACCTGTTCTCGTTCATCGAGACGCTGGTCGACAAGGCGAACAAGGCGCTCGCGGTCAATTGGGACGACGAACTGGTGAAAGCCACCGCGCTGACCAAAGACGGCGCCGTCATCCATCCGAACTTCCAGCCGAAAGCCTAAGGAGAGAAGCCATGGAGCATATCGCTCAAGCCGTCGATCCCTTTGTGTTCCGGCTGTCGATTTTTGTCCTCGCCGTATTCGTCGGCTACTTCGTGGTCTGGTCGGTGACGCCGGCGCTGCATACGCCTTTGATGTCGGTGACGAACGCGATCTCCTCGGTGATCGTGGTCGGCGCGCTGCTAGCGGTCGGCGTGCCGATGATCTCGAGCGGCAGCGGCTGGGCACGCGGCTTCGGCTTCATCGCGCTGATCTTTGCCTGTGTGAATATCTTCGGCGGCTTCCTTGTCACCCAGCGCATGCTGGCGATGTACAAGAAGAAGGCCAAGTGAAATGACGGCGTGCACCTCGCGGGTGACGAAGACAATGGGGACCTGAGATGAACGCCAATCTGGCTGCACTGCTGTATCTCGTGGCGGGCGTGCTCTTCATCCTGTCGCTGCGCGGACTGTCCAGCCCCGCGACGTCACGACAGGGCAATTTGTTCGGCATGATCGGTATGGCGATCGCGATCGGCACGACGCTCGCGAGCCATCCGCCGGCTGACGGCGTGGCTTGGCTACTGGTCGTGCTCGGCATCGCCATCGGCGCCGGCATCGGCGCTGTGATCGCGCGGCGGGTGCCGATGACGTCGATGCCGGAGCTGGTCGCGGCCTTCCACTCGCTGGTCGGTATGGCCGCTGTGCTGGTCGCCGCCGGTGCGTTCTACGCGCCCGAAGCCTTCGACATCGGCAAGCCTGGCGCCATTCACGCCTCGAGCCTGATCGAGATGTCGCTCGGCGTCGCCATCGGCGCGCTGACCTTCACCGGCTCCGTGATCGCGTTCCTGAAGCTTTCCGCGCGCATGAGCGGTGCGCCGATCATCCTGCCCGGCCGGCACATCATCAACATCGCGCTCGCGCTGGCGCTGGTGTTCTTCATTTTCGGACTGGTGCGATCCGGCAGCGCGCTCGACTTCTGGCTGATCACCATCATCGCGCTGGTGCTGGGCGTGCTCATGATCATCCCGATCGGCGGCGCCGACATGCCGGTCGTGATCTCGATGCTGAACTCCTATTCGGGGTGGGCCGCGGCCGGCATCGGATTTACGCTCGGCAATTCCGCGCTGATCATCACCGGCGCGCTGGTCGGCTCCTCGGGCGCCATCCTGTCTTACATCATGTGCCACGCGATGAACCGCTCGTTCATCTCGGTCATCCTCGGCGGCTTCGGCGGCGAGACCGCGGCCGCTGGCGGCGGCAGCGGTGAACAGAAGCCAGCAAAGCTCGGCTCGGCCGACGACGCCGCCTTCATCATGAAGAACGCCTCCAAGGTCATCATCGTCCCCGGCTACGGCATGGCGGTGGCGCAGGCCCAGCACGCGCTGCGCGAAATGGCCGACATGCTCAAGAAGGAAGGCGTCGAGGTGAAGTACGCGATTCACCCGGTCGCGGGCCGCATGCCCGGCCACATGAACGTGCTGCTTGCGGAAGCCAATGTGCCCTATGACGAGGTGTTCGAGCTCGAGGACATCAACTCCGAATTCGCCCAGGCTGATATCGCCTTCGTGATCGGCGCCAACGACGTCACCAACCCGGCCGCGGAAGAAGACAAGACCTCGCCGATCTACGGCATGCCGGTGCTGCAGGTCTGGAAGGCCGGTACCGTGATGTTCATCAAGCGCTCGCTGGCATCGGGCTATGCCGGCATCGACAATCCGCTATTCTACCGCGATAACACCATGATGCTCCTTGGTGACGCCAAGAAGGTCACCGAGAACATCGTCAAGGGGATGTAACGCGATCGCAGGAAGTTCATGACCGGGCTGAAATGGCTACTGATCATCGTTTCGGCGGGTTATATCTGTGGTCTGCTCGCGCTGTTCTTCGCGCAGCGCGCCGTGCTGTTTCCTGTCCCGACGGGCGTGCGCACGCCGCCGCAAGCAGCGGGCTTTCCGGAAGCTGAAGAACATGTCCTCGTCACAGCCGACGGCGAAAAGGTCATCGTCTGGCATGTTCCGGCCAGGCCTGGACGTCCGGTCGTCCTTTATTTCCACGGCAATGGCGATTATCTCGCCGGCTTCTTCGGCCGCTTTCGCGGCTTGATCGCCGACGGGATAGGGATCGTCGCGCTGTCCTATCGTGGCTATGCCGGTTCGAGCGGGCGACCGAGCGAGCAGGGATTGCTGCAGGATGCTGCGGCGGCCTATGCCTTCACGGCAGCGCGATACAGCCCGGACAAAATCGTTGCATGGGGATTCTCGCTTGGTACCGGCGTTGCAGTGGTGCTGGCAGGCGAACAGCCGGTCGGAAAGCTGATCCTGGAATCGCCTTATACTTCCATTGTGGACGTCGCCGCGTCGGCGTTCTGGTTCGCGCCGGTGCGGCTATTCATGCGTGATCGGTTTCACTCCGACCAGCACATCGCGCGGATCAGGGTTCCGCTGCTTGTGATGCATGGCGCGCTCGATCCCACGATACCCGTTGCTTTTGGCGAACGGCTGTTCGCGCTGGCGAATGAGCCGAAACGGTTTGTCCGCCTCGCCCGGGGAGGTCACAACGATCTGGACAATTTCGGCGCGATTGAAATCGCGCGGAATTTCATCAATCTTGCGAAGGGGTGGTCGCTGCATGGACGGGCCTATCTTCCGTCCACGAACCGGTTGGGAACATGAGCGCACATGGACCGATGCCACGATCGGCCTGGATATTCCCGGCGCTGGCGATGCTGCTGTTTGCCGCGGCCACCGGCTTCGGGCTCAACTTTACGCCGTCAGTTGGCGGGTTTTTGTTCGCGGCCGCTCTGCTGGCGATCCTGTTCGGCACCGTGTTCGCAGCCGTGCATCATGCCGAAGTGATCGCCGAGCGAATCGGCGAACCCTACGGCACGCTGCTGTTGACGCTTGCCGTCACCATCATCGAGGTCGCGTTGATTGCGACCATCATGCTCGGCGAAAAGCCGCAGCCGGCGCTGGCGCGCGACACCGTGTTTGCGGTGGTGATGATCGTGTGCAACGGCCTCGTCGGCCTGTGTATCTTTATCGGGGGCCTGCGCTACCGCGAGCAGGATTTCCAGGTCTCCGGTGCCAACCTTTATCTCAGCGTGCTGTTCGTGCTCTCGACGATTACGCTGATCATGCCCAATTATACGCTGACGGCGCCGGGGCCGATCTATTCGGCGGCGCAGCTTGGCTTTGTGGACCTGGTCACGCTCATGCTCTACGGCGTGTTCCTTTATACCCAGACGATCCGGCACAGTGATTATTTCATCAAGGAAGGCGGCGGTGCTGCCACCAAAACCTCATCCCTGTCGAACCGGATGCTGGCGCTCAGCGTCGCGCTGCTGCTTATCTCCCTACTCGCCGTGGTGCTTCTGGCGAAGAAATTTTCGGTGGTGGTCGACGTCGTGACCGCGATGATCGGCGCCCCACCGGCGTTCGCCGGCGTGCTGGTCGCGATCCTCATCCTGCTCCCGGAGGGGGTCACCGCTATCGCAGCTGCGCGCAATAACGATCTGCAGAAGAGCATCAATCTCGCGCTCGGATCATCGCTGGCGACCATCGGGCTAACTATTCCCGCCGTCGGCCTGGCCACCTACGTGCTCGACAAGGAACTTGTGCTCGGGCTCAACGGTCAGGGCATGGTGTTGCTGTTGCTCACGTTCTTCCTGAGCATTCTCACCTTCGGCACCGGCCGCACCAACATCCTGTTCGGACTGGTGCATATGGTGGTGTTTGCTGTGTTCGTGTTTATGGTGTTCGTGCCGTAATCGGAGAAGAGTGAAATGCTTGCCGCGAAATCCGACGTTCAGGTCGACACATCAGAAGTCCGCGTCACCGAATGGCGGCTGGCGCCCGGCAGTGCCACCGGACATCACACGCATGAAATGGACTATGTGATCGTGCCGGTGACCTCGGGTGAAATGACGATTGTGGCGCCGAACGGCGAACGCACCAAGGCGCAGCTCGCGGCCGGCAAGTCCTATTTCCGGAAAGCCGGCGTGCAGCACGACGTGCTGAACGAGTCGGCAAGCGAGATTGTGTTTCTGGAGGTCGAGCTGAAGCCCTGACCCTCGCTAGGGTTCCACCTTGATTGCGGTGCCGCGCCGATGGGGAACCGTAGCGGTTGGGCGGGCGTCGCTGCACCTGCACAGGAACTGCTGAATTGCCATCGATCCGTCGCACTTGATCCCTCAATGTGCCTCAAAGTTCCAGCAATAAAAGGGCCGCGGGGAGTGGCCGGAATGCTGAATTACCTCAAGAAATTTGCGGTGGACATCTTCCCCTCGGTGGCTGCGACCGTCATCGGGGCGTACATCGTCAATCACTACATCGTAACCAAGCCCGCCGCGGACGCGCCGGCTGCCGCTGCGGCGTCAACAGCCAATCCCAAGGCGGACGACAAGGCCGAAGCCAAATCCGAAGCCAAGACGGCGTCCGACACCAAGTCGGGCGACACCACTGCCAGCAATCTGCCCGCCGCGGGCGTCAAGGCGAGGGGAATCTCCGAGAAGGCCATCATGGAGAAGACCGCGGCTGAACGGCCGGCGGTCGCCGAGAAGGCGCAGGAAAAGACCGAAGCCAAGGCTGACGCCAAAGCCGATGCCAAGTCGGCCGATGCCAAGTCCGCTGAGGTCAAGTCCGCCGGTGCCAAGTCTTCTGATACCAAGTCGTCCGATACCAAGTCTTCCGACAACAAGCCCGAGGTGAAGTCGGCCGAAGTCCCGGCCGATGACCAGCGCCGACATGCAGCGGCACCGCGCGAAAAGGAAAAGATTCGGGTCGTGCTGCCGTCGCCCGTGCAGCCCGTGACGTCCTCGGCCGCTCCGGTTGCGGCGGCTGCACCGGCCGCCCCGACCGAGCCGGCGGCTGCGCCGGATGAACGCCGCGACGCCAACGATCTGGCGCGTGCCGCGATCGAGCGCCTGCGCGAAACCTCGCCGCGCGCCCCGGAAGTGGCCCGCGCTCCCGAGGCACCAAGAGTCGCGAATGCACCGACTGCCGCGAATGCGCCTGCCGCCGTGAATGCGCCCGCGCTTCGTCCGCTGCCGCCGCCAATCATGATCTCGGGTACGCCGGCCGGCGAACCCCATGGTCAGGCTTCTTCGCCGGCGCCGGCGCGGCCACCCTATGCCGAGGCGGTCGATCCGAACCGCCCAACTCCGCCCGCCGAAATTCCGGTCTCGCGCCCGCTCGATCTGCGTGCCGAAGTTGCGGAGCCTTCCGTGCGTGAACGCGCCACGGCGGCTGCTGAGGACGCGCTGTCGACCGCCAAGTCGATCTTCCACGCGGTGCTGCCGAAATAGCGGATAGCATTTCGAGCGAAAGCATGCCCTCGGACCTGATCCGGGGGCTTTTGCTTGGCGCGCGGGAAAGCGCATCAAGTCATGCGCAGCGAGATCCCGATCCAATCAAATCCGATTGCGCCACGAAGAAGGTGCGCTCCCTCTCCCGCTTGCGGGGGAGGGCTGGGGTGGGGGTGTCTCCGCAGGCGACTCTGCCCGAGTGGAGAGAGCCCCCACCCGGCGCTTCGCGCCGACCTAAGAGCGAGCTTCGCTCGTCTCGACCCCGCAAGCGGGAGAGGTGAAGTGCGTCTGCGGCCAAGTCGATCTAAGCAAAAATCATCGCGCTCTAGTCTAGCCGCCGGTGCGCGCGAGCCCACTTCGCGCGGCGTCATCCTTGGGCCGGAGCGCCAGCGCACGGCCGTAGGATGTGAACGCTTTGGCCTTGTCGCCCAGGCGCTCATAGGTGACGCCGCGTGCCGACCAGGCTTGCGCGCTGTTGGGATCGGCCTGCACCGCCTCGTCGAGATCGGACGCGGCTTCCTTCGCCTTGTCGATGGCGAGGTAGCTGGTCGCCCGCGCCAGCAACGGCTCGACCCGTTGCGGCGTCAGGCCATTGGCCGCGGTGAAATCGGCGATCGCCTGCTCATGCTGCTTATCGGCCTGATGGATCAGGCCGCGGCCGTACAGCGCCTGCACATTGTAGGGATCGAGTGCGAGCGCGCGCTCGAATTCCGCGAGCGCTTCCTCGGTCTTGCCGGATTTAGCGAGCGTCTGCCCGCGCGTTGCGTGGCCTTGGGCGTCGCTGACGCTTTGTCCGCTGATCGTGCCGGTCGGTTTCTGCTCGACGGCCTGTGGCTTTTCCTTGTCCGATCCCCACGATCCCAGGTCGAACGAACAGCCGCCGAGGGGCAGGCCGAGAACGATCGCGAGCAACGCGACCGATGCGGCCGTGAAGCGCGAAGCGCAGGGAAGGGCATTGCAATCGATAACGGCCATGCAGCGGAATACTCGCGCGTCGAACATGGCATAGGTAACCCGATGGCTCGCAAAATGCATCGGTCAAAATGGCCGCAACGGCGTCGACGGCGATGTGGGTTGTTGAGAGCGCCGATTTTCCGGCGCGCCCGAATTCCGAGGAACAAGATCGCGAAAAACAAAACGCGGACCCAAGGCCCGCGTTTTTCATTCAAATCTAACGAAGTGCTTAGCGCGGTCCGCGCGGACCTGCACCCGGGCCACGGCCGCCAGCGCCACCACGGTCGCCACCGGGACCGGCGCCGAACACCGGCTTGGGCTTCATCGGCAGCAAGCCTTCACGCTGCAGCTTCTTGCGGGCCAGCTTGCGCGCGCGGCGCACGGCTTCGGCCTTTTCACGGGCCTTCTTCTCGGACGGCTTTTCGTAATGGCCGCGGAGCTTCATCTCGCGGAAGATGCCCTCGCGCTGCATCTTCTTCTTCAGCGCCTTGAGGGCTTGATCGACATTGTTATCGCGGACGAGAACCTGCACGCGGCATCCTCTTTCAATTGATCGGATAGGAATTCTGGTAAAGCGAAGGGCCGGCGAAACGCCTGATCCTCAACCCTGAGCGCGGGCATGTAGCAGACAAATCCGTAAATGTCTACCTGAGAAGGCGGCTTCCGGCCCCGGAAAGCTGCGAAAATCGGCTAGATTCGGCCGCGACCAGCCCGTTTCCTCAAATAACGAGCCCTTCACGGGACCTGCCTAGCATCCAGCAGTGCAAAAACATGCGGGAGGCGAGCATGAATACCAAAAAATATACCGCTGAAGCGATCGGCACGTTTTGGCTCACTTTTGCGGGATGCGGCAGTGCGGTCATCGCCGCCGGTTTCCCGCAGGTCGGTATAGGCCTGGTCGGTGTGTCCCTGGCATTCGGCCTGAGCGTCGTGACCATGGCCTATGCGATCGGCCACATCTCCGGCTGCCATCTCAATCCCGCCGTTACCATCGGGCTGGCCGCCGGCGGACGGTTTCCGGCGCAGCAGATCGTTCCTTACGTGATCGCACAGGTGATCGGTGCTGTCGCTGCCGCGGCGCTACTCTATGCGATCGCAAGCGGCGCGCCCGGCTTCGATCTAGCCAAGGGCTTTGCCGCCAACGGCTATGACGCGCATTCGCCCGGTCAGTACAGCTTGGTGGCTTGCTTCATCACCGAAGTCGTGATGACCATGATGTTCCTGTTCATCATCATGGGCGCCACCCACGGCAAGGCGCCTGCCGGCTTTGCGCCGCTCGCCATCGGATTGGCGCTGGTGATGATCCATCTCGTCAGCATCCCCGTCACCAACACGTCGGTGAATCCCGCGCGCAGCACCGGGCCCGCGCTGTTCGTCGGCGGCTGGGCGCTGGCGCAGCTTTGGCTGTTCTGGGTTGCACCCTTGATCGGCGGTGCGCTCGGCGGCGCGATCTATCGCTGGCTCAGCGAGGAGCCGGCCGGCGTCGTCGAAGGCTTGAAGACGGCCTGATCTGCAAACGCGCTCAATAGCGGTGCGGCTGCTCCTCGCCATTAGTCGGGGACGCACGGAGTCTGACGTGCGTACTCACCTCACCTGGCGTTACGGTCCAGGCGAGGAGCACGACAAGCACTATTTCCTGCTCGCCGGCATAATCTCGGTGACATGGCCCATCTTGCGGCCCGGCCGCGGCGCGCCCTTGCCGTAGAGATGAACCGTGGCGCCGGGAACCGTCAGCCATTGCTCACAGTCGAGGATATCGTCGCCGATCAGATTGGTCATGGTGACCTGGCCGTGACGAACCGGCTTGCCGAGCGGCCAGCCGGCAATCGCCCGGATGTGCTGCTCGAACTGGGAGATCGAGGCGCCGTCCAGCGTCCAGTGCCCGGAATTGTGAACCCGCGGCGCGATCTCGTTGACCAGCACGTGCGGTCCGCCGTTTCCGGTAACCACGAACAGCTCGACCGCGAGCACGCCGACATAGTCGAGCGCATGGGCGATCTTCTCGGCAACGGCTCGCGCCTGTGCTGCCAACTCGTCCGATATCGCGGCTGGCACGCGCGAGAATTTCAGGATGTGATCGCGATGCTCGTTTTCGGTGACGTCATAGCATTCGACATGGCCATCCGCCGATCGCGCGGCGATCACGGAGATCTCGCGCTCGAAGGGAACGAAGGCTTCGAGGATCGCGGATTTGGTGCCGAGTTCTTCCCAAATGCGGATGGGGTCGTCGCCCTCACGAATAATCGCCTGCCCCTTGCCGTCATAGCCGAAACGGCGGGTCTTGATCACGGCGGGAAGGCCGATGCGGGCAATGGCGCTCTGCAGGGTTTCCGCCGACGACACATCGGCATAGTCGGCGGTGTCGATGCCGAGCCGCTTGACGAAATTTTTCTCGATCAGCCGGTCCTGCGTGGTCTCCAGGATTCTCTGCGCCGGCAATACCGGACGGCGCGCAGCCAGCACCATGGCGGTGGCGGCCGGCACGTTCTCGAATTCATAGGTGATGACGTCGACATCGTTGGCGAACAGCTCGAGCGCCTCGACGTCGGCATATTCGGCGCAGGTTGCGTTCAGCACCACGTCGAATGCGGGCGAGTCCGGGTCCGGCGAAAACACCTGGCATTTGAAGCCGAGGCGCGCCGCCGCCATGGCCAGCATCCGGCCCAATTGTCCGCCGCCGAGAATTCCGATGGTGTCGCCCGGCTTCAGCTTCACCTTGCCCGAAGCCGTCATGCCGAATCCTCCGGGCGCTCCTTGACCGCATCCGTCTGCTGCTTGCGCCAGGCAGAGAGCCGCGTGGCGAGGGCGGTATCGTTCAGCGCGAGTACAGCCGCCGCGAGCAGCGCGGCGTTGATGGCCCCGGCCTTGCCGATCGCCAGCGTTCCGACGGGAACGCCGGCCGGCATCTGCACGATCGAGTACAGCGAATCGATCCCCGACAGCGCCTTGGATTCGACGGGAACGCCGAACACGGGGAGTTCCGTCAGCGCCGCCGCCATGCCGGGCAGGTGCGCCGCGCCACCGGCGCCGGCAATGATGACCTTGAAACCTTGGGCCTTGGCGCCCTTGGCGAAGGCGAACAGCCGGTCCGGGGTCCGGTGGGCCGAGACGACGCGCTTTTCGCAGCCGATCCCGAGCGCCGCCAGCGTCTCGGCGGCATGGCGCATGGTCTCCCAGTCGGACTGGCTGCCCATAATGATGGCGATCGGTGCGGTCATCTCGTCAATTCTGTTCGGGAATCCAGAAACATAGGCCGATTATAAGGTCGGCCCGGGGCTCATCCAAGGCGTGGCAAGGGATCAGGAATGGACTATCCTGTCTTGGTGAATCCCGGCAAGCCTTCATAAGCGTGCCTGCACAGGGAAGGCCATGAAGAAGAAAACCAGGGCGACCGCCTCCAGGGCCGGAAAACGCCCCAAAAGCGCGGCTTCCGGGCGAAAATCCGCACCGCGGCGATCACCGCCACCGGCATCCCGGCCGCCGGCAGCGTCCAACGAAACCAAGGCGACGATTCGCCGGCTGAAGGCGGAACTGGCCCGGACCCAGGCGCAGATCGAGGAACTTCAGGCCTCCGCCGACACCGACTTCCTGCTGGGCATCCCGAACCGGCGCGGTTTCGAGCGCGAGCTCAATCGCGCGATCGCCTACATGAAGCGGTATCGCGCCAGCGGCGCCCTGGTCGTGCTCGACGTTGATCGGCTGAAGCCGATCAACGACGCCTTCGGACATGCTGCGGGCGACCAGGTACTCAAGGCCATCGTCGCGGCGCTGCTGGCGCAGGTTCGCTCTTCCGACATGGTGGGCCGGCTCGGCGGCGACGAGTTTGCGCTGCTGCTGTGGAATCTGAGCGAGACCGATGCGAGAGCCAAGGCCGCCGCATTGGAGGAAGCGATCGATCGCCTCAGCTTCGAGTTCGATGGCCGCACCATTACCGCGGGGGCCTCCGCGGGCGTCTCGGTGCTCGATACCCACTCTGATGCCGGCCGCGCGCTGGAAGCGGCCGACAGCGCCATGTATGTGCGCAAGGCGCTGCGGCGGCATGAGGCGTCGTGAAGGCGTAGAGTGAGCAAAGGAGCGCTTCGCGCCGTGTCCACCATCAGACGAGCATGGAAGAAAGTTGGTGGGCACGCGGAGCCTGTCATCGGGCGCGCGTTCGCGCGACCCGTTGGCTTTGCCCATCCTACGAATTCGATGATCTACAGCCCGCTGAGATCGTCCGGCACGTTGCCGAACTTGCGCAGCAGTTTCGCGTCGCCGAATTCACCCATCATGGGATCGCCGCTGCGACTGAAGGCAACGGCGCCGATGCTGCCGGCCATCCGCGACATCGTCTCGGCGCGCCGCAACGCGGTGGTCGGACTCTGGCATTCTTCCGCGGCGCCCGCCACCGGCGAGCCGCTATCGTCCTGCAGGAATGGCATTGCGACGTAATAGGTAACATCGGCCATGTATCTCTCCAGTGTGATCGCTCCAGATCAGGCCGCGTTGCTACTCGCACGTTTGGCCGGCACACAGCCGGCTGCTATCGCGGCCTGCAACTCCTCCAGTTCGATTTCCAGATACTCGTTCGCCATGATCAGCGCCTTGATGGTCGACCGCAGATTGCCGTCGCACATCGCAATGGCCTGATCGCAGGCCTGCTCGTAACGGCTGTTGTCGGAGAGGGGCGGTGTAGCGGACATGGCTGGACTCCCGAGGCTGGCGGCAGAAAGGTATGTTCTCTTTTTGTTCTCGTGGAGTCAAGCCGCATCCGCCAGCCGCAGGCTTTTTTTGCTGGCCGCCCGGCAAGCCTGTCGCCCACGGCGTGTGGATGTCGGGGAAAAGAATCTGCCGAAAGGCGGATAGCTTTGCGCGCCGAATTGGGCGGAACGCGGCGATGATCAGGCGATGATGTCAGGCGTGATCTGGTCTTCGATGAAGGCGATGCGGTCGCGCAATTGCAGCTTGCGTTTCTTCAGCCGCTGCAGCCGCAACAAGTCCGGCGCCGGCGACTGATGCAGCGCGTCGATCGCTGCATCGAGATCGCGATGCTCCTGCTGCAGCCTGGCGAGCTCGGTTTCAAGCTCGCGCTCATCATCGTCGGTCATGGTGTACGTTAGCTGAAAGCGCGATCAGGTTGCGAACGGATTCTTCGGAAGCTGACGGTGAATATCGTCCCTGCGAGGCTGCTCCGCAAGCTGATCGAGTTCCATAGTCACGATTGGTTACAGATAAATCCGAAAATATGAAAGTCCCGTTTCCGGATACCCATCGACAGATTCGGCGGCTGGTGTACACTCGCGCGTCCGGATCGAATCTGAGGTTTCACCCACCGAGGAGATTTCGTATGGCACTACAGGCGCATCTTGTTGAGCTTGAACGTAAGCACAAGATTCTCGAGAATGAATTGCACGAAGCGCTCGTGCACCTTTCCACAGACGACCTGCAAATTGTCGAGTTGAAGCGCCGCAAGTTGATGGTCAAGGATCAGATCGAGCGGTTGAAGCAAGCCGCCGACGAAACCCTCCACTAGCTAGTCCAGCAAAGTATCGAAAATCCCCACGCGGCCGGATGGGCGCCGATGCGCTCGTCCGTCCGTCGTTACGCTGCGGCCTCCGTCACAGCTCCGCCAGCGCGCCGACATGATCAGCGATCGCGAGAGATGACGTCAGCCCCGGCGATTCAATGCCGAACAGGTTGATCAGCCCGGCGACGCCGTGATCGGCGGGACTTTGGATCAGAAAATCCTGTGTGGCGACGGCGGGCGGCACGATTTTCGGCCGAATTCCGGAATAGCTCGGCATCAGCGCGCCGTCCGGCAGCGTCGGCCAGTAGCGCCGGATCGCGGGATAGAATCGCTCGGCGCGGGCAGGGTCTACCGCATAGTCGATGCTCTCGACCCATTCGACGTCGGGGCCGAACCGCGCCTGTCCGGCCATGTCGAGCGTGAGGTGCACGCCGAGCCCACCGGGCTCCGGCACCGGATAGATCAGGCGTGAAAATGGTGCCCGCGCGCTGCAGCTGAAATAATTGCCCTTGGCGAGATAGGCGCACGGAATCATTTCGATCGGCATGCCCTCGATGCTGCGCGCCACCGCAGGCGCGCCTAAGCCTGCCGAATTGACGAGCAGGTTGCACGCAAGCGTCATCGGCGCATCGCCGCCGGCTTCGATTTCGATACGACCGGCAGTGGCTCGGGCGTGCAGCAGCGGAGTGTGAAATGCGAAAGCCGCGCCGGCTTCTTCCGCATCGCCTCGCAGCGCCAGCATATAGGCGTGGCTGTCGATAATGCCGGTGGACGGCGACAACAGCGCCGCGTCGCAATTCAACGCCGGCTCCAGTTCGCGCGCCGCTTCGCCCGTCAGCAACTGCATGTCGTCGACGCCATTGGCCTCGGCATGCGCGCGGATCGATTGCAGCTTCTCGGTTTCCTTCGGCGTCGTGGCCACGATCAGCTTGCCGCAATTGCGATGCGGAATGCCGTGGTCGCGGCAGTATCGATAGAGCGCGTGCTTGCCGCTGACGCACGTCTGCGCCATCAGGCTGCCGGCGCGGTAATAGATGCCGGCATGAATCACCTCGCTGTTGCGCGAGGAGGTGACGGTGCCGATGCCCTCGGCTGCTTCGAGCACGATCACTTCGCGGCCCGCCTGGGCCAGGCGCCGTGCGATCGCGAGCCCGATCACCCCCGCTCCGATGACGACGCAATCGACCTTGTCCATGTCAGCTTAGAACCCAAGAGTCTGGCGCGGGAATCGGCGCTCGCCACGCTCGGCAACCATCGTTCCGTTCGATGCAGCCGTCGAACAACGCGTTGGTTTGCCTCGAAATACGCCGTACACGCAGTCCCGTTAGCGAAGCATTAATCATGTCGGGCCAATTGCCGTAATTTGGGTCATATTTTAGAATTGTACGGGTAGTCGTTTACCCGATCCAAACCCGTCAAGCCAGACACTCCGCCCGCAAACCTCGGGTGGGTAATGGCTGACAGCAACGGGCAGGCAGGACGGAAGAATTCGATTCCGGCGCAGGCCCTCGTCTGTCTGCTCGCCATTGCCGCGCCGTGCGGATCTGCATGGGGCGCCTCGCCTTCCGCGGGCTTTGCGCCGGCGAGCTATATCGGCGAATTAGATCCTAACATGGTCTGGGAGTTCCTGATCGGCGGGATCGTCGTTGCCTCCTTCCTGGCCGCGATCGCGATCTGGATTTTGTCGGCATGGCGCAGGGCCAAGGGCGCCGAATTGCAGCGCAGCGCGTTCATCAGCTCGGCGCTCAACAATCTCAATCAGGGCGTGATGATGACTAACGCGCAAAACCGCGTGGTCTTCTGCAACGACCGTTTCCTCGAAATGTACGGGCTGAGCCGTACCGAGATTTCGAGCCGCATGACCGGCCGCGAACTGCTCGAACTGCGCCGCGCGCGTGGACTTCTCAAGCTCACGGTCGAGGAGTTCCGCAATCTGGCCGGCCGCCCGGAAGGCGTCGTCACCGAACTGCCTGATGGTCGATCGGTATTGTCGAAGATCTTCCGCCTGCCCCATGGCGGGACGATCGGAACGCATGAGGATTGCACCGAGCAGCGCCAGTTGTCGCGCAAACTGGCATCGACCACCAAGTTTCTTGAATCGGTGCTCGATAACGTTCCGGTCTGCGTCGCCGCGAAAAATATCGAGGACGGCCGTTATATCTTCGCCAACCGCGCCTTCGAGCGATTCTCGCGCTTCTCCCGCGATCACATCATCGGCAAGCGCGCCGACGAGATCTTCAGCCCCGAAACCGCAAAGAGCATCGAGGCGGCGGACCAGGCGGCGCTGACCGCGCCGGAAGGCTATCAGCGCAGCGAATACGTCGTCGAACGTGGTGATGACAAACGCGTCCTCTCCTCCAACCGCGTAGTCGCGCGTAACGAGAACAACAAGCCGGAATTCCTGATCGCGCTGTTCGACGACGTCACCGACCGCCGGTCGCTGTCGCGCGAACTCGAAAACACCAAGAAATTCCTCGAGCTGGTGGTCGACAACATTCCGGTGTCGCTGATCGTGGAGCGCGTCAGCGATGGACGGTACCTGCTCGCCAACCGCAGCGCCGAGACCATTCTCAATCGCCGCCGCGAGGATGCCACCGGCCTGACCGCCGCCGACATCTTCAATGCGCGCGAAGCCAAGCTGATCATCGCGCGCGACGAGGCCGCGATCAAGAAACGCGGCCTGCTCACCGAAGAGCACCCGATATCCACCAAGGACGGGCTGCGGCTGTTCCTGACCCGCCGCATGACGGTGCTCGACGAGGCCGGCGAGCCGCAATATCTGATCAAGACTCATGAGGATGTCACCGATCGCCGCCAGACCGAGTCGCGAATGGCGCACATGGCCTATCATGATGGCCTGACGGATCTGCCGAACCGCGCCGCCTTCCTGCAGGCACTGGCCCAGATGATCGAGGCCTGCGCCGGCACGGACGAGGAATTCGCGGTGCTGTGCGTCGACCTCGATGGCCTGAAGGAAATCAATGACGTGTTCGGCCACGCAACGGGCGACAAGCTCCTGATCGCGGTTGCGGGCCGCATGCAGGCCTGCGCCCGGGGTGGCGTGGTGGCCCGGCTTTCCGGCGACGAGTTCGGCCTGATCATCGACGGCAAGCAGCCGGAGGCGGGCAAGGCGCTCGCCGAGAAACTCGCGCAAACGCTGTCGGACGAATTCGTGATCGACGGCAAGTCGGTGCGGACCGGGGTGACGACCGGCATCTCGGTATTTCCGCATAATGGTTCGGATGCGGCTTCGCTGCTGGCCAATTCCGGCGCGGCGTTGTTCCGCGCCAAGCAGAAGTCGCGTGGCTCGATCAGCATTTTCGAACCGGAGATGGACCAGCAGATCCGCGACCGCCGCGTGTTGCACCAGGATCTCTCGATGGCGATCAGGAACGGCGAATTGTCGCTGTATTACCAGCCGCAGGCCGCGGCGGGCGCGACGGTTGCCACCAGCAAGGTCATCGGTTTCGAGGCTCTGGCGCGCTGGATCCATCCGGTGCGCGGCTTCGTGTCACCAGGCGATTTCATTCCGCTTGCCGAAGAAAGCGGCCTGATCGTCGAAATGGGCGTCTGGATCCTGCGCGAAGCCTGCCGGGAGGCTGCCTCCTGGCCGGTGCCGATGCAGATCGCCGTCAACCTGTCGCCGGCGCAGTTCATGCATGGCGACGTGGTCAGCCTGGTGCATTCGATCCTGCTCGAGACGGGCCTCGCGCCCGACCGGCTCGAGCTCGAAATCACCGAAGGCGTGCTGATCGAGGATTTTGATCGCGGTCTGGCACTGCTACGGCGGCTGAAGGCGCTCGGCGTACGCATCTCGATGGACGATTTCGGTTCCGGCTATTCCTCGCTGAGCTATCTGCAGGCCTTCCCGTTCGACAAGATCAAGATCGACCGCACCTTCGTCATGAATCTCGGGCGCAATCCGCAATCGGCGGCGATCGTGCGCGCCGTCATCGATCTCGGCCATGGCCTCGAAATGTCGATCGTTGCCGAAGGCGTGGAGACCCAGGATCAGCTCGGCTTCCTCGCCGATGAGGGCTGCGATGCGGTGCAGGGCTACTTCCTCGGCAAGCCCCAGCCGATCGGGCACTACGCCGTCCTGGTCGGCCGCAGTGCCGCAAACGACGTCGAAACTGCGCGCAAGCTCGCCAGCGCCTGATACAGCGAAATCGCGCCGCGCTACATCGCGGCAGCAAGGCCCAGAGATGCGATGGCACGCGTGACCTCTCGGGCTCTTCGCGATCTGATTTCGACGAGACCCTGGCTTGCCTTCCCTCGAACGCCCGGCTATTTTTTTGCGATCGGGAAAGGGAGGGCTGTGCGGTGACGACATTTTTCCGGCACTATCGCCAGCGTGGCCCTGTCAATGCCCTGCAAATGCGTTTGCAGGGCTGACCAGAGACCCTTCGCAAATCTCTTCCTGGTCTGCCCCCGTGGCAAATGCGGCGTCGAACGTCTGATCGTTCGCGCCCGCATTTCAGTAGCTCGCCGCGCTCCAGCACGAACATCCGCTGATGGCTGCATGCCCCGGACATCGTGTCGGCCGGTAAGACCAGGGCACGATCATGACACTTATCAATATTCGTAATCTTGGCGTGATGCTGAACGCTCCGCTGTTTTCCCGGCTGGATCTTTCCATCAATGCCGGTGACCGCATCGGGCTCGTCGCAGCCAATGGACGCGGCAAGTCAACGTTACTTCGCTGCATTGCCGGCATTTCCGAACCAAGCGAAGGCGAGATCACCAGATCGCGAGGGCTGACCATCGGCTATGTCGAGCAGGATGTGCCGTCCGCGCTTGCGGATACGCCGTTCCATGCGGCGGTGCTCGACATGCTTCCCGTTGAACGACAGGCAAGCGAAAGCTGGCGGGTCGATGTTGCCCTGGAATCGCTGGAGGTGCCCGAGGCGCTGCGGGAGAGGCCACTCAAGCAACTGAGCGGCGGCTGGCAGCGGCTTGCGATGCTTGCCCGCATCGTGGTGGCCGAGGCAGATGTGCTGTTGCTGGACGAGCCGACCAACCACCTCGACCTCGCCAGGATTTGTCAGCTCGAAGCCTGGCTGAACGCGCTGCCCCGGGATATGCCGGTCATGATATCGAGCCATGACCGCGCCTTTCTCGACGCAACCACAAACCGCACGGTATTCTTGCGGCCCGAGCGGTCGCAGATATTTTCGTTGCCCTATACGCGGGCGCGCGCCGCCCTCAGCGAGGCGGATGCCTCGGATGAACGGCGCTACCGGCGTGACCTGAAGGCTGCCGAGCAGCTTCGTCAGCACGCTGCAAAGCTCAACAATTTCGGCGTCAATTCCGGTAGCGATCTTCTGTTGCAGAAGACGAAGCAACTGAAGCAGCGGGCCGAGAAGCTGGAAGATGCGGCAAAGCCCGCGCACCTGGAACGATCCGCGGGGACGATCAAGCTGGCCAACCGCGGAACGCACGCCAAAGTCCTGGTTACGCTGGATGAGGCCACTGTCTCGGCACCGGATGGCAGGTTGCTGTTCAAGACCGGAAAGCAGTTCATCTGCAGGGAAGACCGTATCGTGCTGCTGGGGCCGAACGGGGCAGGCAAGACCCGGTTCGTGGCGATGCTGCGTCAGGCGATGCAAAACCCGGTGGCCGCGCAAGCCGGCATCAAGGTCTCGCAGTCACTTGCGCTCGGCTATTGTGAACAGAATCTTGCCGATTTGTCCGATGCCGATACGCCGATGCACACGATCGTCAGCCGTCTCGATGTCGGCGATCAGCGTGCGCGCGCATTGCTTGCCGGCGCAGGCGTGCCCGTCGCGATGCAGAGCCGTCCGATCGGCCGGCTTTCCGGCGGACAGAAGGCGCGCCTCGGCATGCTTCTGCTGCGGCTTGCCCAGCCAAACTTCTATCTGCTCGATGAGCCGACCAACCACCTGGATATCGAAGGACAGGAAGCGCTGGAAGACGAATTGCTGGCGCATCAGGCAAGCTGCCTGTTGGTTTCCCACGATCGTAACTTCGTGCGAACGGTGGGAAGCCGGTTCTGGCTGATCGAAAAGAAGAGGCTGGTGGAACTGGAAGGACCAGAGCGCTTCTTCGCGTCCATCGGCGCAACGAGCTAAAGCGGCGGTTGCCGGCTCTTCCCCGGGCTTGATTCATTTCCAGGAGCGGCATCCACTTTTGGCCATCATGCACTAGTGTAGTGAACCGAGGTTCTCTGCAAGTCACCCATAGCGTATGGCGGACTACGATCTCGCGATCATTGGCGGCGGGTTGAACGGCGTCAGCATCGCGCGCGACGCCGCCGGACGCGGCTTGCGCGTCATCCTGCTGGAGCAGGGCGATCTCGGCGCGGGCGCCTCGTCGGCCTCGCCGCGGCTTATTCACGGTGATCTGGCGAGCCTTGAGCGCCGGCATTTCTTGCGGGTTCGCACGGCGCTGGCCGAGCGCGATATCTGGCTCAGGATCGCGCCGCATCTGGTGCGCCCGATGCGCTTTGCGATTCCCGCCCATTCGGATGAACGCCCGGCCTGGCAGTTGCGCTCATGGCTTCTGTTGTACGACAGGCTGGCCTCGCGCAGCGGTCTGCCGGCCTCGGCCACTGTCGATGTCACGCATCATCCGATCGGCAACGCGCTGAAACGGCCGTTCGGCACCGCCTTTGAATATTCCGACTGCGTCGTGGACGATTCCCGGCTGGTGGTTCTCACAGCCGTCGATGCGGCGGTGCGCGGCGCGGTGATTCGCACCGGTGCCCGCTGCACCCGGGCCGAACGGGGCAAGGAATGGCGGCTGGTGACGATCGATCGCGGCTTTCGCCAGGTGATCACGGCAAGGGCGATCGTCAACGCCAGCGGCGCCTGGACCTCGTCCGTCGCCGAAACGGTGTTGCGCGTGCCGCCGCCAAAGGTTGCCGCCGAGCAGATGGACCAGATCGTGGTCCGCCGCCTGTTCGACAGCGACAACATCTATGTGTTTCAGAACAGCGACGGACGACTGATTTTCGCCAGTCCTTATGAACGCGACTTTACCCTGATCGGCACCGCCAGCCATGCCTTCAAGGGCGATCCCGCCATCGTTGCGATGGCGGCCGGTGACGTTGCCTATCTCTGCGATGCGGCGAACCGCTATTTTCGCGAGCGGATCGAGACGGTCGACGTGGTGCGTACGCTTTCCGGGGCCAACGTGGTGCGGAACACCGCGAGCGGGCGCGACGGGGCGATGACGCTCGACGACGGCCGCGGAAGAGCACCGCTGCTCACGGTGTTCGGCGGCGATGTCACGACGTCGCGGCTGCGCGCGGAGCAGGCTGTCTCGAAGCTGACGCCGTTCTATCCGATGTCGCCGCGGTGGACCGCGACGGCGCCGCTGCCCGGCGGCGATTTTGCCTGGGATCGCTTCGATAACGAAGTCGACGATGCGCGCGAACGCTGGCGGTTTCTCGGCGAGGAGGAGGCGAGGCGGCTGGTCGGCGCCTACGGAACGAACGCCAAGGAGATCCTTGGCGACGCCAAGGAACGCGGCGATCTCGGCCCTGCTTTCGGACCGGAATTGACGGGTGCCGAAGTGCGCTATCTCATGCAAAAGGAATGGGCGCGCTTTCCGGACGACATTTTATGGCGGCGCACGAAGCTTGGCCTCACCATGACGCCCGCGGACCGCGAGGCACTGGCGGCGTTCATGGCGGCGGCCGTGTGAGGAATGGATCGGATATGTGGGGCGTTGTCAGGCCAACTGTTTTCCTGGCGATCATCGGCTTGCTCGGGGGAATAGCCTATCGCTATTTCATCGACGATCCGACTGAGGCAACGCCGTTGTACTATCTCCGGAGCAGCTTGCACGGGATGGGCATAACGCTGGCCGCCTGGGGCGTTCACCTCTACTTCACGTCGCGACGAAGTGAGTGGATCGGCAAATGGCCGCTGCTGATGGATCTGGCGGTGCGCTCCGCGACCATGGCCATCGTGGTCGCGAGCGCGGCGCTGGTCTTGCAGGTGGCGCTGTACTGGGAATGGATCGAGACGAAGTGGCTGATTGACCAGTTTCCCATTGTCGTTGCGTTTAGCTTCTTCGCGTCCCTGGTCGTCCTGTCAGCCTTCGAGCTGACGCGCCTGGTCGGCAGCCGCGTGCTGTTCAACGTGGCGCTCGGGCGATACCGAACTCCGGTGCGGGAAGCGCGCGTGCTGATGTTTCTCGATCTTGCGGGTTCGACCTCGCTCGCCGAGACGATGGGAGAGTTGCGCGTGCAGGGCCTGCTCACCCGATTCTTCTTCGACATCGATGGTGCGATTGTCGCGCATGGCAGCGAGGTTCACGCCTATGTCGGCGATGAGGTCATTGTGACATGGCCGCTCGATGACAGGATGTCGGGGGCACGCTGCATCGAATGCTTCTTCGCGATTACCGACAGCATAGCGGACAAAGCTGACTTTTATCGGCAAGAGTTCGGCATAGTGCCGAGCTTCCGCGCCGGCCTGCATGCCGGTTACGTGGTGATCAGCGAGTGCGGCAGCTCACGCCGCCAACTTGCCTATTTCGGCGATACCGTGAACGTGACGGCGCGGCTGCAGGAGCACTGCAAGGAGGTTGGCCGGAACTTGCTGGTGTCTTCCGACCTGCTGCGACACATGAAGCTCAAGCCCGTCTTCGCTGCCGAAGCGCTTGGCGAGGTTCGCCTGCGGGGAAGGGCGGCGGCCGTCGAGGTGTTTGCCATCGAGCGACGTGGCTGATTGTCGCGGCGAGCTTGCCTAGCCTAGTTTTGCTGCACTTGCCGCGACCAGGCCTCGTCACGCGCCGAAGGCCTGCGGTCAAGCCGGGCCGAGATGCGCCGTGCCGCCTTGTCTGCCTGGCCGGCGCGCAGGCAGGCGACGATCAGCGTGTCCTCCCACAATTCGCGCTGGGCGTGGCTGCCGCCGATCCGCGTCAACTCGGCAACAGCCGGTTCGAGCAGGCGTATTGCATTGTCATTATCGCCTTCCGCAAACGCCCGGATGCCGCGACAGAGGTCGATGGCAGCCTGCCCCGGCAACAGCTTGCCGTCGGCTGCCCGTGCTTCGAGCTGCGCCAGTCGCGTCTCCAGCGCATCGCTGCCGGTCATCGCCGCGGCAAGCGCAAAATGAACATCGGCAAAGTGGGCTCCGGCTTGCGGAAAGTATTTTTCGCCATAGGCCGCAACGTCCCTCCAATGCGCCTCGAGCCCGCTCTGGCCGGCCAGCGCAAGCCGCCACAGCAGCGAGGCGCTGTCGGTGAAGATGTTCAGCGGCGGATAGGGCCGGCCCGCCGGCTTGATATGCTGCTCGTAGATCGCAAGCGCGCCGTCGAGATCGCCGGCGTCGAGCAACGTCAGCGCGACGTGCCAGGCCAGGTGCCCATGCAGAAAGCTCTGGCGGTCATGCGCGGGCATCCATTGCGAAAGGAAGCTGCGCCCCGCCTCCATGTCGCCCTGCTCGAACATCGCATGCGAGAGGCCATGTGCCGCGTTGGCGTTGGCTGATCGCAACCCCATTGCGCGCTCGGACAGCGTCCGCCCGGTGGAGAGATTTCCAGCCTCGGTGTGCGACCAGCCGAGGTAGCTGACAAACCACCAGTCCTCGCCATAATGGCGTGCGTGGCGTTCGCAGATCGCGAGCTTGGCCGCATCGTGATCGGGACGGCCCGAGAACGCGTAGAGACCGAACGCGCCGAGCAGCAGCGACAGCACCTGCGCATCGCGAGGATATTCTTCCAAATGTGCCTCGGCGCCGCTGACGGCAAGCTTTGGCTTGCTCTCGATCACCGCGGCGATGATCTCGACGTGATCGCTTTCGCGCGGCGTTGCGCCAGCGACGAGCTCTCGGGCTTGCGCCGCCATGGCGCGCGCTTTGCCGCCCTCCATGTTGAGCTGATGCAGCCGCGCGCGGCCGATATGCGCCAGCGCAAAGCCGGGATCTTCCGCAATCGCCTTGTCGAAGGCGTCCTCTGCACCATGCCAGGCCGACAGCATGCAGTCGACGCCGTCGCGGTAATGCGCTGCGGCGCGATCCGAGGTGGTTGTCAGCGGCAGGTCATATCTGTCCCGGTTCATTTCTTGTCCTTGGGCGCCGTGGGGTCGCGCAAGCCTAGCAGAGACGAGACACGGGGCATCCACAATATTGTGGCTGCCTGCATCCGGCCGGTTGAGCGGATGCCGATCCGCCGCTAGCGTGCGGCTACGATGGGGTTAGGCAGGTGACATGACCGAGGAATCGCCTGATATCGACATGCCGAATATCGATGCGCCCGTCGGCTACTCCGACGCAGGCGCCGCCGACGCGCCGCTGCTCTGCATCGAAGGAGTGTCGAAGAAATTCGGCGATTTCCGCGCGGTGGACCGGCTCTCGCTCGACATCAAGGCGGGCGAGTTCTTTGCGCTATTGGGCCCGAGCGGCTGCGGCAAGACCACGCTGCTCAGGATGCTTGCCGGGTTCGAGACCCCGGACGAGGGCCGCATCCTGCTTGACGGCCGCGATATCGCGCCGGTGCTGCCGCATGAACGGCCCGTCAACATGATGTTCCAGAATTACGCCCTGTTTCCGCATCTTTCGGTGCGGGACAATATCGCATTTGGCCTGAAGCGCGCCGGGATGGCGCGCGCCGCCATTGATACCCGCGTGCGCGAGATGGTTGCGCTGGTCAAGCTTGAGGGCATGGAGAAGCGCAGGCCGGATCAGCTTTCCGGCGGGCAGAAGCAGCGCGTGGCGCTGGCGCGCTCGCTGGCGCGGCGGCCCAAGGTCCTGCTGCTTGACGAGCCGTTGGCGGCGCTCGACAAGAAACTGCGTGAGAGCACGCAACTCGAGTTGATGGAGCTGCAGCGCCGCCTCGGCATGACCTTCATTGTCGTTACCCACGACCAGGAAGAGGCGATGACGATGGCGAATCGGATCGGCGTCATGGATGCCGGCCGGCTCGAACAGGTCGCCACCCCGCGCGATCTCTACGAGGCGCCCGCCTCGCGCTGGGTCGCCCAGTTCGTCGGCGACGTCAACCTGTTCGATGGCGAGGTCACCTCGCACGAAGACCATTGCCTGACCATTGCGACCCGCGACGGCGGGGGTATTGTGGTCGCCGAGCCGCGCGATCCCGTCGGCAAGACGGTGGTCTCGGTTGCGATCCGCCCCGAGAAGGTCAAGCTGTCGCGCCGCGGCCCGGCGTCGGACGCGGTCAACGCACAGGCGATCAACCGGCTGGAAGGCGTCGTCACCGATGTCAGCTATCTCGGCGGCTCGACGGTCTACAAGATCAAGCTCGATTCCGGCGCGGTGGTGCGCTCGTCGATCGCCAATACTGCGCGGCTTGATATCGACACTTTGAGCGCCGGCCAGCGCGTGGTGGCGTGGTTCACGCCCGACGATTGCGTGGTGCTGGAACGATGAGCGCGCGCCGCATCTTCGCGCAGCCGGCCCGGTATGCCGCCATCGCGCCCTACCTGTGGATGGTACTGTTCTTCCTGGTGCCGTTCGGCTTCGTGCTGAAAATCAGCCTGTCGCAGACCGCGATCGCGCAGCCGCCCTATGTGCCCGTATTCGATTTTGCCGAAGGATGGAGCGCGATCAAGGCGGCGTTCGCGCAGCTGTCCTTCGATAATTTCAGGCTGCTGATCTCGGACAGTCTCTACATCAGCTCCTATTTGCGCAGCGTCGTCGTTGCCGTAACCTCGACATTGATCCTGCTGTTGATCGGCTATCCGATTGCCTATGGAATGGCGCGGCTGCCGCAGCGCTGGCAGGCGATCGCGATGATGCTGGTGATCGTGCCGTTCTGGACCTCGTTCCTGATCCGCATCTATGCCTGGATCAATATTTTGCAGCATGACGGACTGCTCAATAAAATTCTGCTCGCGCTGCATCTGGTCTCGTCGCCGGTGGTGTGGCTCTCGACCGACAGTGCGATGTATCTCGGCATCGTCTATTCCTATCTGCCGTTCATGATCCTGCCGCTGTACGCGACCCTTTCGAAGATGGACCCGTCGCTCTTGGAAGCCGCAAGCGATCTCGGCGCGTCGCCGCTTCAGGCGTTCTGGCTGGTGACGTTTCCGCTGTCCTTGCCCGGTGTCGGCGCCGGCGCGCTTTTGTGCTTCATCCCGATCATCGGCGAGTTCGTGATCCCCGATCTTTTGGCCGGCTCCGGCTCGATGATGATTGGCCAGACGCTGTGGCTCGAATTCTTCACCAACAAGGACTGGCCGGTCGCCGCCGCCGCGGCGGTCGCCCTGCTGGTGCTGCTGGTGCCGCCGCTCCTGCTCTACGACCGGCTGCAGCGCCGCACGTTGGAGGGCGGTCGATGATAGCGCGACATGTCGGCAGGATATCGCCATTCAACATCACCGCGCTCGCGCTGGGGATGGCGTTCCTGTATCTGCCGATCGTCATTCTCGTCATCTATTCCTTTAACGCCTCGCGGCTGGTCACGGTGTGGGGCGGCTGGTCGCTGCGCTGGTACCATGAATTCTTCAACGACCGCGCCATGCTGGATGCGGCATGGATGAGCCTGCGGGTTGCTGCAGTATCGGCCACGATCGCAACGCTGCTCGGCACGCTCGCGGCGGTGGGGCTGGTCCGCGGCGAACGCTTCCGGGGGCGGACGCTGTTTTCCGGCATGCTCTACGCGCCGCTGGTGATGCCCGAGGTGATCTCGGGGCTGTCGCTGCTGCTGCTGTTCGTGGCGCTCAACGCCGAGCGCGGCTTCTGGACCGTGACCATCGCGCACACCACGCTGACGATGTGCTTCGTCACCGTGGTGGTGCAGTCGCGTCTTGCCTCGCTCGACCGCAGCCTGGAAGAGGCCGCGATGGATCTCGGCTGCGATCCGGTGCAGGCGTTTGTTCGGGTGACGCTACCGCTGATCCTGCCTGCCATTGCCGCAAGCTGGATGCTGGCCTTCACGCTCTCGCTCGACGACGTCGTGATCGCAAGCTTCACGACCGGCCCCGGCTCGGCAACGTTGCCGATCCGGATCTATTCCGAAGTGCGGCTGGGGGTGAAGCCGGAGATCAACGCGATCTGCACGATGGTAATCGCGCTGATCGCGGTCCTGATCGTGATCGCCTCGCTTGCCTCGAAACTGTCGGGCGCGCGAGGCGAGAGCGCGGCGCCCCTATAGCCGCGTCACGACTTCACGGCGCCCGCGGTCAGCCCGCCCACCATGTAGCGCTTGAACGCGTAGTAAATCGCGGCCGGCGGCAGCGCGTAGATGAAGCCGGTGGTCATCAGCAATTCCCAGGGCGAGTCGTCGGCGGCCAGGAAATTGCCGAGCGCTACAGGGAGCGTGATCTCGGTATCCTTCGACAGCAGCAGGAACGCGTAGAGATATTCGTTCCAGGCGAGCAGGATCGCGTAGGTGCCGATCGCGACCAGCGAGGGCATCATCAGTGGCACATAGACCAACCGGAACAATTGCAGCGTGGTGGCGCCGTCCATGGTGGCAGCTTCATCCAGTTCGACCGGCAGCTTGTCGGACGCTTGCTTCAAAACCCAGATGGCGTAAGGGGATGCGATCGTCACCATCGCGAGAATCAGCGACCAATGATTGTTCAACAGGCCGTAATTGCCCATGGTGCGGTACATCGGCACGGCGAGGAACGCCGCCGGGATGAAATAGGTGAACAGCGCCAGATTCATCACCCAGCGCCCGCCGGGGACGCGCAGCCGCGAGATCGAAAAGGCGGCTGCGGTCGCGATCATCAAGGTCAGCGCGCCCGCTGAAAGCGCGATCACCACGGAATTGAAGAACTGGATCCAGAAATCTCGCAGGAAGTAGTGCTGCTGGTGGAACACGATGCTGAAATTATTCAGCGTCGGATGATCAGGCCAGAGCTTGCCGGAGAACGCGTCCTCCTTCGGCGAGATCGCGAACAGGAACATGTGATAGATCGGTACCATGGTCCAGATGAACACGGGAATGCCGATCAGCAGCAGTTTGGCTTCGGTGCCGACTTCGCGGAGTGTGGGCAGCTTCATCGCGACAACCGTTTCATCATGAAATAGACCAAGGGCAGCACCAGCGGCAGCGCGCAGACAATGGACGCCATTGCGAGCGAGAGCTGGTCGAGCCGGAGATAGCGGATACCGAGCGTGGCGAGCACATGCGTGAGGTCGGCGGGGCCGCCGCCGGTGAGCAGATACACGCTGTTGAAGTCGCCCAACGTCCAGATCATCGAGAGCAGCGTGCAGGTGATGTAGAGTGTCTGCATCGACGGCCAGGTGATGTAGCGGAATTTCTGCGACCAGCTTGCGCCATCCACCTCGGCGGCTTCGTAGAGATCGTGCGAGATCGCAAGTCGCCCGGTCATCAGAATCAGCGTCCAGAACGGCAGCGATTTCCAGATGTGCACGGCGATTGCCATGGCCAGCGCCACTGTCGGATCGTTCAGCCAGTTCGGGCCGTCCTCGGCGGTGAACTTGAAGATCAGTTGGTTGATCACGCCCCATTCCGGATTGAGCATGAAGCGCACGGAAAGAATTGTCGGAATCGACGGCACCGCCCAGGGCAGGATGAACAGCACCGACAGCCATTTGATCCAGGTGCGCTGCTGGGCGAAGAAGCCCGACAGGAACAGCGCGATCGCCATTTTCAGATTGATGCCGACCAGGAGGAAGATCAGCGTGTTGACCGCAGCGCGCGCAAAAATCGGATCGTGATAGAGCGCGACATAGCTCGCAGGATGCCGCGCCAGCCAGAGGCCATAGCCGACCGGATAGACCACGAAGGCCAGGAACACCAGCAGATAAGGCGTGAGCAGCACAATGCCCCAGACTTGCGGGGTGGTCAGCCGGGCTGATAGCGGCGGGCTTGCTATCGCCTGATCACCGGAAAGCGTGATTGCCATAGTCGTCCGTACTTACAAAAATGAGGCGGCCGCAAGCTGCGGCCGGTGTGTTCGTAACCTCTCCCCGCTTGCGGGGAGAGGTCGGATCGCTCTTGCGATCCGGGTGAGGGGTACAGGACTTTCCGCGGGTTGCGCTCGCGGAGGGAGCCCCTCACCCCAACCCTCTCCCCGCGAAGGGCGGAGAGAGGGAGGAGTGGCCTGTGCTGTTCGTATTAACCCGCGACCTGCTTGATGCGGGCGATCAGTTCGTCGACGGCCTTGTCGACCGGCACCTTCTCGCTCACCACGCGGTTCATCGCCTTGGCCCAGACGTTCTCGTTGTTCAAAATCGTGAACTTCCAGTTCTTGGTGAAGTCGAACGGCGTGGTGCCGCCGGTGAACTGGTTATAGACCGCCTTGCGATGCCGGTCAGCCTGCCAGAACGGGCTCTGCTGGCTGGCCGTCGTCACCGGGAACCAGCGGCCGAGCGCGCCTTCGATATAGGGCCGGATGTTCTCCTCCTGCAGCAGGAACTTGATGAACTCCTTGCCCTCGGCCTTGTTCTTGGCGACCGTGAACATCAGGCCGGTCTTGACGTCGGAGCGATACTTGATCGGCGTGCCGTCCGGCTTGTTGGGGAACGAAGCCGTGATGATGGTCTCATCGTAATTCTTCTTGCCGAGCGCGCGCTGCTCCGGCGTCAGCGCCGGGTTATTGGCGTCGTCGAGCCATTTCGCGGCGATCGAGATCGTGAAGTTGTGCGTCATCACGATCGTCTTGTTGTGGAAGGCGACGTTGTTGTCCGGATCCTTCCAGGTGGTGGAGGAGGGCGGCGTGCAGCCCTTGATGTAGGTGTCGGTGTAATCCTTCATCGCCTTGATCAGGTTTTCCCGCACCTTGGGATCGTCGACCAAGAGCTTGCCGTCGTCGTCGACCAGCTTGACGTTGTAGGCGTCCATGAAGGTGTAGAACGACTGGAACGAGTCGGTGGATTCCACGCCCATCGGCTGGCCGACGGCATAGACGCGCTGACCGGTGGCCTTGCGGATTGCCGGTTGCACCTTGTTGCACCAGAACGACCAGTAGTCTTCCCATTTAGTCGGGATGTCGCTCTGCTTGAAGCCGGCCTGCTCCAGCATGTCCTGCCAGATCTGGACGTGCATACTCTGCTGCTTCAGCGGGAAGCCGTAATAGGCCTTCTTCTTGGCGACGTCGTTATAGAGCAGCGCGGTTTCCAGCGTGTTGGGCGCGAATGCGGACTTCATCGGCGTCAGGATGTCGCCGAGATCCTCGAGCTTGCCCTCGAATGCCCACTTGCCCTGCGCCTGCACGTCATAGCTGTCGGAATAGGCGACGTCGGGCACCGTGCCGGAATCCAGCGCCGCCACAGTCTTCGGGATCATGTCCTGAATGGCGTATTGCGAAAGCTCGACCTTTATTCCGGTCTTGGCCTCGAATTTCTTGATCGCCTCTAGAAGCGCATCGTCTTCGGACTTGTAAAAGCCCTTGCCGAACCAGACCGTGATGGTCTTCTGCTGGGCGAGCGCGGGCGCCGTGGCGTAGAACAGGCCGACGGCAGCGACCGCGAGTGAAACTGATCTCCTGGATATCACATTGTTCTCCCTGAAAACGCCGGCTTGTTAACCGGTTGGATAAAAGACTAGCCCATGCGCGCGGCGCGATCCAGATGGGGCGATGCAAACTTCTGTAGGGGGATATTCAGGGCGCAAATGCGGCAAAGATGTCTGCGCAAGGCTGCGCGTTTTGGTTCAATCATTTTGGTTCAATCATTTTTGGGTCGTTGGATGCCGGAAGCCAGGAGAGTTTGGCTCAGCGCCTGGCGTCGAAAGGCTAGCTAGGTTCAGCGAGTAGCCTGCATGAGCGAAGCGATATGCGGGGATGAGGGTCCCCGGATATCGTTTCGCTCATCCGGGCTACGCCTGCTATGTCCTCATCGATTGCCGACGCATCTCAGAAAACCCCGATCTGCGGTTTGGCGATCATCAACCACATTATGATCGCAACCGCGGTGAACGCCGGAATGCCGAAGGCAAACCATAGCCAGAAAATCCGGTGATATTCGTTCGGCAGCGGCTTGCCCTCTGCCGCTGCGATCACGGCGAGGTCGCGCAGGCGCATTTGCATCCACACCACCGGCAGCCACAGCGCGCCGGTGATGACGTACAGCACGATCGACCAGACGATCCATCCGTCCCAGAACGAATAGCCGACGTTCAGCACGAGCAGGGTGCCGGTGATGGGCTGCACGACGACGGCGGTCGCCGTGAAGATGAAGTCGGCAATCACGACGATGCGGGCGACGCCGGCGATCACGGCCGGCTTGCCGCCGAGGTGAGCCGCCAGCATGAAAAAGGCGATGCCCGCGCCGGTGCCGAGCAGCACGGCGGCGCCGACGACATGGAGATATTTAAGGACGAAATACAGCATCACCGGTCCTCGAGCACCGCCAGCGCCGCGAAATGCAACACGATGATCGGCCAGATCTTCAGCATCGGTCCCAGCGGATCGGCCCAGAGCCGCGGCACCAGGATGGTGCCGATGATCGCGTAAGCGAAGGAAATGGCGATGGCCGCATAGAGGCCGTAACGGCTGGTCGGCCTATAGGCGATCGCAAGTCCAATGACCAGATCGGCCAGGGCGCCCGCGATGACCGTGAGCGCGGCAGCCGTTCCTTCCACGCCGCCTTCGCCCATGAGGCCCATGCCATACCCCCAGCCCGGCCCCAGCGAGACGAACGCGGTCGAGAGCCAGAACAGGGACAAGACGATAAATATCGCGGGCTTGACCAGGTACATGCCGGCAAACCAGCGTTCCTGCACGGAAGCCGGTTCAGCGGCGAAGAATTCCGGAAGGCTTTTGGGCTGCAGCCCGAGCCGCTGCATGTCTTCGAGATTGCCAACGGCGCCGCGCACCATCTCGCGCTCGGCCGTGCTTCGTACGGGAGGCCGCCAGCCGAGATACGAAATCATGTCGCCAAGCTTGTACATGAGGCTGGAAGCGAACTGCGGCAGGCGAATTTCCCGTGCCGGCGGCCAGCGGCACCAGCGGCGGATCAGCGCGACGACTTCGCCGAAGGAATAGCGCTGCGGGCCGACCAGCTCGACAACCTGCCGTGCCGGCGTGGCGGGGTCGAGAAAATGCTCCACGGTCCGTACGACGTCCTCCAGCAGGACGATCTGGAGCTGTCCCGTGTTCGGCATCACGGGAATGGCGGGCAGCGCGGCCAGGCCTCGCATCAGCGCGCTGGCGCCATAAGCCGGGCGGCCGATCACCACTGCGGGCCGCAAGATGACCCAATCGAGATCGCGCTCCATCAGCGCCTTGTCGCCGGCCAATTTCGATCGGGAAAATTCGCTCGGGGTTTCTCGGTCGACGCCGATTGCAGAAAAATGGATGACGCGACGGATCTGGAGCTGCTCGCAAGCGGCAAAGAGGTTCGCGATGCCGTGATGATGCACCATTGAGGTGGAATCGCCCGGGCTGTCCTGGAGCACCCCTGCGCAATTCACGACCGCCTCGACGCCAGCGAGATGCGGCAGCCAGTATGCTGGCGACGTCGCCTTGGAGATATCGACGTTGCCGCTCCTGCTCATCGAAACGACGGAATGACCGCGCGAAGACAGGTGAGCCACGAGTGTCGATCCGATCAGCCCGGTCCCTCCTATAACAGCAATTTTCATGACCGGCTCCGCATTGAAAGTCACGCCTGCTTCCGCGAACGCAGGCTCCGAACGAATTCCTCCAGAAAGGGAAGCACCTCAAACAACACGGAAGCCGACAAGAAACCGGCGACGAATTGCCAGGGCAGCGGGTGCTGCTTGAGAACAAGGTCATAGCGCGCAGCCTCGGGGCCAAGTCCCCACAGGCTGAGAAACTGCGGCCAATTTAACGCGGTGACGATGAGCATGGCCGTGAGAGGCATCAGCTCGAGAAAACTATGCACATGCTGTTCGATGGGCGGGATGGTTCGCTTTTGGCTGGCGAATGTTGTGTCCCACCACGCCGTCAATTGATGCAGAACGAAGCAGACAATCATGATCGCGATGATGAGCGCGTTGATCTCAAAGAACATCGCCGCCATGAGGGGAATGCCTATCTCTGCCAACATCAACAGATGAAGCAGCGATTCCTTGTAGCCGCTCGTCAATTCGATCCGCGTAGCGCGATGGCAGAGGTAATCGGCAAACCCGGCCAATAGCCAAACCGGCAGGACAAAATACAACAATATCGTTTCGGCCGCGGCGGGATGAGACATCGGCTTTCCGGCTAAGCGGTCCTGTCCATCACAGCGTATCGGGAGTGCGGACGGGCGAGGACTTGTCCTCATTTCGCAACTCCTGCTCCGCCAGGCGCCAGAATTCGTCTTCCTTGCCTTCGGGCTTGCCGTTGCGCTCCCAGATCTCATAGGCGCGCTTTTTAATTTCCTGTTCGGTTGGCTCGGTCATCAAGGTCTCCTCCTTCCATCTCTGCACGGTAGCTGTCGCGCGGCTGATCTCAGCGATTGGGACGTCACGTCGAAGCTTGCGACCGTCGCGAGGCTGCAACCTCCTTCCTGACGCATGCAGTCGCCATCGCGTCTACGCGCAGCGCTGCATGACGGCTTGCCTTGCACTTCGGGATAAGCGCGCAGCGAGGAGCAAGGTTCCTGGATGAAACCGGGCTTAGGTCGGTTTTGGAATAGAGGTAGCGCAATCGACTAGGGCTGTGGCAGCGCGCGCCGGCTTCCTATCGCCCCGGTTAAGGACGGCTCAGAACGAATTCGCCAATTCGATCTCCGCCTTCAGCGCCGCGATCCGTCGCTCGGCTTCCCGTGCCGTCAGGTTGTTCTCAAATAGTTTTGGCTGATAGGCCTCGGCGCTGAGCATGCGCAGCGTCGCCAATTGGCGCGGCGTCATCGGCGCATCCACCTGGTCCGGGAGACGGGACATTCTGGAACCCCAAAGAATCTTCGATTCGATCCGAACTCTTAACTTGAAATTTGTTCTTTATTTGTTCTTATAGGGCTCTACCGCAGCGAGGTGGTCCATGGACAACAAATTGAATGAAATTCGCAGAAAAATCAGGTTCTTACGGTCGGAGATGCTGAGCGCGGAGGATAACATCCGCAAACAGGTCAACCGGGATGAGGACTGTTCGGAAGCAGCAATGCGTCTGATGGCCATGCGGGCCACCATGGTCGGCCTCATCGGCGAACGGAACCGGCTTGGCGGCGAAGAGCGGCTGCTCAATGTCGATGAGCGGCTGAAGCTGGAGGTCCGTGCGGTCAGCAGGAAGCCCGCGATCGGGGCGCCTGGCCGCCGTGAGCGATGATCCCATTCAAGCCCTGCGCCGGCGGATTGCCGAACTGGATCAGCTTGCTCGTCAGCTCAATCAATCCGGCCTGGATAATGCGCGGGCGCAGCTCCTGCTCGCGCGCAAGCGGGCGGAGTTGGAAGATTTCATCAACAGAGGCGGGCGATGTCAGCACTACTCAGATGGTACGACCCCAACGCAGATAACCCGCCGTGGCTAAAAGCCCTGGCGGAGGTTCGGATCAGGGCGACGCGGGAAGGATGGTGCCATGCCCACGTCCAGGCAATCGTTGTCGCGATCGATCAATATGCCGAAGCGGCGCTGGGCAATCGGGATTACTTTCTCAACAGGCCGCATAGCATCGGTGATCGGCGCAGCGATAACATTCCATGAATTAATTTCGGAGGAGGTTGCATGCTTGAGCGATGCGGCTACAGGGCGGCGCTTTATCTTTTAGCTTTGATCGCGGCCGTAAATTGCAGCTTTTTCATCTATTCGCAGTGGTATCTGCCGCGCCTTGGGGATGGTCTTGCGATTCACGCGGTGGCCGCGCTGGTCGTTTTGCTGGGCCTCTGGCTGTTCAGCAAAATTGCGCGATATGCAGGTGCGGCATTTTATTTTCTTGCTGCGGGATCTACCGCCTTTGCATTTTGGGGCTTTTCTGGCCCGGTGCATGTCGGCGTCATCTGGGCCGCGATAATAGGCGTTCTGAGTCTGGCTGCCGCATTGCTCCTCGTTTTCTCAAAACCGTTCGCAAGAGAATTTGCGGCCGAGCGCGAAAAGCGACCTGCGTATAAAAAGTATCTCCTTCACGCGTTCACGTTGGTGATCGTCGTTGCGGCGGGAGCTGCCACATTGGTCGACGTCGTCGCTTTGTTTTCCAGCTACCAAGCCCAGTAAGCGGATTAGCTAAGGCGTAATCCGTCAACCCGGGGTCGTTAAGGCGGATTACGCTGACGTTAATTCGCTTTCGCCGGTGCATTGGCCGGCGCGTCCGCCGCCGCCTCCGGTACCGCCTGCCGCGATCCTCCACCGGTAAACCGCTCGATCACCGAGCGCACCGCATCGCGCGTCTTGCGGTCCTTCACCGCATCGAGCAAGGGCGCTGCGCCCGGCGAACGGCGAATCAGGCTTTCCGGATCGGGAAACACCAGCGGATCATCCCATGGGCCCTGCACCACGAAGGGCAGTTCAAAGCCCTTGTCGCCGCCGGCCGCGGTTGAGGTCAGGCTGGCGACGCCCTTGAGGTCGTATTCGCGAGCCGGCACCGAGGCGGTGCCGGTGAGCGTCAGGCGCGTGGTCGGTCCGTCGACGCGGATATCTTCGACGGTGGCGATGCCGTCGTTGAAGTGCACCGAAACGGTGAGGTTGTCGTAAGGTGTCGTGCCCGAGCGGAAATTGCCGCCGCCGGATAGCGGCCGCCGCTCCAGCCGCTTCAAGAGCTGCTCGACATTGAAGCCGGCGATCGCGCCGTCATGACCGGTGAGCGTGGCGGTGCCGTCGAGCGAGGAGGCGAGGCCGAACGGGCTCGAGCCGGAGGCGATGAGCGAAACGTTGAGATTGCCGCGGCCGGACAGCTTGTTGGTGCCGAACAATTCGCTGGCACAGGCCTGCAGGTCGACGTCGGTGAACTGGAGCTGCGCCTTGACGTCGGCCACCGTGTCGGAACGCGCGATTCCGAACGAGCCCTTGGCAATGCCGCCATACATCTGCGCCTCGCCGACCGAGAGCGCCAGCGCGCCGCCGCGCAGATTGGCGCCAATGGCAGTGCGGCCGAGTTTGGTCCCGCCGACCGTCACCTTCGCCGCCGACAGGCGCATGTCGAGATCGGTGGCGGAGAGCGAGGTGAGGTCGAACAATTGCCGGTTCCAGTCGCGCGCGCCGCTCGCAAGCAGGCGGACGGTCGAGATATAGGGCGTGAAATCCAGGTTGCCGGCAGCCAGTGTCGCCTGCAGCGTCTGGCGGCCGTTATTGGCGACCGTCATCACGCCTTCGGCGACGTTGCCGTCGAGTTCGACATTCACATTGGTCAAGGCAACCGAGGCGCCGACGACGTTGGCGCGGGCCTTGAGCGCAAAGCGGCCGAACCCGCCGCTGCCGGGCACCGGCTGTCCCATCCAGCGCAACGCGTTGCGCAGTGACACGCTGTCGACGGTAACCGTGCCATCCATCATCAGGCTGGTACGGTTGGCGACCGAACCGTCGAAGGCGAGCTTCAGCGGCGCGCTGACCAGCCGCGCCTTCAGACCCGAGCGGTCGCCTGAGAGCATCGCGACGAAGTCGCTGGCCGAGATCGAGCCGTCAACGCGTTCGCCGCGCCAGTCGAATTGTCCGGTCGCGGCGAACGAGCGCGAGATCGACGGCCAGGCCAGCGAGAGATCGATGTCGCCGAGCTGTTCGGTGACACGGTTGGCGGCATCCTCGTATTTGAGCACACCGTCCTGGATCCTGATTTCCGAGAATGACACCTGGTTTTCGGCGCCGGGCTTCATCGTGCGCGCGATGCGTTCGACAAACGGCGTCCAGTTGCTCTGGCCGCTGGCCTCTCTGACGACGTGGATATGCGGCCGCAACATCATGACGTCTGCGATTTCGAAGCGGCGCAGCAACAATGGCAGCAGGCGCAGATTTGCGGTCAGCACCTCCACCTGCAGCGCGGGGTCGGCGGTGCCGCCGCCCTTCAGCCCGACATTGTGGAACGAGACATAGCTGCCCGGAAACACCGATACGTCGATCGCACCGGTGACCACCAGTTCGAGCCCGGTGACGGCGCGGATCTGCGCCTCGACTGCCTGCCGTAGCGCGTCGCGGTTGATGAACCAGGAGGTTCCGATCAGGGCGAGCACGGCCACGCCGAACAGCGCCGCAACCGGCATCCCGAGGCGCTTCATTCCTTGGGCCATCGTCAGTGACATATCCGGATCTGGCTAAACCGAACTCGGTTGATGCTAAAAGGTCTATGTTGATTAGGGCAGGCGGCGCAAACGTTAAGCCCGTGCCAACCCACGCAACTTGAAGGCTTTTCTTGACGCTTTCAAGGCCGACATGGCACTCGGTGGGCAGTTCGGCGGCATAATCCACCCGTCATTGACGCACCGCGAAGAATTCGCCTAATAATCCGGAGATAATGCCCGGCTTTCAGCCGTTCCCTCCATCAGGTCATATTACATGAACAAGGTTTACCCCGACGCCAAATCGGCACTCGACGGTGTTCTCAAGGACGGCATGATGATCATGTCCGGCGGTTTCGGTCTGTGCGGTATTGCCGAAACCCTGTCGGACGCAATCCGCGATTCCGGCGTCAAGAATCTGACCGTCGTTTCCAACAATGCCGGCGTCGACGGCATCGGGCTGAGCCGGCTCCTGGAGACCCGGCAGATCAAAAAGATGATTTCCTCCTATGTCGGCGAGAACAAGCTGTTCGCGCAGCAATACCTCGCCGGTGAACTGGAACTCGAGTTCAATCCGCAGGGCACGCTGGCCGAGCGCATCCGCGCCGGCGGCGCCGGCATCCCGGCCTTCTATACCAAAACCGGCGTCGGCACGTTGATCGCCGAGGGCAAGGAAGTGAAGGAGTTCGACGGCGAGAAATACATCATGGAGCGCGGCCTGTTCGCCGATCTCGCCATCGTTCACGCCTGGAAGGGCGACACCGCGGGCAACCTGATTTACCGCAAGACGGCACGAAATTTTAACCCGATGATGGCGACCGCCGCGAAGATCACCGTCGCCGAGGTCGAGCATCTGGTTCCAGCCGGCGAACTAGACCCGGACTGCATCCACACGCCGGGCATTTTCGTCAAACGCATCATCGAAGTCGGAACTGGAAAGAAGCGCATCGAGTTCCGCAATACCCGGCCGCGCCCGTCGAGCGCGTCCGCGGCCGCAACGGGAGTAGAAATCTGATGGCCTGGACCCGTGAACAGATGGCGGCGCGCGCCGCAAAGGAACTGCGCGACGGCTATTACGTCAATCTCGGCATCGGCATTCCGACGCTGGTTTCAAACTACATCCCTGAAGGCATCGACGTCAGCCTGCAGAGCGAGAACGGCATGCTCGGCATGGGCCCGTTCCCCTACGAGGACGAGGTGGACGCCGACCTGATCAACGCCGGCAAGCAGACGGTCAGCGAATTGCCGTCGACCAGCTATTTCTCCTCGGCGGATTCCTTCGGCATGGTGCGCGGCGGGCATATCGATCTCTCGATCCTCGGTGCGATGCAGGTGGCGCAGAACGGCGATCTCGCCAACTGGATGATCCCCGGCAAGATGGTGAAGGGCATGGGCGGCGCGATGGACCTTGTCGCCGGCGTCAAGCGCGTCGTCGTTGTCATGGAGCATTCCGCCAAGGACGGCCCAAAACTCCTGAAGAAGTGCACGCTGCCGCTGACCGGCGAACGCGTGGTCGACATGGTCGTGACCGATCTTGCGGTCTTCACCATCGACAAGCACGGCAAGGACGGCATGGCGCTGATCGAGCTCGCCGACGGCGTCACGCTGGACGAGGTGAAGGCGAAGACCGAAGCCGAGTTTCGCGTCGCGTTGAAGAACGCTTGAACCGCTAATGGGGCGATCGGCAGTCACTGTCCGCCCCGCGCGTCCCGAGGATGCAGGCTTCATTGCCCGCAACATCCTGTCATCGCAGCGCGGCCCGTTCCGGCGCGGCTGGTTCGACATCGCGCTTGGCTGGGACGAGCCGCAATGCCTTTCGTTCGTCGAATGTATCGCGATCGCGCCAGCGCAATCGTGGTGGCACATCACCCGATTCATCGTCGCTGAGGTCGAAGGTGAGCCGGCGGCATCGCTCTGCGCGCTGCCCGCTGAAGGCACCGAGGCCGCCGCGCGGGCGGCGATTCGGGAGGTGGCGACCGCGATAGGGCTGAGCGCCACCGATCTGAAGGCGATCTTCCGGCGTGGCGCCTATGGGGCGAATTGCTGGGTGCAGGGCGGCGAGGGCGAATGGCTGATCGAGCATGTCGCCACGCTGCCGGCCTATCGCGGCCGCGGGCTGGTGCAGGCGCTGATCGATCACGCGCTCGCGGCCGGAAGGGCCGCGGGATTCGAACGGGCGTCGATCTCGTTTCTGATCGGCAACGAGGCCGCCGAGCGATGTTATGCCAAGGCGGGCTTTGCATTCGCCGAAGAAAAACGCGACCCGGCGTTCGAGGCGATTACGGGTTCGCCGGGATTTCGGAGATTTGTGAGGGCGATGTAGGACGCTCCTGCTTTGCGATTTTGGGACATAGGCTGTGCTGTCAGACCTCATCCTGAGGAGCCGCCAACGGGTCGCGCGAATGCGCGCCCGATGACAGGCTCAGCGGCGTCTCGAAGGATGAATGGCACCAGCGCGGCCTCGTGGTTCGAGACGGCGCTAAAGCGCCTCCTCACCATGAGGATCTAATAGTTGCTACGACGTCCACTCACGCCGGGCCTGCCGGTACGTCCGAAAACCGCGTCAGCCACGCCACCGGGCCGATACTGGCGGCGACGATCAGGAGCGCGGCGAGTGCGCCTTCCTCGAAACTGCCGCGGCTGGCGTACTGGTAGATCGAGGTCGACAGCGTTTCGACGTTGAGCGGCCGCAAGAGCAGCGTCGCCGGCAATTCTTTCAGGCAATCCACGAACACCACGATAATCGCGCCAAGCATTGCGGGGCGCAAGAGCGGTAGATGAATTAGCCGCATCGTCGTGGTCTGGCCGGCGCCGGCGGCGCGCGCGCTGTCGTCGTAGTCGCGCGGGATTCGCTCGAAGCCCGCCTTGATGAATCCGGTCGGCACCGCCAGAAACCGGATCACATAGGCGATGACCACGGCGGCGCCGGAGCCAACGATGATCAATCCCGGCAGCGAACGGCCGAGCCATCCGGCGAGCGCGTTCAGTCCGTTGTCGATGGCGAGCAGGGGCGCGAGCAGGCCGAGCGCCAGCACCAGCCCGGGCAGCGTGTAGCCGGTTTGTGCGATGTTCATCGCGACAAAGCGCAGTGTGTTCGGCCGCCACCGCCAGGCCAGGATGGTCGCAAATCCGAGTAGTAGCGCGCTCAGCGTGGCGATGCTTGCAAACGCGACCGAATTGAAGGCGTCGCGCCACAACGTCATGTCAAAATTCGCAAACAGCCCGCGCTTGAAGCTCTGATGCGCAAGAAACAATAGCGGCACCAGAAATCCGAGGCAGACCGGCAGCAGGCAGGCGGCGAACGCGCAAATGCCCTTGATGCCGGTGAGCGGCGTCCGTTGCGTGAGCCGGGGGCTTTCGGCGGAAAATTCCGTCGTGACGTTGCGGCGTCCGTAGCGCTCGATCGCGATCAGCCCGGCTACGATCGCCAGCATGAAGCAGGAAAGCTGCGCGGCGCCGGCAAGGCTGCCGCGGTTGAGCCAGGTGGTGAACACCGACACCGTGAGCGTACGAACGCCCAGATATTCGCTGGCGCCGATGTCGTTCAGCGTTTCCAGCGATACGAGCGCGACGCCGACTGCCAACGCCGGTCGCGCCATCGGCAGCGAGATGCGCCAGAAGATGGTCCAGCGTCCGGCGCCAAGAGTCTTGGCGGCTTCCGCGAATTCCGCGCTCTGGAACTGGAACATCGTGCGCGCCGAAAGATAGACGTAAGGGTAGAGCACCAGCGCGATCACGATGATGGCACCGGGCAGCGAGCGCAGGTTGGGAAGCAGGCGCACCGCATCTCGCAGCGGCATCCAGTCCGCGAGGGTCCGGTGGACCAGGCCGAGCGGCTCGAACAGGTCGACGTAGACATAGGCCGCGAGATAGGTGGGGATCGCGAGCGGCAGCGGCAGCAGCCACAGCAGCATTTGCCGGCCGGGGAATTCATGCAGCGAGATCGTCCACGCCGTGCCGGTGCCGATCGCGAGTGACAGCGCGGCAACGCCGCCGAGCAGCAGCGTGGTGTCGAGCAGGCTTCGCGGCAGCACATATTCGATGAGCGGCTGCCAGACGTCAGGCGCAGGCTGCATCGCCAGCGCGATGATGGAGATGACGGGAGCGGCGACAAGAATGGCGGTCGCAACCGCAATGGACGCGGCGATGCGGCCCGAGCGGGTGGTCCGGGTCACGCTGGCACACGAAGCGGGCTAAGGCGTCTCAGCTTGCGCAGGTCTGCTCCCTCCCCCCTCGCGGCGGAGGGGGGTAAGCCACGAGCACTGCCGTTGCCGCCACCCCTCTCCCTAACCCTCCCCCGCAAGGGGGGAGGGGACGCAGTTGTGTGCGGGGAGCGATCACGGATTTAATGCTTCGCCCACACAGCCGCTCAATTATCGAACCCGACCTTGTCCACCAGCGTCGAGGCCGCCTTGCGGTTGGCGACGATCTTGGCGATCGGCATCGGATCAGCGGTGAGCTTGCCATAGCCCGCAATGGTTGGGTTGACGGCGACGCCGGCGCGGATCGGGTATTCGTAGTTGGAATCGGCGTAGATCTGCTGCGCCTTCTCACCGGCGAGCCACTCGATCAGCTTCACGCCATTGGCCTTGTTGGGCGCGTTCTTCGCGAGCAGGACGCCGGAGAGATTGACGTGGGTGCCGCCGCCTTCGAAGGTCGGCAGGATCACCTTGGTGGCTTCCGCCCACGGCTTCTTCTCGGGGTCGTTGTTCATCATCAGCGCCCAGTAATAGGTGTTGCCGATGCCGATATCGCACTTGCCCGCCGCCACGTCGCGCGCGGCTTCGCGGTCGCCGCCGGAGGGCTTTTGCGCCAGGTTGGCCTTCACGCCCTTCAGCCATTCCTCGGCCTTGGCCTCGCCGTACTTGGTCACATAGGCCGCGAACAGGCCGTTGTTGTAGATGTGCTGGCCGGAGCGGATGCAGATCTTGCCCTTCCACTTGGGATCGGCGAGCTCTTCATAGGTGATCTTGTCCTGCTTGACGCGGTCCTTCGAGGCGTAGATCACGCGGGCGCGCATGGAAATGCCGGCCCAGTGGCCGTCCGGATCGCGATACTGCGCCGGCACGATCTCGTCGATCACCACCGACTTGATCGGCTGGGTGACGCCGGCCTGCACGGCATCGTCGAGGCGGCCGAGATCGACCGTGAGCAGCACATCGGCGGGGCTGTTGGCGCCTTCCGCCTTCATGCGCTGCTCGAGACCAGAGCTCGCCGAGACGACGTTGACTTTGATGCCGGTGTCCTTGGTGAAGGCCTCGAACAGAGGTTGGATCAGCTTGGTTTCGCGGTAGGTGTAGACGTTGACCTCGCCGTCGGCGGACGCCGGCGAGGCTCCGAACGCGGTAAAACAAAGCAACGCTGCGGTTGCGGCGGTAGCGCGAATATTCATCATGAGAGCTGCCCGACAAAGCTGGTGAAGATGCCAGTCTCAGTAGCGCAGCGGCTGCGATGTCGTCAGCGACTGGATGTCGCGAATGGCTCGATTTAGAAGGATTCCACGCTATAGTTTAGAGCGATTCCAAACACGGCGCGCCATCGCGCCATGCGACATACGAAGCACGGCGGGGACGCGACCTATCGGCTGCCATTAGCGAGGTCGAAATTGACTGCCGCGGTATTGCCGCCGCTGATGACGACAGCAACCCGTTCGCCCGCGGCGGGCTTATAGGCGCCCGACAGGATCGCGGAAAATGCTGCCGCGCCGCCCGGCTCTGCCACGATGCGCAAGGCGCGCCAAAGCATCGCCTGTGCATCGGCAATCTCGGCATCGGAAACCAGCACGGTTTGTCGTGCGTATTTCTGTACGATCGGGAAGACCTGTTCGCCGACACGCCGTGGCGCAAGCGAATCCGCAGCCAGCCCGCCGGCTTCGGCATCGATCGGATGGCCGGCTTCAAGGGCCCTGGTCAACGTGGGCGATGCAAGCGGCTCGACGCCGACGACCTTGATGCGGCCGGCATACCAGGCCGCGATCCCGGCGATCAGCCCGCCGCCGCCCACAGCTACGAGCAGGGTATCAATGTCAGGTGCCTGCTCCGGGAGCTCAAGGCCGATCGTTCCCTGTCCCATGATGGTCTCTTTCTGATCGAAGGCCGGCACCGGCAGTGCACCGGTTTGCTGCGCCCATGTCTCGCTGGCGGCGAGCGCATCGGCATAGCGGTCGCCTTCGATCGCGAGGTCGGCGCCATAGTCGCGGATGCGTTGCAGCTTCGCCGGCGAAGCGACGCTCGGAACGAAAATCTTGGCTGGCTTCCCAAGTTTCATCGCGGCATAGGCGACTGCCGCGCCATGGTTGCCGCCCGACGCCGCGACGACACCGGCCCGCGGTACATTGCGGGTCAACAGATTGGCAAAGGCGCCGCGCGCCTTGAACGAGCCGGAGTGCTGAAGAAGCTCGAGCTTGAGCGTCAGCGTACGGCCGGGAAGCCCAAACTCGGCGCCATCGACCTCGACCACCGGCGTCCGCCGGATAAAGGGCCGAATGAGCCGCTCGCATTGTAAGATCGTCTCCGAGGTTACGGCATCCACCGGCGCGGCCATCACAAGGCACTCCCCACTCATTGACAGGAATTAGTCATTTAGCTAATTAGCAATATGCCTTCTTTGCAAGATGACGTCGAGTCTGCTTTTCGCGCGCTCGCCAACGATCGGAGGCTTTTGATCCTGGAGTGGCTGAAGCGCCCTCGGGCGCATTTTCGCGAGCAGATCGACGGCGATCTCGTCAAGGACGGCGTGTGCGGGGCCTTGATTGCCAAAAAGCTCGGCGTCAGCCAACCCACCGTGAGCGAGCACCTGAAAATACTGTCGCAAGCGGGACTGGTGAGCGCCAAGCGCGTCAAGCAGTGGACGTTCTACAAGCGCGACGAAGCACGCATCGCAAAGCTGAAAGCGGCCATGCTCGCGAGAATCTGAAGTTTCTGCCTTGCTCTGACGGTGCCGTCTGTGAACGCCGGCATTGCCGATATTTTGAGCAACCAGACGTGCCTTACCGTTCGACCTTGGCATCATCAGTGCCTAGTCTTGACCGACAAGGAGATCTAATGCGCGCGGTGCTGGACTATTGTACCGGAGGGACGGAGCAGAAGGTGCCGGCGGGCACGCTCGTGCTCCATGAGGGCAGCAAGACCGGACATCTGTTCGTACTGCTCGAAGGACGGCTGGAGGTCATCAAGGGCGATAGCGTCGTCGCCGTCCTGACCGAGCCCGGCGCGATGCTGGGCGAAATGTCGGTGCTACTCGAGCAGCCGCATACCGCGACCGTGCGCGCCGCCGCCGATTCCGTCGTCTACGAGTTCGACGACGCCGCGGCGTTCCTGCGCGATCAGCCGGCGATGGCGCTCTTGATCGCGCGCTTGCTGGCGCAACGCCTCAACGTCGCCAACACCTATCTGGCCGACCTGATGCATCAATATGCCGGTCAGGGTAACCATCTCTCGATGGTAGGCGAACTCTTGCAGAGCATGATCAACCTGCCGCCGACGCAGGTTTCTCCAGGCTCGGATCGGCAATCCGACCCAAGGATTTGAGCCACGCTGGAACGATCGTGACCGGCGCAGCCGGCCGTTGCAGGGGCGCCTTGAGATCGATGTAGTGCGCCTCGCCCGCCGGCAGCCAGTACGCTGTGCCCTCGTTGAGATCGAGCACGATATAAACCGGCGGCCGACCCGGCTGCAGCCCGGCATTGAATACCCAGGTTGGGCCCAGCCGGTCGAACCACGAACCATCCGAAATGAACGGCGACTGATGCACATGGCCCGAGATCACCATCGACGGCTGATACTGCGCGATCCACTGCACCAGTTCGACGTCGCCGAAGAACCGCTTGCCGCCCCAGCTCGTCGGCGAATTCGCCGGCGGCGCGTGATGCACCCAGATCCAGCGCGGCGCCCGTGCTGCCGCGGCGTCGCGAAGCTGGGTTTCGATGCGGCTCTTGACCAGCGGCCCGTCCCACCACGGACACACCGTGAAGCCGACGTCGCCGACGGTCAGGCTGTCGCCATCGCAGGCGATGCCGAGCTCGCGGACCTCGCCGATCCAGCGCGCGATCTTTTCGCCTTCCGCGCTGCGCTCGTCGAGATCGTGATTGCCCGAGCAGAGAATGACGCGCGTCGTTTGGGAGAGCAGCGACAGGTATTTTTTCACGACCAGAATCTGCGCTCGGAAATCGACGAACGAGGAGATATCGAGCGCGTCACCTGCGAAAATGACGACGTCGAATTCAGGAGCTGCCGCGAGCAGCCAGTCGAACTGCGGCAATGAATAATGCAAATCGGCAACGACAAGACAGCGCATAAAAATCAAAAAATGTCCGGGAAACAGGCGATCCGCAGGCGGACGTATTTCAGGCAGATCAGATTCGAGCAAGAATTGTGCCGGTCGTGGATTCAAACGGGATCCATCACGCCGCTGGAAGGACCAAGGCTTGCAACCCATAAAATCGAGCTTGATGGCTGCTCGATATCCGATATGCCCCGATAGCGAACCAAATTCCGCATCGCAGCGAACGATGCTAAATGCCAATAGGCGAACTCGGACGCCCGCCGGTTGTGGTTGGCTTGTCGAGGCAGGCTACTTCCGGTAATACCATTCTATAGTGATGGGGATGGGGTTCCCCCGATAACCGCCATGTCGGCTGATGACTCCTACCAATGCGCGAGAGCGCGGGTAGGAGCGTGTCCAAATGACCCCTCAAATCATTCTTGCTGTAGCCGCTGGCGGCGCGCTTGGATCTGTCGCGCGATATTTGGTCGGCGTCGGATCGGGAAAGCTGTTCGGGACGGAATTTCCGTGGGGCACGCTTATTATCAACGTGACTGGCTCATTTCTGATCGGTGCATTTGTCGGAATGTTCGCCGCCAAATGGGACTTGTCACAGACAATGAGGATATTCTTAACGGTGGGCATCTGTGGCGGCTTCACGACGTTTTCCACGTTTTCTCTAGACGGCTACTACTTGTTCGAACGCGGCCAGACGTTAGCATCGTTTGCTTACATGGTAGCTTCGGTAGCGCTGTCCGTGGGAGCACTTATCGCCGCGCTGCGGCTCGTGCGGGCGCTTCCCTGACCATGAAAAATCTCCTGCTCTCTTGGGTATTTTGGGCGCTGCTTTCCGCAGGATTCGCAGCCTTGACGGCCATCTTCGCAAAGGTCGGCGTCGAGAACGTCAACTCGGACTTTGCAACGTTTATTCGCACCGTGGTCATCCTGTTGGTGGCCGCACTGATCGTCTACGCCTCGGGAAACTGGCAACAGCCGTCCAGCGTATCCACGAAAACGTGGGTGTTCCTCATCCTCTCGGGTGCCGCGACCGGCGCTTCTTGGATTTGCTACTTTCGCGCCTTGAAGCTCGGGGATGCCGCGCGTGTTGCTCCGATCGATAAGCTCAGCGTGGTCTTCGTGTCCGCTTTCGCGGTGCTCTTCCTCGGTGAGCGGCTTGCGCTGCCAAATTGGCTCGGCGTGATTTTGATCGCGTGCGGTGCCGTTCTCGTTGCCTACCGAGCATAGCAACGTCTCAGACGGTCGCTAACTGACATCGCTGTTCCCCGACCAGCGGACATTTCTAGGGATGGCGTCGTGGGCCGCTTAGGGAAAAGGTGACCAGGCACCCGCGGCCGCTCGCACTCTCCTCCGTTCACTTCTACCCGCGTGGTCCCCAGAGTATGACGGCCGCGCCGATCAGGCATAGCGATGCGCCCGCGACGTCCCAGCGATCCGGACGCATGCTCTCGATTGCCCAGAGCCAGAAGAGCGACGCGACAATGTAGATGCCGCCATAGGTGGCGTAGGCGCGTCCGGCGGCGTCGGTCTCGACGAACGTCAATAGATAGGCGAACCCTACGAGCGAGAGCAGGCCTGGAAGCAGCCACCAGACCGGTTTGCCAAGACGCAACCAGCCCCAAAACGCAAAGCAACCGGCGATTTCGGCGATGGCGGCGCCAACATAAACAGCAGCAGTTTTCATGGTTCGAACGTGTCACAGCATCCGCTGCCGTTCAAGGAAGCGAATCAAATGGTCGCGCGGTCAGGCCCGTAACACGCCTATGAGAGGCGTCTCTATCAACGGCCACAGCACGGCAATCGCCAACAGCACGGTCGATGCCGACATCATAACGAGCGTAGACATGGCTGGCCTGCGTCCAGTGCGACGCGATTGCCAGGCGATCCAACCCCATGCGCCCACGACCGCGACGATGGCCAGCAGGGTCAGCCATAGATGTGCGCTGACGAGCCGCGCCAAAAGAGTTCCGGTACTGGCGAGAACGGTGGCCGGTAGTGCAAACGGCAACACGCAGCATACGCCGCACGCAACCGCACCAGTCGAAAGCGTCACGGCCATCACTCCGGCGGCCTTGGCGCCGGGCGGCTCCTTCGAAAGAGGAGTCCCCACCGGGGAGGGCGATGTGGCGCACGCACATGAAGACGTCGGCGCTTCCGCGACGAACTCTTCAAACAGGGCTGCTGCCGCCTCGCGCGCTGCTTCCGGCGCAGTGATGGTGAGGCGGATTTCGCCTCCTCTTTCGTCCAAGTCGAAGGCCAGGAACCCGCAACATGCCCGTTCCTTGCGAACCAACTCGAGCACGCGGTCGCGCGCCTCGCGCGCGTACCGTAGTTCCAGTACGAGATCGCGACGCGCGTGACTGCGGAGCGCGTCCCTATTCAGAGCGGCGATCCAGGAAAGCCGCTCCTGATGCGCTCCGGGGGTCAGGGTGCAGGCGATGGGGGCGGCCTCAACGATCAACATGGAAGTCTCTCGTACAAGATGTTTGGGATCGAACCTTGCGTTGACCGTACTTCCTCAAGTAACTTGAGGTTCAAGCGAAATATTTGCAGGGAACTCAAATAGATGAGCGGCATGAAGATCGGTGGCCTCTGGAGGCGAACAGGCACCAATGTGCCGACGATCCGCTACTATGAGGAGATTGGACTGCTCCGTTCGGCGGATCGTCAGGCTGGCGGCCAGCGCGTCTACGGAGATGCCGATGTGAAGAGGCTGACCTTCATCAGGCGCTGCCGCGAGTTCGGATTTTCAATCGATCAGGTGCGATCGCTTGTGGCGCTGGTGCAGGACCCTGCGCTCTCCTGCGTGCATGCCCGCGATCTTGCGCAGGAGCACCTTTTCACCGTGCGCGCGAAGCTCGCAGAGTTGAAGGCATTGGAGCGCAGCATCGCCGCTTTCGTCGCAAGCTGCGACGCATCATGTGCAGGCGGCCCAGGCCCTGATTGCGTAATCCTCGATGGTTTGTCGAAGTGGCCTAACGCGACGGCGGCTGCGTCCCGAGCCCAGGCGTCGAATTGCAGCGCGTGTTCTTAGGGACAGGCGCAGACTTGCTGGCCAAAGCAACAGCGCAGGATGTCTGGTATGGGTCGTTCGCTACAAGGGCAACCCAGCGGCAAGTTCAGCCATGTCTGCTGCGATGCCGAAAAGCGGAAGTCATTCAAACTCGCGTCAATCCGATTTTGGGAGCGCGCTGACGAGTCCACGCCCTAGTCCTCGCTCGCCCTGAATCGATCGAGTCCCTTCAGCACGAACGGCGCCACTAGCGCGATCAGCGCGATGCCGAGCAGCGTCGCTGACATCGGACTCTGCAGCAGCACGATGGGATCGCCGAGGCTGATCGCGAGCGCACGGCGCAACTGGCTTTCGGCGATCGGCCCCAGGATAAGACCGACGACGACAGGCGCGATCGGAAAATCGAAGCGGCGCATCAGAAAGCCCAGCACGCCGAAGGCTGCCAGCATCGACAGCTCGACCACCGACGGCTTTGCCGCGATGGTGCCCATGGTCGCGAATACGAGAATGCCGGCGTACAGCCATGGCTGCGGGATCGCGAGCAGTTTTACCCACAGCCCGACCAGCGGCAGGTTGAGCACCAGCAGCATCACGTTGGCGATGAACAGGCTCGCAATCAGGCCCCACACGAGATCAGGCCGCTCGGCGAACAGCAGCGGTCCCGGGTTCAGCCCATATTGCTGAAAGCCCGCCAGCATCATCGCAGCCGTGGCCGAAGTCGGAAGCCCGAGCGTCAAAAGTGGCACGAGCGTGCCGGCGGCGGAGGCGTTGTTGGCGGCTTCCGGTCCCGCGACGCCCTCGATCGCGCCCTTGCCGAATTCCTCCGGATGCTTCGACAGCCGCTTCTCGGTCGAGTAGGACAGGAATGTCGGAATTTCCGCGCCGCCTGCGGGAAGCGCGCCGATCGGAAAGCCGAACATCGTCCCGCGCAGCCACGGCTTCCACGATCGCATCCAGTCCTGCTTCGTCATCCACAGCGAGCCGCGCACCGGCTCGATCTTTTCCTCGGCGTGATGGCGGCGCGATGCCACGTAAAGCGCTTCGCCCAAGGCGAACAGGCCGACCGCAAGCGTCGTCACCTCGACGCCGTCGAGCAGTTCGGGGATGCCGAAAGCAAGCCGGGCCTGTCCGGTGAGCTTGTCGATGCCGATCAGCCCGAGCGTCAGCCCGATGAACAGGCTGGTCAGTCCGCGGATCGGCGAAGCGCCGAAGGTTGCCGACACCGTGATAAAGGCCACGCACATCAGCGCGAAATAATCCTCGGGCCCGAAGCGCACCGCGAAATCGACCAGCCACGGCGCGAGAAACGCCAGGCCGATCGTGGCGATGGTGCCCGCGACGAACGAGCCGATCGCCGATGTCGCCAGCGCCGGACCGCCGCGGCCGGCCTTGGCCATCTTGTTTCCCTCGAGCGCGGTCGCCATCGACGCGCTCTCGCCGGGCGTGTTGATCAGGATGGCGGTGGTCGATCCGCCATACATGCCGCCGTAATAGATTCCGGCGAACATGATCAGCGAGCCGCCGGGATCGAGCTTGTAGGTCACCGGCAACAGCAACGCGACGGTGAGCGCCGGACCGATGCCGGGCAGCACGCCCACGGCAGTACCGAGGAACACGCCGATCAGCGCATAGAGCAGGTTCATCGGCTGGACGGCGACAGCCATGCCATGCGCAAGCGCAGCGAAGGTTTCCATTACAGCAGTCTTTCCAGAGGCCCGGCGGGCAGGCTCAACGTCAGCAACCGATCGAAGGCGAGATAGATCAGGGTCGTCATCACGAGCGCGATGACGAGGTCGGCGAGAAGTGCACGCCGCCCGAACGCAGCCGAGGTGGTGACGAACAGCGCCGATGTCGCCAGGATAAAGCCGCCGCCAAGGCCGATGACGGCGATAAGCAGCGCAAGCCCGCTAAGGATCAGCAGCACAGGCTTGGGATCGGCGCTCTCGCGCGGCGGCAGGTTGCCGCGCAGCGCGTCGATCAGGTTGCCGATCGCGAGGATGCCGAGCCCGATCGCGACGACGATCGGCATCGCCTCGGGGCCCATGCCGTACATCGTGGTGGATGCCAGCTTGCTTGCGTCCCACACCAGCACCGCAGCAAGTACGGCGAGCGCCGCGGCAATGACGAGACCCGCGGGATCGATGCGTCGAGAGACTGGCCGCTGCGGAAGATCGCTGGGCGCGCTGTCCGTCATGATTTGACGAGGCCGACCGACTTCAGCACGTCGGTGACGCGCGTCGTCTCCTTCTTCAGGAAATCCGCGAACGCATCGCCGGAAAGATACGCGTCATCCCAGCCCTTCTGTTTGAGGATGTCCTTCCAGGCGTCGGACTTGACCATCTTCTCGACCGCCTCGCTCAACGTCTTGCGCTGTTCTCCCGTGATGCCGGGAGGCGCGACCACCGAACGCCAATTGGCGAGTACGAGGTCGATCCCCTGTTCCTTGAAGGTCGGAATATCGATGCCGGCGATACGCTTTTCCGACGTCACGCCGAGTGCGCGCAATTTGCCGGACTTGATCTGTCCTTCGTATTCGCTCAGTCCGGAAATGCCTGCGGTGACCTTGCCGCCGAGAATGGCCGACAGCGACTCGCCGCCGCCCGAGAACGGAATGTAGTTGATCTTCTTGGCGTCGGCGCCGATCGTTCCCGCAAACAACGCTGCCATCACGTGATCGACGCCGCCGGCCGAGCCGCCGGCAAAGGTCACCTTGGCGATGTCGGCCTTCACGGCCGCGGCCAGATCCTGCGCCGTCTTGATCGGCGAATTCGCCGGCACCACGATCACCTGGATTTCCTCGGTCAGACGCGCAATCGGCGTCACCTGTTCGAGCGTCACTGGCGATTTGTTCATGGCGAGCGCGCCGACCATGACGAAGCCGTTCACCATCATCTGGTTGCCGTCGCCCTTGGCGCCATTGACGAACTGCGCAATGCCGACGCTGCCGCCGGCGCCCGCCACATTGGTGACCTGGACGCTGCGGGCGATCTTGGCGGCGACCAAAGCCTGCTGCATCGCGCGGGCGGTCTGATCCCAGCCGCCGCCGGGGGCTGCGGGCGCCATGATCTTGAGCTCGAGTTGCTGCGAGAGGGCAGGGCCGCCTGCAGCAAGCGTCAACGCGACGACCGCGCCGAACAGGCGCGCATGAAACGGCATCATGGGATTTCCTCCAGGCTCGCGCGGAGCCGCTGTGTGTCAATTCGTCGCATATCAGCCGGAAAACCCGCCGCTGTCCAGAAGGACCTTTGCGTGGCGGACCAGATCTTTCAGATTTTCGCTATGGCTTTGCAGCGCGCGCGTTGGCCTCGGCATTCGTCTCGACCGCAAGTGAGACGCCGATTGCTCGGCACACGTCCGAAGAGGGCCTGTACTTTGTGCGCCCTGGCTTGGGCTACCGCGCCCGAATAAGATGCCATGACGAAAGTGACCAAGGCCGTTGGTGTGGGATAAGCAATCGATGCCCGAAAACGTTCACTCCAGTCGAGAAGCCGATCGAAGCAGCGACCGCAAGATGCGGCTGTTCTCCGGTCCACTGAGCATGTTCGGTGCCAAGGTTCAGATCGCCCTGCACGAGAAGAACATCGATTTCGAACTGATCATGGTCCCCTTCACCATGAAGGAGGGCTACGCGCCAAAGCATCCGGAAGTCCTGCGCATCAATCCGAAGCGCCAGGTCCCGGTGCTGATCGACGGTGATCTTGAGATTTTCGATTCCACTCAGATCTTCGAGTATCTTGAAGACATCAAGCCGGATCCTGCGCTGTGGCCTGCTGCTCCTGCAGCACGGGCCTGGTGTCGCCGGCTCGAGCATGAATCGGACGAAGTCTACTTCCCTCACATCATCAAATTGATGCAGCTCTGGAAGACGCCGCTCGATCCCGCCGCGGAGCTCGCGCGCGAGGGCGCTGCGGCCTATTATCGGACCATGGAGCGCGTGCTCGATGACCGCGAGTTTGTCGGCGGCGCCTATTCCTTTGCCGATATCGCGTTCTATATGGCCCAGCTCTTCGGCGCGCGCTGGGGCGCCGACATGACCGGCGAAACGCCGAGACTTCTGCAATGGCGCCAGCGCATGACGGCAAGACCGGCCGTCCTCAAGGTCATCGGACCGATGGCCGATTACTTGCGCAGCCAAGGCCTCAGCGTTCCAGCGTTTCTGCCGTCAAAAGCAACGTGATCGATACGTAGCGACGCGCGCCTGTTTGTCTCCGGTCAGGCCCGCGCCACCGCGTGCGGAAACACGATCTCGATCAGCGTGCCGGAGCGGCCGCCGGTCTTGATCTGGAATTTGGCGCGGTTGGCTTCGACGAGCGCCTTGGTGAGCGACAGGCTGACGGCCGCACTCTCGGACTGATCCGAAGGCGCCCGCGTGCGGAACGGCTCTAGCGCAGCGGCAACCTCGTTGTCGTTGAGGCCGTGGCCGGTGTCGCGGACCCGCAGCATCACCTCGCCGAAATCGGATAGCGCGGTCGAGACGATGACCTGGCCGCCGGCGTTGGCGAGATGGATCGAATTGCCGATCAGGTTCAGCGTGATCTGGCGCAACGCCCGCGCGTCCGCGATCACGGGCGGCAGCGTGTGCGCGAGCGAAGTGCGGATGATGATCCGCTCGCGATTGGCCTGCGGCTGCATGACAGCCACGCAGCTCTCGACCAGCTCGTTGAGATTCTGGTTGGTGAAGGCTAGATCGAGCTTGCCGGTTTCGATCCGCGAGAGATCGAGCAGGTCGTTGACGATGGCGATCACGTGTTCGCCGGCGGCGCGGATGTCCTTCATGTATTCGCGGTAGCGCTCGTTGCCGAGCGCGCCGAAACGCTCGCCGATCATCACTTCGGCAAAGCCGATAATCGCGTTCAGCGGCGTCCGCACCTCGTGGCTGATCCGGGCCAGCACGTCGGCCTTGGCGTTGGCGGCGCGCTCCGCCAGCCGCCGCGCCTCGCGCAATTCGCTCTCGGTCTTCTTCGCCTGCGAGAGATCGCGGAACACAGCGAAAAAATTCGGCCCGTCGGGCCGGGTGCGGCCGATGGTCATCGACAGCGGGATGATGCCGCCCTTGCTTTCGCGGCCGAGCACCTCGCGGCCGTGATCGAGCAGGCTTTCGACGCCGGAGGCCTTGATGCCGGCGAGATATTCGAACACGCCGTGCTGGCTTTCGGGCGCAAAGAGATCGGCGAGATTGCGTTGGATGAGTTCGTCGCCGTCATGGCCGAACAGCGCTTCGGCGCTGCGGTTGGCTGCATGGATGTTGCCTTCGGCGTCGAACATCAGGATGCCTTCGGCCGTGGTGTCGAGGATGGCAGCGAGTTCTTCGGCATTGGCATGGCCGACATCGGACGGTTCGGAGATGTCCAGCTCCGCTACCGGCTCGGCTTGCGCGATGGCGGCCGCGATCGCCGCGCCCTCATGGCGCGTGGTCGAGAAGATCAGCGCCAGCGCCGAATCGCCGTCCCATGAAATCGTGTAGAGGCGGGCCTCGGCGGCCGATGACGGCGCATCTGCATCCGCAGGCCCGCTCGCGGAAATCGTCACCGGCCTGCCGGTGTCCGATGTCGAGGACGCATTCGACGTGCCGGGCTCGACATAGAGCGCGTCGAGGCCGCCAGCATCTTCCAGCGCATGCAGGCTGGTATAGCCCATCTGCGTCAGGAAGGCGGGGTTGGCATAGAGCAGGCGGTCGAGGCGGTAGATCAGGATGCCGATGGGTAAGAGATCGAGCAGCGCCTTGTCGCGCGCGGTTTCGCCATGCGCGGGCGGTTCGGGCGGCGCTAGCCATTCGGGCGGCTCGCCGGCTGGTTCGCGCGCGAACAATGCGACGGTCGGTTCAAAGATCGTTTCACCGGTGACGTTCGGCACCGCCTCGCTGCCATTCTCGGTGTCGAGCCGCGCCGACAATTGCCGCGCGAGTTCGTCGAAGGCGCTGTTCTCGACCGGCGTCAGCGATAGCGGCCTCGCCTCGCCGGGGGCGCGGAATGGCACCACGTTGGGAGCGTCTGCGGGTAATTCCGTCATGTTGCTCTTCGAGGCTTCGTTGGCGCTTTCCCCGGCGCTTTCCTTGACGGTCTCCTTGGCGCTTTCCTTGGGAGGTTCCACGGGCGTTTCCAAATCGTTTTGATGTGAAGTCTCGGCAGCAATCGGTTCGGGCAATTCGTCGACCAAAGGCTGTGCAACGCCTGTCGGCTCGGGAAATTCCGGGGCGGGCGGTTCTTGCGGCATTGCCATCTCGCCGGACAATTCCGCCAGGCGCAGGGCGGCGAGCCGGGCCAGCGCGTCGAAATCGCGGCAGACGCCAAAGCCGCGATAGCCGATGAAATTCCGCTGCCCATCGAAAATCGGCGAGCCGGATAGTTCAACCGGCAGAGTGCTGCCGCCATCGACCGGCCAGTTCAGCACGATGCCGCTCCAGGTCGCGCATGTGGCGAACGCCTTCATCACCCGGCCCTCGGGATCGAGCGCAAATTTCTCCGCGATCTCGCGCCATGGCCGGCCGAAGCCGGCCGTGGTGCGCGGGCCGATCAGGCCGGTGAATTCGTCGGTGCCGAGCGTGAATCGGCCTTCCCGATCCATCTGCCAGGTGAAGCGCAGCGGCAGGCGGCGCGTCGGCTGGCCGGCAAATGCTTCGAGCGCAGGTATTGGCGTGCGTGGAGCGGGTTCAGTCGCAGCCGGCTCATCCGCGGCGGCAGGTTCGGCAAACGCATCTAACAATGCAAACTCGGCGGGCGCTTCGCCCGATTGCGCCGGCTGTTCGTAATCGGGAGCCGGCTGCGGCGCGACCGGTTGCTCGATGACGGGCGCGCTCGGCTGCGGGGCTGGCGTTGACGCTGTGGTGTCGGGCTGCATCCCGTTCTGGGGCGGCTCATACGCCCGCGCCGGCCGTGGCGCGATCAGCGCGATGTCGCCGGCGGCGATCAGGACACCATGACTGCCATAGGGAAAGTCGAACCGCGAACAGCCGCAGGTCGCAAGCATGCCGGGCGCCGCGCCAAATCCCTGTAGCCGCTCCAGGCGGATGGCGCCGTTGGCGAGCAGCCGTCCTGCGAGCCGCGCGATCTGGCGCCGGTGCCGGTCGGCCGGTCCGAAAGTCTTCGCAGTAAGGGCTGCGGCGCTGGCGGCGCCGAACACGCGGGCGCCGGCCGGATTGGCCCACAGGATCCGCCTGCCGTCGGCGGTCCACAGCCATGCGGGCAGGCGGCTCGCCGCATAGGCCGCCAATCGCGGATCGCTCTGCGCCCGCCACTGAAATTCCGCGTCCTTCATCGCAACTACATGACCGTCCGGCGTCGCGATCGGCAGCCAGAATGCCGACAGCGTTAATGGATCGTTACTATCGCAAGCCGGCGGCGGCAGGTCCACGGCCCGGCGGGCCGGCAGTGGTTTAAGCGGCGGATAACCTTAACCCCGCTGAACCCTAGGGCCGCCGGTCGCGTTGGGTGGTTGCAAATGCCGTCAGGGGTCCCCTGAGTAACCTCCCGGGCGCCGCATCGGTTCCGGGCGCGACCTGTACGACCCCTTGGCGGCATCCGGACGCAATCCCTGCCCGTGCAAAGGAGCGCACCATGAGCGACGACGTGCGAGACCGTTTCGAGATACCCAAGGAAATGCGATCGATGGCGGAAGCGAGCCTGGAGCAGGCCCGCAAGACGTTTGAGAAATTCGTCGCCGCCGCGCAGACCACCGCCGATACCATCGAGGAGCGCAATGCCACGGTGCGCGAGGGCGCGAAGGATGTCAGGCAGAAGGCTGTCGCCTATGCCGAGAAGAACGTGCAGGGCTCGCTCGATTACGCGCAGTCACTTCTCAAGGCCAAGGACCTGACCGAGGTAATGCGGCTGCACAGCGAATATGTGCAGGGCCAAATGCGCGCGCTGACGGAGCAGGCGAGCGAAATGAGCCAGATCGTCGGCAAGGCCGCCATCGATGCGGCGAAGCCGAAAGCCTGACCCGCCCGCAGCGGGGTAGTATTGCAAGCGCGAAGTGGACCGGCTGGAACGCGCATCCGGTGCGGGTTGCCCATGCGGCGTCGCACCAGAAATTGCAGTGCGTTGCACAAATTTGACACGATATGGGTGCTTATTGGGCGAGCCCGTGGATGGGCACTTCCGTGAGTGCGTGTGTACGTGATCCCTTTCGGTGTTCCGGTCATCCGCCCGGCACCCGCCAGGGAACATCGATTAACCCCCTTGTGAAGGATGCAAGCCTTGACCAGCTCCACCGATCCCTTCTCCGCCTCCATCATTCCCTTCGAAGTTCCCGAGCAGATGCGCGCGCTTGCTGAAAAGGGCGTCTCGCAGGCCCGTGACAGCTACGCCAAATTCAAAGATGCAGCCGAAACCCACAACGGCACCATCGAGGCCGTGTTCACCACGGCCAGCAAGGGCGCCAGCGAGTACAACGCCAAGCTGATCGAGTTCTTCAAGGCCAACACCTCGTCCTCGCTCGATTTCGCGCAGGAGCTGCTCGGCGTGAAGACGCCGGCGGCGGCGCTTGAACTGTGGACGGCGCACGCCAGGAAGCAATACGAGACCTTCACCGCGCAGGCCAAGGAGCTTGCCGAGCTCGGCCAGAAGGTTGCGACCGAGACCGTCGAGCCGATCAAGGCCTCCGCCTCGAAGTACTACAAGCCCGCCGCCTGATCGGCCCGCATCGCCAACGAAAAGCCCGGGCGAAGCGGCCCGGGCTTTTTGATGCCCCAAGAGAGGCCAGTTTTCCAGGCCTCGCCGGGCTCCGGCGCGACCCGCACATGAACGCAACACGCGCCCGAAACGACTATATAATTGGACGCTTCCCGGCCTTGCCAAAGGCCGGCGTTGCACCTAGTTTCCGGCCCATTCGCGACCCCCTTTTTGGGGCCCGCGCAGGATGCAGTTGTAGCTCAGTTGGTTAGAGCGCCTGTCTGTGGAACAGGAGGTCGGTGGTTCGAGCCCACCCAACTGTACCAGTTCTTCACTCTGTTGAATTAGCTGCCGAACTGCCGTGACACTTGCGCTATGGCGCGTCGTCCAGCCGTGCTTGCCAAGCCCCACCCGTTCACCCACTATTCCGCGAAATCATTGCGGCTTGGGGGATTAATGTCGGTTTTTCGGATCGGAAACTTTCAGCTCGGATTGTTGCTTGCTACCGCCCTCGCGGTTTCGATCTCGCCCGCCGTCAGTCAGACCTACACCCCCGAACAGGAGCAGGCCTGCACTGGCGATGCGTTCCGGCTGTGTAGTTCGGATATCCCGGATGTCGGCCGCGTCACCGCCTGCATGGTGCGCAACAAGTCCCAACTCTCGCCGGCTTGCCGGGCGCACTTCCGTCCCGAGCCCGATGAAATCAGGGCCCGGCCGGTAGGCCGGCCGACGGTCATCCGGCCGGCGGCCCCGCGCAAGGCCGCCGCGGCCAAGCCACGCAACGTCAAAAAGCCGAAAAAGCCTGCGACCTGATGGCGGCGCACCATTTCAAGACCCGCTCGCGTGACAGACTGACACTTGCCGGCGGCCACTCCAATGGACATCTCGTCGGACAAGAGGAGAGGGTTCGTTGAGTAAGCATCAAAAAGAGCTCGACCGGCATTTTGCCTGGTTCGAGAGGAAGCTGCCGCCGGGGCCGGCGAAGTTCGTCGGCTGGGTGCGCAAGCCGTCGTCGATCTACGTCCGAGTACCGCTCGCCATACTGCTGGTCGCCGGCGGCTTTCTCAGCTTCCTGCCGGTGCTCGGGCTCTGGATGCTGCCGCTCGGACTCCTTTTGTTCGCGCAGGACGTGCCGCCGCTGCAGAAGCCGTTGGCGCAGGGGCTTGGATGGATCGAACGCAAATGGCTCGAACGTCAGCGCGCAAAGCTCGAACGCGAGCGCGAGCGCGCAAAAAGCGCGCAATGAATCAAGCAAGCCGGCCTTTCCGCTTCCTTTGGGTGACCGGGGTTGCACGGTGTGACTCAAAAACCAGCCTTCTTGGCAATTAAGTGGCTTCATCGCGGCGCGTGATAAATTTTTCTTTCACGAATCAGCGCGCTGATTCATTTTCGGCTTCTGGGGTCAACTGGAGGCCAAGGTATGAACGTAATTGTTTTCGCATCACGTAAGGGGGGCTCGGGAAAGAGTACCCTGGCTGCTCACCTCGCTGCCCATGTTCACAAGGCAACGAAGCCCATCCTGCTCGTCGATGCCGATCCGCAGGGATCTCTTACGCTCTGGCACAAATTGCGCGGCACCAACGAGCCGCCGATCAAGGCCGCGGTGAATTCCGTCAGCGGCATCGTCGCTGCCGCCAAGCGCGACGGCATCGAATGGGTGTTCATCGACACGCCGCCGAATTTGTCGGCCGTCGTCGACGATGCGATCCGTAACGCCACCATGGTCATCATTCCGGCGCGGCCGGGCGTGTTCGACGTCAACGCGGTGCAGGAAACCATTCAGACCTGCCGCTCGGCGCGCAAGCCCTACGCGGTCGTGATCAACGGCGCGCCTGCCGAACGCGACGGCGCCGAGAGCCGCATCGTCAGCATCGCGCGCGAAGCGCTGGCGAAATTCCGTGCGCCGGTGTGGAGCGGACAGATCACCAACCGCGCCGATCTGATCATGGCGCTGAGCCAGGGCGAAGGTGCCCGCGAATATTACGCGGAGGGCCGGGCAGCAGCCGAGATCAGCAGGCTGTGGGGCGCGATCGAACGTTCGATCAAGGCGATCCGCGGAACGGCGTCGGCATCGGGCGCCATGCACAAGCAGGCGGCGTAACAACGCCGCTCTCGATCTGCCGGACCGATAAAGAACGCGCGGGCTCCGCGCGTTTTTCTTTTGGTGGGACTGCAAAATTGTTTTCCCCGTCATTGCGAGGAGCCAACGGGTCCGGCCTTTGGCTGGCCCGATGATAAACTCCGCGACGAAGCAATCCATCTATCCCCGCGCGGAGAGATGGATTGCTTCGCAGAGCCTGTCATCGGGCGCGCATTCGCGCGACCCGTTGGCTCGCAATGACAGATAGAGCGGCGATGGCCGCCTTACGCCACCATCAGCACGTAGAACACGACGACCGGCGACAGCGTCAGGATCACGGACCAGATGCCGACGGCCCACAAAATGTCCTCGGTCGAAAAGCCCTGTTCAGGAATGTTGTTGTTCTCGAAATGCACGACGCGCCCCCGCGTTTTTCTGTTGTATGGGGATCTTGATACGCGAACGGTTTTAAAAACCCGCTTGCCATTTCGCTTGCATTTGACCGCACCTGCTACCGTCGATTAACCACCGCCATGTCTGGTTAACTTTCCCTGATCGCACGGCGTCAAACTCGAGCGAAGCCTCGCCCGCAATATTAGAATTTTAAGCGTATTGATCTTCCTCCAAGAGAAAGACGGGGGATGGCGATGAGCACTCACGACAAGAAATTTCCGATGGCTGAGTACGCCCAGAGCATGCACGACGTTCTTCTGGTGTCGTCATTCGCCGCCTGGGCGATGCTGCTCGGCTTCGCGCCCGTGATGACCTATCGCCTGCTGGTGAGCTGATTCCATTTTCTCCCTCCCGCCGTCGGGGCGAGAGGGAGCGATGCCATCCCTAAGCTTGCCGCAAAAGCTGTGGCCTGCGCTGCTCGATTTCCTCGTCGAGCAACGCCGCCAACTCCGCGCTTATCTCCACCATCGGCAGGCGAACCTCGGCGCTGTCGATCAGTCCGTTGCGCGCCAGCCAGTATTTTGCGGGCGCCGGGCTCGGCTCGGCAAACAGCAGCCGGGTCAGCCGGGAGAGCTCCTTCCAGCACGTTCGCGCGCCGTCGCGGTCGCCCTGGCTCAGTAGCAACCGCAGCGATGCGAAGGCCTCGGTCTCCAGATGGGCCGACAGAAGGATCGCGCCGTCGGCGCCGTCGGCGAGCGCATCGTGATACTCCGCGTCTTCGCCGGTCAGCACGCGAAACCCCGATGGGCGTCTCGCCAGCAGATCGATCGACTGCGCGCGGTCGGCGCCGCAATCCTTCATGCCGACGATGTTCGGATGCTCCGCGAGCTGCAGCAGCGTCTCATTGGTGAGGCTGACGCCGGTCCGGTAGGGAATGTTGTAGAGCACGACCGGCCATGAGGCGTGATCGGCGAGCGCGGTGAAGTGCTGCACGAGGCCGCGCTGCGACGGCCGGATGTAATAGGGGCTCGCGATCAGATAGCCGTCGATCGGCCAGGTCGCGGTCTCATCCAGCGCATCCTTCATCTTCGCGGTGGAGGCGCCGGACAAGCCCAAGAGGATCGGCAGGTGGCGCCGGCTGGCGCAGAGCTCGCTGCGCGTCACCGTCACCAGCCGCTCGAGTTCGCCCGGGCGGAGCGACATGCCTTCGCCCGACGTCGCCGCGAGAATGAAGCCGTCGACGGGTGCCGCCGCATAGTGCCCGACGAGCCGGCGCAGCGACGCCTCGTCGAGTTCGCCGTCGCGAAACGGCGTGATCAGCGGCAGCCACAGGCCCTGCAGCCGGCTTGCCAGGTCGTTGGTCGAAAGGGCAGTCATCGTTCCATCTCCTCTTGGGGGTGAGCCGGAGACGGGACCAAATAAAAACCCCGTCCAGACGGCGGGGCTTCGGGATCGTGGGTTCGCGGCTGTCTAGCGCGCGCGTCGATCTCGGGTCCCCGGATGGGGACCTTTTTTCGACGACAGGGCTGCGCACGAACTCGTGATCATGTGCGGATGATGGAGGCCGAGAATCTCACTGTCAATCTGTGCGGGAACACGACGCGGAGGTGAAAAAAAGCCGGGCTCGAACGAGCCCGGCTTGAGGTATTGGCCACGTGAGGCCGACACAATCACCTTCCAAGAGGGATTACTGAACCGCCGCGTCACTGGAGGAGGGGGACATATGCGCAACGCGACCGCTCAGCCTTTGAGCACTATGATCCTCATCAGTGCCTGGCAGCAAGCGTCCGAGCCGCATGTCAGTCATGCGGTGAGCGCGCCCTCTATAAAATAGGCTAATCCGCGAGCGGAACGCGACCGCCTCTAGGACGGCCAGCGCTGCGCCTTGCTGACGACGAAGTCGCGGAACACCTGCACGCGCGCTACCGTCTTCAGCTCTTCGGGATAAACAAAATAGGTGTCGAGCTGGATCGAATCGGACTCGCCGAACAGCTGCACCAGGCGGTTGTTCTCTTCGACCAGATAGTCGGGCAGGGCGGCGATGCCGAGCCCCTGCTGGCAGGCGCGGACTAAACCTAAGATGTTGTTGACCTTGAAGTAGGCCTCGCGCGGACCCGAGCCGTTGCGCCCGGCATCGATCAGCCAGCTCCGGTTCTGTAGGTGCGACGGCACCTGCGCGTCGCCGAGCATGATGATGCGGTGCGAATCGAGGTCGTCGAGCGTGCGCGGCGTGCCGAAACGCTTGATGTATTCCGGCGAGCAATAGGCATGGAAGCCGATCGAGAACAGCTTGCGCTGGATCAGGTCGGGCTGGGTCGGCTTGCGGGTCCGGATCGCGACGTCGGCCTCGCGCATCGACAGGTCGAGATCCTCATCAGTGACGATCAGCGAGATGCGGATGTCCGGGTAAAGCGCGGTGAACTCGTCGAGCCGCGGGATCAGCCAGTTGATGCCGAGCGCGGGCGGCGTCGTGATCTTGAGGTCACCGCTCGGCCGCTCGCGGCTGTCGGTAAGTTTGGCGCGCGCCGCCTGCAACTGCATGAACACGTCATGCGCAGTGCGGAACAGCAGATCGCCCTGCTCGGTGAGGATGAGCCCGCGGGCGTGGCGGTGGAACAGCGACACCGCAAGCTCCTGCTCCAGCGCGCTGACCTGCCGCGACACCGCGGACTGCGATAGTCCTAATTGCTCACCGGCATGGGTAAAGCTTCCCGCTTCAGCCGCCGCGTGAAAGACCTTCAGCTTGTCCCAGTCCATGTCAAATCCGTCCCGTGATCTAGCCATGACTATTCAGCCGCCGCGCGATCGCTCGCGCGCAAAGCCAGGAAGCGTTCGGCCTCAAGCGCTGCCATGCAGCCAAGGCCGGCAGCCGTGACCGCCTGCCGATAGGTTTCATCCGCGACATCGCCCGCGGCGAACAGGCCGGGGATCGAGGTTGCGGTCGAGTTCGGCGCCACCTCGACATAGCCTGATGGTTTCAGCTTCATCTGGCCTTTGACGAGGTCGGTTGCGGGCGCATGCCCGATGGCGATGAAGACGCCGTCGGCCGCAACATCCCTGCGTGCGCCGGTCTTGACGTTCTTCAGCCGCACATGGGTGACCTTGCTCGGGTTCTCGGCGCCGCAGATCTCGTCGATCGCCGAGTCCCACACCACCTTGATCTTCGGATTCTTGAACAGGCGGTCCTGCAGGATACGCTCGGCGCGGAAATGATTGCGGCGATGCACGATCGTTACCTGCGAGGCAAAGTTGGTCAGGAACAGCGCTTCCTCGACCGCGGTGTTGCCGCCGCCGACCACGATTACTTCCTTGCCGCGGTAGAAGAAGCCGTCGCAGGTTGCGCAGGCCGAGACGCCAAAGCCCTTGAACTTCTCTTCCGAGGGAATGCCAAGCCAGCGCGCCTGCGCGCCGGTGGCGAGGATCACGGTTTCCGCCAGATAGACGTCGCCGCTGTCGCAGGTCAGGCGGAACGGCCGCTGCGCCAGTTCGAGCTTGGTGACGAGATCGGTGACGAGTTTAGTGCCGACATGTGCCGCCTGCTTCTCCATCTGCTCCATCAGCCACGGACCCTGGATGACGTCGGCGAAGCCCGGATAGTTTTCCACGTCGGTGGTGATGGTGAGCTGTCCGCCGGGCTGGATGCCCTGGATCAGCACCGGCTCCAGCATCGCACGCGCCGCGTAGATCGCCGCGGTGTAACCGGCGGGGCCGGACCCGATAATGACGACCTTGGCATGGATAGGCGCGGGCATCGGCGATTCCCTCTCTTTGGAGGATTTTGATGAGGACTTGTGCGGAAAGCGCTCAGGCCGGCATCGCGGCGGCGCCAAAAGTGTCAAATCCAAGTCTATCTGGGTAGCTATGCAAGAATTGCAATTCATCCCAGCGAATTTTCCCCGGAACTGAAGTAACAATCGCGAAATATGGCGATAGCCGCGCAATAAAATTGCGCAAGGCGCGCGGCGTGCGCTAAGAGAGTTGCCAGTAAGGCCAGCCCATGCGGCCAGAAATTAGGGAACCCGACGCGCGTGTCGAAGAATCTTGACGAAATCGACCTTCGAATTCTTGCCGAAATCCAGGCCGACGGCCGAATCACCAACGTGGAACTGGCCAAGCGCGTCGGTATCTCGCCGCCGCCCTGCCTGCGCCGGGTCCGCACGTTGGAGGAAGAAGGCTACATCCAGGGCTATCGGGGCCTGTTGGATCCACGTCGGCTCGGCTTCGACGTCACCGTGTTTGCTTCGGTCCATTTGTCCAGCCAGGCGGATGCGGATTTGCGCGCGTTCGAAGATTTCGTGCGCGCCGAGCCTCTGGTGCGGGAATGCTGGATGCTGTCGGGCGAGGTCGACTTCATCCTCAAATGCGTCGCGCCGGACATGGCGACGTTTCAGGATTTCGTCACGCACCTGACGGCCGCGCCGCATGTACGCAACGTCAGGACGTCGCTGGTGCTGCACAATTCGAAATATGAAGCGGCGGTGCCGCTCGATGTGAAGGTCGCGGGGTGAGGTGCTCCGGCCTATCCCCGTCATTGCGAGGAGCTCGCGACAATTGCAAAGCAATTTTGCGCTGAAGCGACGAAGCAATCCATTCTTCCCACGCGGAGAGATGGATTGCTTCGCGGAGCCTGTCATCGGGCGCGCATTCGCGCGACCCGTTGGCTCGCAATGACGAGGCGAGACCTCAGCTCACTTCTTCCGCATCGCGTCGACGCTGTAAGGGCCGCCGCCTGCAGTCGAAAGATAAAGGCAGGCGAAGCAGAACAGGATCGCAAGCGTGCCGCCGTTGATGAGCGGAAAAAAGCTCCTCGGCGCATGACCGATGAAATAGGCAAAGGCCATCTCGCCGGCAAGAATGAAGGCGACGGGCCGTGTGAACAGTCCGAGCAGCAAAAGCCCGCCTAGAATCAATTCAATCGCACCGGCGGCTCCCGATAGCGACATCAGTTGCACCTTGTTGAGGAAGGCGTAAGCGTTACCCTCCGGAATTGTCGGAAACTTCAGAATCTTTGCGACGCCGAATTGAAATAGCAATAGCCCGGTGATGAAGCGAAACAGGCTCAGCGCCGGCGGCTCCCATTTTGCGAGCATCTTGTCGATTTGGTCCATGTCATCGTCCCCATTGTTGGCACGCTACAAACTAGCGTGACGAGATTACACAGTGTTGGCGGATTGCCTGTGATGCCGACACAACACCCGTGAAATTGAATCATTCCCCCTCAAGTCGCCGCTCCGCGATATTATCGCGATTGCAGCGCAACAAGATGCCACCCCGGCAGACGGCGCCTGCTGTCTATCGGCGCGAACGAAGAGGTTTCGTCGCGCCGGCGCCGCCGATCCACTTAGTTATAATCAATAAGCATTGTCCGCGATTCGGATATTCTGAAATCTGCCGCACCACCACTCACAATCCTGTCAGCAGCGCGGCAACAAAAAAGCCGCGTGGGAAACGCGGCTTTGTCGCAACAGTAACTTGCAGGTGACTACAGCATGATCCGGACCCGAAGGGCCGCGTCAGCGCAAAGTGGATACCGGTTTTCCCTCGCGACAAACGCGGAACGCGTTTGTCGCGGAGATCATGCTCGAATAAATGAGATGGAGCGGGATGACGATTCGAAGAACGTCATCGGGCTCTATCGCCACTCGACCTTAGTGATCTCGTAGGCTTTGGCGCCGCCGGGAGCCACGACCTCCACGGTCGACCCCTTCTTCTTGCCGATCAGGGCGCGAGCCAGCGGCGAGGTGATCGAGATGCGGCCCTTCTTGGCGTCGGCTTCCGGCTCGCCGACGATCTGCCACACCGCTTTCTTTTCGGTGTCCTCGTCGATCAGCGTGACGGTCGCGCCGAACTTGACGGTGTCGCCGGACAGTTTCGAGATGTCGATGATGTCGGCGCGCGCGAGCTTGTCCTCGAGCTCGGCGATGCGGCCTTCGTTGTGCGACTGCTCTTCCTTGGCCGCGTGATATTCCGCGTTCTCGGAGAGGTCGCCATGCGAGCGCGCCTCGGCGATATGCTCGATGATGCGCGGACGCTCCACCGACTGGCGCTGCTTCAATTCGACCTCCAGGGCGGCATACCCGCTAGCAGTCATCGGAACCTTGTCCATCATCTCTTTCCGTCCTTCCCTCGTGCGAGCCGCCAGAAGCTAGCGCGCACGAGCTACGCTTACGATTTCGATCAGGCCCTTGAGCTCGACACACACGAACCCGCCGGCCTATTGATGTTAGGCCCCGTTAGGGGCCTTACAACATCCAAACGGGCGGTGGGTTCCAGCCATGCCGGCTTTGTTGCCGATCGTTTCGCGGGCATTTTCGCCCGCCGAACGATCAGTTTTCGGAAAAATAGCTCTGTAGCGTGCGGACCTCAAGGTCCCCGCCCAGATAGGCGCGGATGCCCTGGGCGGCGGCCACAGCACCTGAAAGAGTGGTGTAATACGGCACTTTATGCAAGAGGGCAGCCCGCCGCAGCGAACGGCTGTCGGCCAGCGCCTGCGGCCCTTCGGTGGTATTGAAAACGAGCTGAATGTCACCATTGGTGATGGCATCGACGATGTGCGGCCGCCCTTCCAGTACCTTGTTGACCTTTTCGGTCGGAATGCCCTTGTCGGCGAGGAAGCGCTGGGTGCCCGAGGTGGCCATCACCTTGAAGCCGAGGGAGTGCAAGAGCCGGACCGCCTCGGCGATACGGGTCTTGTCGGTCTCGCGCACCGAGACGAAGACGGTGCCCTTGCGCGGCACGCGGGTGCCGCCGCCGAGTTGGCTCTTTGCGAACGCCACCTCGAACGAGCGGTCGATGCCCATCACCTCGCCGGTCGAGCGCATCTCCGGACCGAGCACGGTATCAACGCCGGGGAAGCGCGCGAACGGGAAGACGGACTCTTTGACGCCGACATGGCCGAGCTGCTTTTTCTTCAGCTTGAAATCGGCAAGCTTCTCGCCGGCCATGATCCGTGCCGCGATCTTCGCCACCGGCGTGCCGACGACCTTGGCGACGAACGGAACGGTGCGCGATGCCCGCGGATTGACCTCAAGCACGTAGATCTCGCCGTCCTTGATCGCATATTGCACGTTCATCAGCCCGACCACGTCGAGGCCAAGCGCGAGCTCGCGGGTTTGCCGCTCGAGCTCCTCGATCATCTTCGCATCCAGCGAATGCGGCGGCAGCGAGCAGGCGGAATCGCCGGAGTGAATGCCGGCTTCCTCGATATGCTCCATGATGCCGACGATGAAGGTGTCCTTGCCGTCGCACAGGCAGTCGACGTCGATCTCGGTGGCATCAGACAAATAGCGGTCGAACAGCAGCGGGTTCTTGCCGAGCACGGTGTTGATCTGCCCGGTCTTGTCGTTGGGGTAGCGCGCCTTGACGTCGGCCGGCACCAGCTCGGGTAACGTCCCGAGCAGGTAATCGTCGAGCTGGGTCTCCTCGCGGATGATCTGCATCGCGCGGCCGCCCAGCACGTAGGAGGGGCGCACCACCAGCGGCAGGCCGAGATCGGCCGATACCAACCGCGCCTGCTCGACCGAATAGGCGATGCCGTTTTTCGGCTGCTTTAACTTCAGCTTGTCGAGAACGCGCTTGAAACGGTCGCGATCCTCGGCGAGGTCGATGGCGTCAGGCGAGGTGCCAAGGATCGGCACGTCGGCGGCTTCCAGCGCGCGCGCCAACTTTAGCGGGGTCTGGCCACCGAACTGCACGATCACGCCGTGCAGCGTGCCGTTCTGCCGCTCGGTGGCGACGATTTCTAGCACGTCCTCGGCAGTGAGCGGCTCGAAATACAGCCGGTCGGCGGTGTCGTAGTCGGTCGACACCGTCTCCGGATTGCAGTTGATCATGATGGTTTCATAGCCGGCATCGTCGAGCGCGAAGCAGGCGTGGCAGCAGCAATAGTCGAATTCGATGCCCTGGCCGATCCGGTTCGGGCCACCGCCGAGAATGATGACTTTGTTGCGGTCGGAGGGCGCGCTCTCATCCGCCAACGCGCCCGCAAACGGCGCTTCATAGCTCGAATACATGTAGGCGGTGGGGGAGGCGAACTCGGCGGCGCAGGTGTCGATGCGCTTGAAAACGGGGCGTACGCCAAGCGCGTGACGCTTCGCGGTGATCTCGGCTTCGGTGGACTCGGACAGCACGGCAAGCCGTGCGTCGGAAAAGCCCATCGCCTTCAGCATGCGCATGCCATAGCCGTTCGGCGGCAGGCCGTGCCTCCTGATCTTGGTTTCCATGTCGATGATGCCGCGCATCTCGGCGAGGAACCACGGATCGATTTTGCAGGAATTGAAGATCTCTTCATTCGACCAGCCGAGCCGCATCGCCTGCGCCACCTGCAGGATGCGGTTCGGCGTCGGCGTGCCCAATGCGGCGCGGATCGCGTTCTTGTCGTCGCCGCGGCCCAGCCCCTCGATTTCGATCTCGTCGAGCCCGGTCAGTCCGGTCTCGAGCCCGCGCAACGCCTTCTGCAGGCTCTCCTGGAACGTGCGGCCGATCGCCATGACTTCGCCGACCGACTTCATCGAGGTCGTCAGCGTGGTGGAGGCGCCGGGAAACTTTTCGAATGCAAAGCGGGGGACCTTGGTCACGACATAGTCGATGGTCGGCTCGAACGAGGCGGGCGTCGCGCCGCCGGTGATGTCGTTGGCGATTTCATCGAGCGTGTAGCCGACGGCGAGCTTGGCGGCGACTTTTGCGATCGGAAAGCCGGTGGCTTTTGATGCGAGCGCCGAGGAGCGCGACACGCGCGGATTCATCTCGATCACCACCATGCGGCCGTCGTCGGGATTGACGCCGAACTGCACGTTGGATCCGCCGGTCTCCACGCCGATCTCGCGCAGCACTGCGATCGAGGCATCGCGCATGATCTGGTATTCTTTGTCGGTCAGCGTCAGCGCCGGCGCCACGGTGATGGAATCGCCGGTGTGCACGCCCATCGGATCGAGGTTCTCGATCGAGCAGACGATGATGCAATTGTCCTTCTTGTCGCGCACCACCTCCATCTCGAACTCTTTCCAGCCGAGCACGGATTCCTCGATCAGCACTTCGTTGGTCGGGGAGGCGTCGAGGCCGCGTTCGATGATGTCGAGGAATTCCTCCTTGTTGTAGGCGATGCCGCCGCCGGTGCCGCCCATGGTGAAGGAGGGGCGGATGATCGCCGGCAGCCCGATTTCGGACAGCGCCATCAGCGCCTCGCCGAGCGCATGCTCCTGGTAACGCTTGCGGCGTTCGTTTTCGCCGAGCGTCCATTGCCGTTCGAGCTCATCCAGCGCGTCGCCGGACAGCTTCTCGCGTTCGGCGAGGTATTTGTCGCGATAGGACTTTTTCAGCGCCGAGGCATTGGCGAGCCGCGATTTCGGCGTCTGAAGGCCGATCTTCTCCATCGCGTTGCGGAAAAGCTGGCGGTCTTCGGCTTTGTCGATGGCGTCAGCGGTGGCGCCGATCATTTCGACGTCGAATTTGTTCAGGGTGCCCTGACGGCGCAGCGACAGCGCACAGTTCAGCGCGGTCTGGCCGCCCATGGTCGGCAACAGCGCAAAGCCGCCGGGGATGACGTAGCGCTCCTTCTCGATGATCTTGGCGACGATTTCGGGCGTGATCGGCTCGATATAGGTCGCGTCAGCCAATTCCGGATCGGTCATGATGGTGGCCGGATTGGAATTGACGAGGACGATACGGTAGCCCTCTTCCTTCAGCGTCTTCACCGCCTGGGTGCCGGAATAATCGAATTCGCAGGCCTGGCCGATCACGATGGGACCGGCGCCGATGATCAGGATGGTGGAGATATCTGTTCTTTTGGGCATCAGCTCTCAGACTGGATTTTGGGCACAAAAAAAGGGCGCGCAGCCGCGCGTCCCCTAAGCCAAGAGCGCGGGTCACCCTCGCGCGCGGGTGGTCTTTAGACCAGATTCCGCACCCGCGAAACCCCCAAAAACGGGCCATCAACGGGGAAATTCAGAGTTTTGGCGCTCGGTCAGCATTCGCTCTACGAGCTTCGATGGCGCCCAGTCCGTCTACGCTTTCGCTTTGCTCAAGCTACGCCGGACACGCTTTGCCCCGCGGTCTCCTGCGTGGCTGCGCCACGCGTAGCCCGTCAGGGCGAAACGTGGAGGCCCGGCCTGGATTTGAACCAGGATAAAGAGCATTGCACTGCTCCCGCGTCGACGCTTCCGCCACCGGGCCGTGGCAATCATTGCCCATCAGGGTGCGGTGAACCATCCTTACCGTGCTTTAGGGTTAACAACCTTAACGCGCGTGGAACTCAACTGTGTTGGAATGCGTGCCGCGCGACGAACGTCATCCGCCACGGGTTGTGGCCGATGTTCTGATGCGCGCGCGAGGCGGTGAAGCCGGCGGCGGCGAGCTTCTCGATCATCTCGTCTTCGCTGTAGCGCTGCAGCCCGACGCGGGTGCGTAGCTGCCGGTAGTCCGACAGCGCCGTGCTCGCGAGGCCGTACAGGGCGTCTTTCAGGAAGCCGTGGGAGGCGGCGAATTTCAAAAGTGCCAGCACGTCTCTGGCCATGCCGATTTCCGGCCGCAGGATGTCGCCGAGCACGAGGCGGCCCTTGGGCTTCAGCAATCGGCGAATGACGCCAAGCGCCGAATCCAGCTCCCCTGGCGTCATGTATTGCGCGACCGAATTCATCACGACGAGATCGACCGAGTGTTCCGCCATTCGCGTGAGATCCTCGAGCGAGCGCACGCGGATCTTGGTGTTCGGCGCAAAACGCGCGATCAGCCGGCCGCGAACGCCGGGCGCCGGTTCGGCCAGATAGAGTTTTGCGCAGGCATCCGCCACCTTGGCAGCCGACAGCGCTTCGCCGCAGGCATAGTCCAGCACGACGGCGTCGGGCGAAGCGATATAGCCGATGATATCGCGCGCGATGATCTGGAAATGCAGGTCGCGATGCAGCTTGCTCGCATAAATCGTATGCGTGGAATCGTAGTAGTCGATCCATTCGTCCATCGCAGTCAGGTCCGGCAAAACTGGGGGTTCCGGCAACGGAACCGTTACTTAGGTGGGGCGTTAGACGGCCCGGCGTTCCCCTGCCAATGCCGTCGTGCCCAATTCCTAACAGGAAGGTTCAACGTGAGCAAAACCAGCAATAAATCCGATAAGGTATCCTCCAACCTCGATACGCCGACCGACCTGCCGCTGGCCGCCGTAGACAAGATCTCGGCCTCGCTCAATACGCTGCTGGCGGACGCATTTGCGCTCTATCTGAAGACCAAGAACTTCCACTGGCACGTCAGCGGCCGTCATTTCCGCGACTATCACCTCATGCTGGACGAGCAGTCGGAAGCGATCTTCGCCACCACCGACCAACTCGCTGAACGGGTGCGCAAACTTGGCGGCACCACGCTACGCTCGATCGGACAGATTGCCAAGCTGCAGACCATCAAGGACAACAACGAAGACTACGTGCCGCCGCGCGAAATGCTGCGCGAGCTGATGGAAGACAACAAGCATGTGGCGGCGGCGATGCGCAAGGCGCACAAGCTCGCCGATGAGCACGAGGATTCCGGCACTGCGGGCCTGCTCGAGACCTTCATCGACGAGACCGAGCGCCGCACCTGGTTCCTGTTCGAGGCCAGCCGCCAGGAAGGCGCCAACGTGGCGTAAAGCGGCTGGAGTAGGGCGGGTTGGCGAAAGTGTAACCCGCCATGTCCCGCGTGGATTACGCTGTGCTAGTCCACCCTCCGATTTCTTCGGGTGCCGCAGCGGCAGTTACAAGAACGGGCGCGCACAAATATTCCGATTGCCAGGCGCCGATAAGAGGCGCCCATTTCATCGCGTGCCACGCTTCCATAGCCGGACCAGCGGCCCGTCTTCGCCCTGCACCGGATCGGTCTTCGGCAGCTTCACTTCCGGGATCGTCTTCAGCGCCTTGGCGTGGTTCTCCGGCGTGGGGCGCGTGATCTGCATCGGCGGTCCCGGCGGGTAGGCGCCGACGACGCAGAAATCGGGGCTGGCGAACACGCATTGATGCCCGGTGCCGGCGGGAAGAATCGCGACATCGCCGGGCGTGATCTCGAGCTCCTTGCCGCGGTTGCCGCCGAAGCGGACGCACGCACGGCCGCGGGCGACGCCGAGCGCCTCATGCACCGTGGCGTGGTAGTGCACATAGTCGTAGATGCCGTTGCGCCACATCGCGCCCCAGCCATTGGCGCCGAACAGCGCCTCGATGGTCTTTTCCGGGTGATCGTTGGCTATATAGACCGCGCCCTTGTAAACCAGCAACGGCAGGGGATTGTTGGGCACGAGGCCGTCATCCTCGAACACGAAGGTGAGCGGCTCAATATCGGCGCTGACGACGGACATTGTTGATCTCCGCGAGTGGCAGCAACCACTAGACCCTCATGGTGGAGACCTTTGCACGGATGCGGAAGTAATGATTCACTTAGGCGACTGAATCGGGAGGTCGCTGATGGGACGGCGTCGTATTGGCCAGTTGGGCTTTTT
>NZ_JADPKF010000015.1:0-117049 GCF_023073815.1 Bradyrhizobium sp. 157 | reverse complement strand
GTTGGTCGGGTGCAACTGAAAGAGATCGTCGGGGAGCTGGCGTTTGTAACGCCAGTACTCATCGCCTGTCTTGGCGTTGAGGGCGATCACCTGGCCCTGCGGGGTGGCGACGAACATCACGCCATTGTTTACGATCGGCGGAGCCTCGTGCCCTTCAATCACGCCGGTCGAGAAGGTCCACACCGGCACCAGGTCTTTCACGTTCGAAGTGTTGATCTGGTCGAGCGGGCTGTATCCCTGGCCGTCATAGGTTCGGCGATAGAGCATCCAATTGCCGGGTTCCGGGTTCTTCAGGCGGTCGGCGGTCACCGCGGTGTATTTCTCAATCGGGCCGGCAATGGCAGCGATTGAAAACAGGCACGTGGACGCGACAAAGCTCGACAATAGCCATTGCTTCATGGTCATAGACGCTACCTCCCTGTTTGTTTAGTCGTGCGGCATCTGATGCGGGCGGCCGTCACCCTCCTTGCTGTGCTCCTACCTTTCCAATGAATGTTCCAACGACAGTGAGCGAACCGTCGGCTGCCGCCAAGGGAAGTGCCGCAAGGCGCCGCGGCGCTGGTCCAAACACCACTTGCGCGCTTTGCCGGGGGTCGAACTCGGAATTATGGCAAACGCACTTAAGGACGTCCTTGTCGCCCTGCGCTGCCTTCCCCCACGCCGTGATGGGGCACCCGGCATGGGAACAAATTACCGAATACGCAACGATGCCGTCGGCCGACCGCGGGCGCGTGCTGTCATCAAGTTCGGCTGGATCAAGCTTTACGACTACCACCTCATTCAACCGCGAGCCTTTGCGGACCACTGAGGTTTTGGGATCCTTTGGCCAGGCGCGGACGGCTGGTCCGCCGGGTTTTAGATCCTGCGGCTTGATCACTTCACCCGCATGATCTCCTTCGGCGAAGACCAGGACGTCGGCCTTTTGAGGTCGCAGGTCGCTGCCAGGGGCGTCCTCTTCGGCAGCGGCCGATCGAGGCGCCGATGCGTGCACCGCAGTTGCGAGGGCGGTCAGGAGGATTGTGCGCCGAGTCTGGTCTGAAGGCGATGACATTTTCGTCTCGCTTTCTGCACTGATGCCATGGAGTGATGGCGGATGCGCGATGGTTTGACAAACTGAAAGGCTGAACTCGGCCAAAAAGAGGCGGCGTACAAATTTTGTTAGGCGTGGCCTTCGTCTTTAAAAGTTCACGCGGTTTGTCCGACGCAACTGCAGCAAACTGCACTATGCCGCGTTCCAGACGCTGCGCGAGATCGGCAAACCTCGCCGCCCAAAGCGGGCAGTTTCCGACACAAATACTTTCCGGCTCAGGTAGTTCACCATCCCACTGGCGAGCGGCATCAACGGACCGCGACGTACGCGGCCTTATACGTTGAAGCGACGAATGTGCGCCGGTTGACTTCTCGCTGTATTCTCCAAATACTTGGCCGAGAACTGGAAAAACCAGTCCCGGCGATAACGATATTCAGGGGAGGACACGATGCCGACTTCACGCAGAACACTGCTGAAGACTTCTGCGGCGGCCGCCGCTGCATTCAGTTTCGATTGGAGCCGCGCACAGGCGCAAGCCGAGACGGTGCGCATCGGTCTGATCTACGACTTGACGGGCCCCTTTGCCGCCGGCGGGTCGGTCGCCTCCTCGATCGGCGCGCAGATTGCTATCGACCTCGTGAACGAAAAGGGCGGCATCGGCGGCAAGTACAAGGTCGCCCCTGTCGCTGCCGATTCCCAGAGCAAGCCGGATGTGGCGATCAATGAAGCCAATCGCCTGATCGACCAGGAGAAGATCGACATCATCAACGGTGTCTATGCGAGTTCGCACGCGGTCCCGCTCGCGGCCAAGGTCGAACAGCAGAAAAAGATCCTCTGGATCACGACTGCGGTTTCGACCGCCGTGTTCAAGGACAAGAACATGCAATACGTCTTCCGCGCACAGATTCATTCCGACCAGTATGGCCAAGCCTTTGCGAGCTTCATCAGCGAGCACGCCAAAGCCAAGCTCGGCATGGAGCCCAAGGACGTCAAGGTCGCGCTGATTCACGAGGACGGCCCTTACGGGGTCGGCGTTGCCGTGGCCGACGAAGCCTATGCGAAGGAGGCCGGCCTGCAAGTCGTGCTCAAGGAAGGCTATTCAGCGTCGGCCCCCGACCTGTCGGTGTTGGTGACCAAGATCAAGCGCGCCAGGGCTGACGTGATTTCCCATGCCGGATACAATCCGGACATCACTCTGTTCCTGCGCCAAGCGCGCGAGAACGGCCTCAAGTTCAAGATGCTGTTCGGCGCCGGCGCAGGCTACAGCCAGCTCGACAAGTTGCGCGCGACCTTCGGCGCGGACATCGACAATTTCTGCAACATCGATCCGGTGCCGGCGCAATTGCTCGATCCCGCAAAACTCGCGCCCGGCATCGGCGATCTCACCAAGATCATGGTCGCGCGCTACAAAGAGAAAACCAGCGCGACCGATGTTCCGCCGCATTGTTCGATGGGTTTCAACCAGACCTGGATCCTGCTCAACACCGTGCTGCCCGTGGCGAAGGAAAAATACGGCGGCTTCGATCCCGAAGCGGTTCGCAAGGCAGCACTCGACGTGGACATCCCGCCGGGCGGCACTATCCAGGGCTACGGCGTGAAATTCTATCGGCCCGGTACGCCGCTCTCCGGCCAGAACGAGCGCTCAACCCCGGTCGTGATGCAAAATGCCGGCGAGCATATCTCGGTGGTCTGGCCCACCAACATCAGGACGCGGGATCCAGTGTTCCCGCTGCCGAAGTCATCGGTCTATGCGGCGTAAGGGCTGAAAATGATCTAATCAGTCTGTTCGCGATCGCGGTCTCACCTATCCGCTTGCGAGCCCTTGCTAGGGAGGTCGTATCGCTTCGAAAGATGCGATACGGGTGGGGAAATTCTCTCCACACGAACAGTGTGACTCGCGGCGGCACCCTACCCCACCCCTCCCGCGAAGAGCGGGAGAGGGAGCGTCGTTCTTTCGCGGCTAATATTCGACCTCATATCGTCACGGCTCACAGCGTGACGCGCCGTCCCTCCTCAGCCGCCCAATAGCCGGCGTAGTTGATCTTGATCGTCTCAAACGCCAGCGCCAGATCGGAGAGCGGTTGCCGGCCGCTGGCGACGCACTCCATGAAGTCCTGGATTTCCTGCGTATAGCCGCGCGTCCATTCCTCCTCGAGGCAGACATATTGCCAGCCGGTCTTGCGGTCGACCTTTTCGGTGATGTAGACGCCGGCGAGCTTCTCCTCACTGGTCTGGTAGCTCATCATGTGCGTGTTCGGCGTGATGTTGGCGAATAGCGAGCCGCCGCTGGTATAGGTCTCGATCAGGTTGCGGACGCCACCCATGATCATGTCGCCGGAAAACACCGTCGCCTTGGTGCCATCGGAGAAGGTCACCGTGAGCGTGCCCCAATCCTCGACGTCGACCGGATTGGCCTTGATGTAGGTACGCTCCTCCGGTTTGAGGATAGCCGTCACATTGCCGACGTCACACGTGACGCTCGCAACGCCAATCGTCTCACCGCGAGCCTTCGCCTCAACCTGTTTAAGATAAAGCACCGCCGAAAGCGGATGGCACCCCATCCGGATCAGCGAGCCGCCGCCGGTCATCGCCCATTGCGCGGCGTGCGCCGCGTGCGAGCCGGAGTGGCTCTCCTCCCCCTTCATGAACAGGATTTTGTCTTTCGTGGCCTTGAGGATCTCGGCGGTCTTGGTCACTGCCGGCGCGTAAATCCAGTCCTCCGCATACATGAAGAGCTTGCCGGTCCTGTTGATCGCCGCACGGGTCTGCGCCATTTCGTCCAGCACGCGCCCATACATTAATGCCTTCGGCACGTGCTTGCCGATCGGCGCTTTGTCGCCATCCCGGCCGAAATAGCCGGCGAATGGCTTTTCGCAGATAACGTGTTTGCCGGCCTGCATCGCATCGACAATCATCGCAGTGTGCAAATTGGGCGGCGTGCAGATGTCGATCACATCGAGCTCGCCGTCGGCGATCAGCTCGCGAAAGCTGCGATAGACCGTCGGGATCTGATGGCGATTGGCAAACTCGAGGACGTGATCACCCCTCGCCGCAACGGCCCTGACCTCGACATCCACGCCATAAACGCGCCGATAGGCGTGCATGTGCAGCTCGGACACGAAGCCGCAGCCGGCCAGACCGATCCTGATTTTCGCCATTGCGGATACATCCCGGATTGTCGTTGATCAGGATCGTACAACAGGGAATTAGGGCGAGTCACTCTCGTAGGGTGGCGCGTCACATGAGCCGGCCCGCATCTGATGCGCTCACGGATACTAAATACCGCTATGCGAGCACGACATGCACAAGAACGTGCGGCCGGCCGACGGTGGGCTCAGCTATGTCGACGCTCCAGCTTCCGTACAAAGCCGGAGTCAGTATGACGCCCTTCATACTCGTCATCGATTTCCTTCAGGAGGGTATCGCCCTTCTTCGGCTCCACAGCAAGCAATATAGCATCGATCTTGGCCTCTATCCGGTCCTCGCCCTCCTTGGATTGCGGCGAGCCGACGTGCAACAAAATGGCCAGACCGGCCACCTGCCAAAGCAGTTGCAAAAACTCAGATTGCCAGTTCTCCAGCATGTCACGCATCATCTGCATGGTGTAGTCGCTGATTTCGACTGGCTGCTTGAGAGCAAGCTGCTCGTTCGCGTAGGCATACCAGCCGAATATCCAGTGACCGGTCAGCGTGATCAGAAATAAAGCCCCAGTAACCCAGGCGAACCCGTACCGCGTCCAGATCGATCTCCGAGCCATATCATGCTCCTGCTTCGCGTCTGCGAGCCATGAACGCCTCATCCTTCAATGCTGATTTGTTCCGTAAGTTCCCTTAGGTGCACTGCTGCGCCGGGCGACGCCGCGCGCAGGGAACATCTTTGGGAACTTAGACTTGATGTTTGGTGCCCGTTGAGGGCGATAAGCCAGACCGTTGAACGTCCGGATGACCAGTCCCGCCAACGCGAGCGCTACTGCCGTTCTCTTGACTGGGGCGGCGGTGCTTTTGGTTTACGATCTGGGTCATTTCTCGACCCATATGGTGCTGCACATCGCGTCGATGAATATCATCGCGCCCTCAGTCGCCGCGCTGATCGTTACTCGCCGGCACATCGGCGGCACCCGACCGTTTTGGCTTTGGACCGCGACTTTCCTTCAGATTGTTCTGCTCTGGACGTGGCATTCCCCCGCGGTCTATGACCTTCTCCTCCGGTCTCCGGGGGCTGGGTTGACGTTCCACGCAACGTTATTGCTAGCTGCGCTCTTCTTCTGGTTGTCCCTGCTGACAACTTCCGCCGCATCGCGGTGGCAGACAATTCCGGCGCTCCTGCTTACTGGAAAACTGACATGTCTGCTTGCGGCGCTGCTCATCTTCGCGCCGAGAACACTCTATGGGGTCGCGGGCCATCTTGGTGACGCTCCTGAACATTTCTCATTGTTTCACGCGCTGGAGGATCAACATCTAGCCGGCCTGCTCATGATCACGGCCTGTCCAATGAGCTATCTGGTCGCGGCCGTGATCATCACCGTGCAGTTAATAACACGCGCGGAAACATCGGCGGCTTCCATGCCGGACGGCAGGCTCCTCATCGGCCATTAGCGATGTCCCTGGTTTCACGCCCACGCCTGATACGAACCATCCGTTTCATTCTCTATGGCCTGGTTGCAATCGCGCTCGGCGGCTTTCTCTTCGCATGGTCCGGTCTTTACAGCGTTGCAGCAAGTCGAGGCCACTTCGCGCTGACCAACGCCATCCTTACATTCGGAATGCGTAATTCCGTAAAGACACATTCGCTTGGCATCGAGGCTCCGCAAACCTACAGCAACGACCTCTCGACACTCGGCGCCGCTCATTTCCACGATGGATGCGCCTATTGCCACGGCGCACCAGGCGTTCCGATCGACCCGATCGCACAAAGCATGTTGCCTCCTCCACCTGACCTTTCGAAGGCGGTGCCGGATTGGCGCGATCGGGAGCTGTTCTGGATTGTCAAACATGGCATCAAGTACACCGGCATGCCGGCTTGGGTCGCGCCGCAGCGCGACGACGAAGTATGGGCGGTGGTCGCATTTCTCAAGCGACTTCCCACCCTTGATGCGGCCGGCTATCGCGAACTGGCGCTTGGCGGGTTGTCAATTCGACCGCAGATTGGGAGGGAGATCGCCACCACTGAGGATACCTCGGGGGCGATGAGCGCCTGCGCGCGCTGTCATGGTGCGGACCGCCGCGGACCGAAAAGCCACCTGGTACCGGTGCTGCACGGCCAGCCCGCCGAGTTTCTGATTGCGGCGCTGGAAGACTTTGCCGCGGGCCGTCGCGCGAGCGGCATCATGCAGCCGGTGGCAAGCGGACTGTCCCCCGCCGAACGCGAGCGGGTAGCACGCTACTATGCGACGCTTGCGCGACCGGGCGCGCCGAACCGATTGGAGAACGTTACGGCCGTCGAGCGTGGGCGCGAACTCGCGACGCGGGGGGATCCGAATGCAAGAATTCCCCCATGCATGGATTGTCACAGCGCCTCAGCGCTCAACGCGTATCCGCGTCTTTCGGAACAGCATGCCGCCTACATCGTCAATAGGCTGCGGAATTGGAAGAAGGGAATTACATCCCCCTCAGCAACCGATGCGATCATGGCGCCTATCGCCCGGTCTCTAAACGAGCAGCAGATCGACGATGTCGCGGCCTATTTTGCATCGATAAGCGCGTCAATTTCCAAAGAAGAGAATCAATGATACCGGCCCGACCATGCTGGTACCTGCTCGGCGCCTCTATGCTTCTCGGCGGATGTACCAGCGATGTTCAATCGGTGATGAATCCGAACAGTCTCCAGGCAGTGCAGCTAGCTGAATTAGCCTGGTTTCTGTTCGGGTTCGGGACATTCGTGCTCGTCCTCGTGATCGTGACGTTATCGCTCGCCGTCCGCGGATCATTGCGAATACGCCAAGCGCTGGCGCGAGAGAGCACTGTGATCTGGCTCGGCATTGCCTTTCCTGCCGTGACGCTGACGGTGCTTCTGGTCTATGGCGTTTGGGTGACGCGTTCGCACCTCAACCTGCCTCAAGGCGGCAACACCATCAGCATCGAGGTGGTCGGAGAGCAATGGTGGTGGCGCGTCATGTACCACGCTCCTACTGGTCCACAGATTGCCAGCGCCAATGAAATTCGTATTCCGGTTGGATCTCCGGTCACATTGAAACTCAGGGCCGCTGACGTCATTCACAGTTTCTGGGTGCCGAGCCTTGGTGGAAAGGTCGACATGATCCCGGGGCGCACAACTCAGTTGCAGCTCACTGTCGATCGGCCGGGGGTCTATCGCGGACAATGCGCCGAGTATTGCGGCGGGCCTCATGCCCTCATGGCGATGGACGTGATCGCCATGTCTTCATCCGATTATGCGGCCTGGTTCGAGCGTGCGGCGACGGTGCCCGCGACGCCTGAGACCGACATCGGCTTGCACGGAAGATCGATCTTCCTCGCAGCCGGCTGCGGCGCATGTCACACGGTGCGCGGCACCGCTGCCGCAGGCTCGGTCGGTCCGGATCTGACGCATATCGGCGCGAGACGCTCAGTCGGCATCGATACCCTGCCGCTGACCCGCGAAAACCTGATGCGCTTCATTGTCGATGGCCAGCACGTCAAGCCCGGAAACTTGATGCCTGAGTTTCGTGTCCTGCAGCCACAGCAACTGGAGGCGCTTGCTTCCTACCTTCTGAGCCTCAAGGCAGCAGACTAGATGGCTGACGCAACCTCCTACCCAAACACACTACCTCGGCCAAGCGAGGAATTGGCTCAGCTCGAAGCAATATGGGCTATGCCTAGAGGCTGGCGGATCGTCACTGACGTCAACAACACCGTGATCGGCCTTTTTTATGCCGGTACTGCTGTGCTGTTCTTCCTGTTGGCGGGCATCCTCGCACTGCTGATGCGCCTTCAGCTCGCGGTGCCCAGCAATACCTTCCTCAGCCAGGACACCTACAATCAGATCTTCACGATGCATGGCACCGTGATGATGTTTCTGTTCGCCGTCCCCGTCGTCGAGGCAATGGGCATACTTTTGCTTCCCCAGATGCTCGGTGCGCGCGACCTGCCTTTTCCGCGACTCGGCGCTTACGCGTTCTGGGCCTATCTGGTCGGCGGTCTGATCTTCTTCAGCACGTTGTTCTTCGACCTCGCGCCAACGGGCGGCTGGTTCATGTATCCGCCGCTGACCAGTTCGCAGTTCTCGCCCGGACCGGGGGCGGACTTCTGGCTCCTGGGTATTGGTTTTATCGAGATCTCAGCGATCGCCGGTGCAATAGAAATCATCGTCGGCGTGCTGCGTACCCGCGCACCCGGCATGAGGCTTGACCAGATACCGATATTTGCGTGGACGATGCTGATCTTCGCCGGCATGATCGTCTTCGCATTCCCGGCCGTGATCCTTGCCACGCTGCTGCTCGAACTGGAACGCGCGTTCAATTGGCCTTTCTTCATCGCCGCGAGGGGCGGCGATGCGTTGCTCTGGCAGCATCTTTTCTGGTTCTTCGGACATCCGGAAGTATACATCATTTTCCTGCCGGCTGCCGGCATGGTGTCGATGATCGTGCCGACCATGTGCGGTACGCCACTTGTGGGCTATCGGCTTATCGTCGTGGCGCTGATCGCAACCGGCTTCTTCAGCTTCGGCCTGTGGGTCCACCACATGTTCACCACCGGAATTCCGGCGCTGTCGCTTAGTTTCTTTTCGGCCGCCAGTATGGCGGTGGCGTTACCAAGTGGCATTCAGGTTTTCGCATGGATCGCGACAATCGCGTCTGGCCGCTTACGGTGGACAACGCCGTCCCTGTTCGTGCTGGGCTTCCTCTTCATTTTCAGCCTCGGCGGCCTCACTGGCGTAATGGTCGCGATGGTCCCGTTCGACTGGCAGGCGCACGACACCTATTTCGTTGTCGCACATTTCCATTACGTGCTGGTCGGCGGAGTGGTGTTTCCGCTGTTCGGCGCATTTTACTACTGGGCGCCGGCATTTAGCCGTCTGGCACTATCCGAGCGACTTGGAAAGTGGATCTTCTGGCTGATGTTCGCCGGCTTCAACGTCGCGTTCTTTCCGATGCACCTCACCGGCCTGATGGGGATGCCGCGGCGCGTCTATACATATCCGGCAGTTATGCAATGGGACGTGCTGAACATGATCTCCACGATCGGCGCCTTTCTGTTGGCCGTCGGCATTGCCATGTTTCTGGTCGACTTAATTCGCAACCTGCGTCCCGCCATGTCGAAACCAGCGGGCAATATTTGGGGAGGAGCAACCCTCGAGTGGCTGCCCAATAATGTCTATGGGCTCCGCAGCATTCCGACCGTAACCAGTGCAGACCCGCTGTGGCATCATCCGCAGCTAGCCAGGGAGGTCGAAGACGGACGGCACTTCTTGCCCGGTTCGATCACCGGTCTGCGCGAAACCATCGTCACCTCGCCCTTCGATGCGACGCCGCAATACTTGCTTCGCCTTCCCGGCCCGGGCTGGACGCCGCTTTTGGCGGCGGTGCTCACTGCGGCTTTCTTTATGCTGCTCACCGTCAAGGCGGTGGTGCTTGCGCTGATCTGCGGGCTGCTCGGAATTGCGATGACGGTCGCGTGGATGTGGGGTAGCGACCTGAAGCCGCTGCCACCCGTCGATATCGGAGCGAACCTCAAGCTCCCAATCTATGCAACTGGTTCATTGTCGCATGCCTGGTGGGCGATGATCGTCCTGTTATTGGTCGCCGGTTCGCTCTATCTCTCTTATGTGTTTTCCTACCTCTATTTGTGGACTGTCTCACCACAGGTTTGGCCGAGGCTTTCAGCGCTTGCACCGATCGCATACCCTGTCTTATCGGCTTTGCTGCTTGTTTTTGGCAGTGCGATCCTGGAAATCGCCCGACGTGCTTTACCCGGAAGGTCTCGCAGCAGTGGCGCCTTCGTAGGGTTTGCCGGTCTCGCCGCGGCCGCGCTTACCGCCGCGCTGGTGATCGACGTGTTCGCGCAATGGCGGGCCGGGCTGCGCCCGGAATCCGATGCGCATGGGGCGATGGTCTATATGGCTGCCTTCCTGCAGGGGCAGTTAACCCTTGCGGTTCTGGCCATGACGGGATTTGCGATTGCGCGGAGCTTCGCTGGCCGTCTTGATCGAAAACGACGCGTGGTCTTCGACAATCTGGGTCTGCTATATCACTACACGGTCGGCCAAGGCCTGCTGGGGCTTCTCCTCGTGCACGGATTTCCGAGGCTTGCGGGATGAGCCACACTTTCAAGCCATCTCTTGGCAATCTTCTGCAGGTGCTTGCGCCGCTCCTTATCTGGTTTGTGCATCTGACCATCGTCTACGCCGCCGAAGCGCTGATCTGCATTGGACCAGCGGCCGCGGTCGCTACCATGATGGCCTGGACGATTGCTCTCGCCACTGCCGCAGCCTTAACCGCCCTCCTCCTGACAGCATGGACGCTCCATCGCGGTAATACCCGGCATGCCCAGAGCCCCGGCAGCTCTCGGTTCCTGCTTGGCGTATCACACCTTCTGATTCTGCTTTCGCTTCTTGGGATCGCGTGGACGATCCTGCCGGCTATCTTCCTGCCCACTTGCGCATTAGATTCCGAACTTGCTTCCGTCGGCTAGTTGCTGCTTCGGCCGGCGCCCTTACGGCGCATCAATGCGGCGAAGAGATCGGCCAAGCCGAACTGCCAGGGCTCGCAATCGCCGCTGTGACGCATCCGGTTGGTCAGCCGACCAAGTTTCGGCGTGGCGACCGTCACCAGATCGCCTTCCACATGGGTGAACCCCTGCCCCTTCGCCGCGCGATCCTGGATCGGCGCGAACATCGTGCCGAGGAACAGCACAAAGCCATCGGGATATTGATGGTTCTCGTTGATCGTCTGCCCGACAATGTCCGCCGGGTCGCGGCTGATCTGGGTCAGCGAGGATGTGCCGTGCAGCACGAAGCCCTCCGGCCCTTTTACCTCCAGCGAGATCTCCATCTTCCTGACATCGTCGAGCGTGAAGCTCGCGTCGAAAAATCGCACGAACGGCCCGATGGCGCAGGACGCGTTATTGTCCTTGGCCTTGGACAGGAGCAGCGCCGAACGTCCCTCGAAGTCGCGCAGATTGACATCGTTGCCGAGCGTGGCGCCAACGATGCGGCCATCGTTCGCCACCACCAGCACCACCTCCGGCTCCGGATTATTCCAGGTCGATTTCGGATGCAGGCCCGCATCCACGCAAGTACCGACCGCCGACAGCACGGGCGCCTTGGTAAACACCTCGGCGTCCGGCCCGATGCCGACCTCAAGATACTGGCTCCAGGCGTTCTGGGAAACCAGCACGTCCTTCACATGCTGCGCTTCGGCCGAGCCCGGCTTCAGTTGCGACAGGTCGGTACCGACGATCCGCGTCACCTCGGCCCGGATCGCCTCGGCCGAATCCGGATTGCCGCGCGCCCGCTCCTCGATCACCCGCTCCAGCATCGACACGGCGAACGTGACGCCGGCGGCCTTGATCACCTGCAGATCGATCGGGGCGAGCAGCCATGGCCTGGTCGGATCGCGGGTGTCAGGCGGCGTGTTGTCTAGGAGATCCTGCAGTGTGCCGACCCGCTCGCCACGCGCGGCGCGCAGCGCCTGGGCCGGATCGGCAGCGGCGGCAAGCTGGCTGGCAGTAGGGAAGTCCTCGGTAATGTCGAACACGCCGTCCTGGCGGATCGCGACCACCGACGGGCCGGCAAGATCGGGACGCCAGACGCGCCCCATCAGCGCGGCACCGGCGAAATCGTCGGGCAGAATGAAGGCGGCGTCGGTGACGATCGGCATCGTGGGGATCCTCGCGACATCTATGCGGTCAGCACCGTCCTTAGAAGGGAACCGCTCAATGGGTCAACACCTCCCGGGAATGTCCGTCCCCAGCATCGCGGCCGCCATGACATCCCACCGCACCGCAGCATGCAAAATCAGACGATCGGTCAAGTGCAGCCGATTGCACGCCCTGAAACAACCATGGCGGCATGGCGACTGCGCGAAGACTTCGAAGGGCTCCGATGTCTGGGAATTAGGCGCGGAACGCACCGCCGGCCCGATCGCTGAAGACTAGCGGCCGGCAGGCCTACTCATCTGTCGGCCCAACGGAAAGGACATGGGACCGCCTCGCCGTACGCTCAGAGCGCGGTTGCGCTGACTACGACCGCCCTCAGCGCAACTTTGGTAATCGTGCGAGCTCAGGCTGGTGCCCGCTCCAAGCCGGTTTGTTCAAGCAGCCTTGGACTTGGCCACGTGGCTTGAGATCGCATCCATCAAGGGCGGCGACAGGCAATCATACGGCTCCAGTCCGAGTTCCTTCAGCCGGGCTCTGATGCCGTCCATCTCGCTCGGTTGGACGCCGGACTCCAGCACGGACGACACGAACGCCGCAAACCCCGGAGCTGCCCACCCGCCTTCCTGGAACAGCTCGGGATGGATGAAGTCGAGGCCGTAGAACGGATGCCCCGTGTTCTCGATCCGGCCGTACATATGCGTCCCGCAAGCCTGGCAAGCGTAACGCTGAATCGCCGCCGCCGAGTCGACGATCTGCAGCTTGTCGCCGTTCTCGATGACTTTCACATTGTCGCGCGGGACCACGGCGACAACAGAGAAGATCGCCCCCGCGGGCTTCCAGCATTTGGTGCAGCCGCAGGCGTGGTTGTGGGCCACGTCGCCCTTGATGGCAACCTTGACCGGCCTGTCCGCGCATTTGCAGACCAGGGTGCCACCGGCGAAATTGCCCGTCCCCTGCTTTACGCCGCTGTCAATCGATGGGTGAATATGAACAGTCATAGGCCTATCCTCCTTGTGTTTGAAGTTCCCCGATTCAGAACACGACAACCGAACGGATCGACTTGCCTTCGTGCATGAGGTCGAATCCCTTGTTGATCTCCTCCAACTTGAGGACGTGGGTGATCATCGGATCGATCTCGATCTTTCCGTTCATGTACCAGTCGACGATTTTCGGCACATCCGTGCGGCCGCGCGCGCCGCCAAACGCCGTGCCCTTCCAGACGCGGCCGGTCACGAGTTGGAACGGCCGGGTGGCGATTTCCTTGCCGGCCTCAGCGACCCCGATAATGACCGAGACGCCCCAGCCGCGGTGGCACGCTTCAAGCGCCTGTCGCATCACGCCGGTGTTTCCGGTGCAGTCGAAGGTGTAGTCGGCGCCGCCGTCGGTGAGCCCAACCAGATGCTGGACGATATCGCTGACCTTGGTCGGGTTGACGAAATGGGTCATGCCGAAACGGCGGCCCCAATCCTCCTTGGAATCGTTGACGTCGACGCCGACGATCTTGTCGGCGCCCACCATCTTCGCACCCTGGATGACGTTGAGCCCGATGCCGCCGAGACCGAACACGACGACGTTGGCGCCCGGGGTCACCTTGGCGGTATTGACCACGGCGCCAACGCCCGTCGTCACCCCGCAACCGATGTAACAGCTCTTGTCGAAGGGCGCGTCCTCGCGAATTTTTGCCACCGCGATTTCCGGCAGCACGGTAAAGTTCGAAAATGTCGAGCAGCCCATGTAGTGAAAGATCGGCTTGCCCTGATAGCTGAAGCGCGAGGTGCCGTCCGGCATCACGCCCTTGCCCTGCGTCGCGCGAATGGCCGTACAAAGATTGGTCTTGCCACTCAGGCAGCTTTTGCACTGGCGACATTCCGGCGTGTAGAGCGGAATCACATGATCGCCGGCCTTGACCGACGTCACGCCCGGCCCGACTTCGCGGACAACGCCTGCACCCTCATGACCGAGAATCGAAGGAAAGATTCCCTCGCTGTCGAATCCGTCGAGCGTGTAGGCGTCGGTGTGGCAGATTCCTGTGGCCTTGATTTCGACGAGGACCTCGCCGGCCTTCGGGCCTTCCAGGTCGACCTCGACAATTTCAAGCGGCTTCTTGGCTTCGAATGCAACAGCAGCGCGGGTCTTCATCGTAAACTCCACCTTAGCTCTTCAAATCGCCGCACGGATGTACCAAGACTGCACCTCGCATGTTCGGCATGATCATTTGCTTCCCATGCAGGACTTTTCTGTCTCGGTGTACGCCTCGGGTTTGTCTTCCTTCTTCGCAGGGCGGACGCGCCCGACGGCGTCATGGGCGCGGGCACGCAGATACACATAAAGATCGTCCATGTAGCAGGCGACATTCGGATTATCGCCGAGGGCCGGCATGACGGAGTTACCGTTCTTGCGGCCGCTCGCGACGACTCCGACGAAGTCGCCGTAGCTCATCGTCTTCAGCGACTCCTGCAATGCCGGCGCATAGGTCGACCCCATCGCGTCAGGACCATGGCAGACGTGGCATTCGGAATGATAGCGACGGTATCCGGAATAGGTGTACCAATCGACCGTGCCGTCGGCCCCGACTTTGTACGTCGGATTTCCTTCCTTATCGAAATACTTGCCGTCCTCAGACTTAATCGCGGCAGCATCATCCGCAGCGAAGGCAACTGTTCCCGGCGCCACGAACGTGAGAGTGGCCGCAATCAACCAAATTTTACGCAAGAGCTCATCCTTGATCTTCGATGCAGACGAGCCGGCGCGTGGAGCGAGCCACGCGCCGGACGAGGTGGTCCTGTTTTACTGCGGCAGCGCGAACACGGTGAGCGTGCCGCCTAGCGCGGTATAGTTGCTCAGCGCGGCATAGCCGCCGACGGCACCAAGACCCGCAGTCGGATCAGTCAGACCTGCAGCAAGGCCTATACCCGCCCAGCCGCCGACGCCGGACAACACGGCCACATACTGCCTGCCGCCCTGCTCATAGGTCGTGACGTTGCCGATGATGCCGGACGGAGTCTTGAACTTGTACAGCTCCTTACCCGTCTTGGCGTCGACCGCCTTCAGGTAGCCTTCGAGCGTTCCGTAGAACACCACACCACCAGCGGTCGCTAGCGCACCCGACCAGACCGAGAACGGCTCCTTGTTCGACCACAGGATCTTGCCGGTCTTGTTGTCCCAAGCGATGAAGTTGCCCATGTGGGTTTCGCCGGGAGGCGGATACATCGAGAGCGTCGCGCCCACATAGGGCTGACCCGCCGTGTAGCTCACCTTGAACGGCTCATAGTCCATGCAGACGTGGTTGGTCGGCACGTAGAACATCTGCGTATCGGGCGAGTAAGCCGCCGGTTGCTGATCCTTGGTACCGAGCGCCGCCGGGCAGATACCCTTGACGTTTACGTCCTCACCAGCCTTGTCCGTCGAGTACTGGTCGACCACCTTCGGTCGGCCGTAGGTAGGCGAGTTCTTGTTCATGTCGACGCCGGTGGTCCAGTTGACCTTCGGGTCGTACTTCTCGGCCACCAGCAGTTCGCCGCTTTCGCGATCCATCGTATAGGCGAGCCCGTTGCGGTCGAAATGGGTCAGCAGCTTGCGAGGCTGGCCATTGAACGGCTGATCGGTAAGGATCATTTCGTTGACGCCGTCATAGTCCCATTCGTCGTGAGGCGTCATCTGATAGACCCACTTGGCCATTCCGTCATCGGCATTACGCGCGAAGATGGTCATCGACCATTTGTTGTCGCCGGGACGCTGTTTCGGATTCCAGGTCGAGGGATTTCCCGAACCGTAGTAGACGAGGTTCAGGCTGGGATCATAGGACATCCAGCCCCATGTGCAGCCGCCACCAATCTTCCACTGGTCGCCCTGCCAGGTCTTGAGGCTCGAGTCCTTGCCGACTGGCTTGCCGAGCTCGGTGGTCTTCACGGGATCAACCTTGATCATATCGTCCGGCCCCTCCGAGTAGGCGCGCCAGACCTGCTTGCCGCTCTTGAGGTCGTAAGCCGTAACGTGGCAATGCACGCCGAACTCGCCTCCCGAGATACCGATTAGAACCTTGTCCTTGACGACCAGCGGCGAAGAAGTGCCCGTCTCACCCTTGGCGGGGTCGCCGTTCTTTGTGGTCCACTCCACCTTGCCGGTCTTGGCATCGAGGGCGACCAGCGTGGTGTCGGCCTGGTGCAGCAAGATCTTGCCGTCGCCATAGGCTACGCCGCGGTTCACCGTGTCGCAGCACATCACCGGAATCACGTTCGGATCCTGCTTCGGCTCGTACTTCCAGACGATCTTGTTATCCTGCGAAAGGTCAAGAGCATAGACCTTGTTGGGGAACGGCGTATGGACGTACATCATGTTGCCGATGATGAGCGGCCCGCCTTCATGGCCGCGCAGCACGCCGGTCGAGAAGGTCCATGCGACCTGCAGCTTGCCGGCATTGGACGCGTTGATCTGGTTAAGCTTCGAGTAGCGTGTATTGGCGTAGTCGCCGGCCGGCTGCACCCAATCCTTTGGGTTCTGCGACATCTTGATCAGTTCTTCGTTGGCGTATGCGACGCCGACAACGAATGTCGCCATAGCGCCAAGACAGGCTGCGGATAGCACCTTGCGCATAGTGGTTTCCTCCAAGATACGGGTTTTGGGTTTCCGCCGAAACGGCCCATTCTTCCATTATTGGTCCCTATTCCTATCCCGTCCGGAAATGGGAAACTTGCCCAAGAGCGAAGCGCGTTTGCTCAATAGCGAACCCAATTAATTTTTTTAAATTTCGCCCTGGCGCGCGGTTTCGGCTCTGCCGTGATGCTGCGAAGCGTCATGCCGTGGGCGTGTTCCCCCGGTCTTTCCTGCGCGACTCTCGGTCTAGGTTTCCCTTGACGCCGCCGAAACTAAGTTGGAGGATTGTCAAAGGGATATTGGGAAGAATCTGCGCGACTTCCCTCACGACTGCCTAAATTGGGTCCAAATGTCGCAACCATTTGACCGACGCCTCGGCGAAGGTTGCAGCCTGTTCTCAAATCGGTGGCTGGGCAATGTCTGACACAGTCCGTTCACTCAGCACTTCCGGGTTGGCACCAAAGAAGCAGATCCAAACTTGGTCAGATGCACTGACCGATCTATGTGGCCAGTTTGACGTCGATCCGCTGGAAGGTTCCTCGCTGGAGGGGCGGATAAATTACACGACCGTCTCGCAGCTCAAACTCTGTCAGATCGAGGCCAGCCAGCATCGTATCGCGCACACGGTCTCGGGCACAAAGCTGAGCGAACATCCCTACGTCAAGATACTGTTCCAAACCTACGGCATCTCGCATTTCGAACAGAACGGCCGTCGCATCGACATCATGCCTGGCGATTGTCTTGCCTATGACGTCTCCTGTCCGCACACGATCGTCAGCCCCTCGCTGACGCGGCACGAGGTCGTGATCGTCCCCAAGGAGCTGCTTCACGAACGCGGCTTCCGCACGGCGAAGATGTTGCCTTGCAAGCTCTCCGCGCGCAACGGCACTGGCCGCATCGCCTACGACTTCGTGCACACCGCGTTTGATGAAGCAAAGAGACTGTCGCCGCACAACGCCATCGGCGTCGCCGATTCGCTCATCGATCTCTTGCTGTTGCCGCTGCGAGAGGCCGACACGATGTTCGACCGCGTCGGTCCCGAAGCGATGTACATTCGCGCGCAGGCCTTCATCCGGGAACATTTGCGCGACCCGGATCTTTGCATCGACCAGATCTCGGCAGCATTGGGCTGCACCAAGCGCTATCTGCACATGCTGTTCAGCGACAAGGGCATGACCGTCAGCGATTACATCTGGCGGGCGAGACTGCTGCACTGCCGACAGGAGCTGGAGACCCAGAACGGAAAGACGATCACGGATGTCGCATTTTCGTGGGGCTTTTCGAGTTCGTCGCACTTCAGCCGCGTGTTCCGGAAGCATTTTGGCTTCGTTCCGTCCGCGATCCACAAGGCGCACTGCGTCGATCCGGCGACGGATGCTTCCTGACGAGAACGTCCCGGTGGCGCGGCAAGCTGAACGCTCTGCCGCGAATCATCGCTGAGCCGCCTTTACGCCTCCCGTTCTCTAGAAAGTTGCCTTCAGGCCCGCGTAAAAGACGCGCGGCCGCGCCGGGCTCACCGTGCGAGGGTCGGTGAAATCCACGCCGCCGTTGGTGAAATTCGGTACGTCTCCGGTCTCGAAGAACGTCCCGTAAGTCGCATAGCGATTATCCAGGATATTGTCGATGCGGCCGTAGATCTGAAACGTCTTGTTGATCTGATACGAGGCGTGCAGGTTGAAAACCGAATAGCCTGGCAATCTCGCCGCCTGATTGGATTCATCGCCGACAAAATACTGGCTGCCGACGAACAACGCATCGCCCCCGACCTTGAAGGCGTCGGTGACCCAGTAGTCGATGCCAACCTTGACCCGGTTGCGAGGTATCGCCGGAATTCGATTGCCCGGCAGGACCTGGACTACACCGTCAACGGCGAACGGGCTATTGGAGCCGATCTGCAGGGCGTCGAGAAAGCGCGCATCTACGAGGGCATAGCTGGCATAAAGTTGCAGCGTCTTCGACGTCAGATTGACCTGAGCCTCAATGCCCTGGCGCCGCGTCCTGCCCACGTTCTGGAAATAGCCAAACCCCTGAAACTCCGGACTGGGAATCGCCAGAATGTCATCGGCATTCGTCGCGCGGAACGCGCCGACCTTCCACCCGAGCGTTCCGATATTCAGCTCCTTGGTACCGCGCAGACCGGCCTCAACAGTGCGGGATACAACCTGCTTCAGCGGCGGGTCCGCGATCAGGAAGGCCGCGATGAGACAGGGGCGCGCGGGGTCGGCGCATGCGAGTTCCAGCGGCGTCGGTGCGCGATTGGCTTCGGAATAGCCGGCATAGGCCGTCAGTTCCGGCGTAATCTTGTAGGTGCCGCCGATCATCGGATTGAAGCGGCTGAAGGTATGATTGCCGTTGAGCGCGGTGCCGATCTGATCCTGAAGGACGATGTTTGCATAGTTGAACCGGCCGCCGCCCGAGATAGAGAACGCGTCCGTGACGTCGAACGTGTCGAGCGCATAGACGCCGGTGTACCGGTTGGTGGCGCGGAGCGAGACCGGGCCGATGGATACCGGCTCACCGGACGGGCCGAGGAATATGCCGCTGCCGCTGACGACGTAGTTCGAGCCGATCGTGCCCAGTTCCGCGCTGGCTCCGAAGCGGGTGACGCCAGAATCAAAACTGGTGCCAATCATGAACTGATTGTTGTGGCCGAACAGCTGGTCGGTGTTGGTTGCCTGCAGGGTCGCCCCTGTCGTCGTCGAACGGGTTGTGGTCCGATCGATCTGCCCCAGCACTGCAGTGTCGGGGAACAGATTTGCAAGCTGGACGCCGTTAAGGCCCCTTGCCGGCACGTCATCGTCGTTGAAGCAAAGTAGCCCGGGGTCGGCGGCACATCGCTCCGTCTCGGTCGGGTTTCCGTCCACCGTCTTCTGCCGGAAGGCGCGGACGCGCGCCGAGCCTTCGATCGTCCAGGTCGGCGTCACCTCGACCTTTCCGGTCAAATTGGCGTAGGCAACGCGATTGTCCGTGGTCTGCGGTGTCGTATAGGTCGCCCCCCAATACCTCTGCAGCAGTTCGACCGGCACCGCCGCCGCGGCGCCGAAATTGTTCTTGGCAACGCCCACGTTGAGGTGAAATTCACTGCTATCGGTTCGGTAGCCGACGTCCCCGTAAAAACGGCGAATCGCCGACTCCGAAAAATTGCGATAGCCGTTGTCACGCACGCCTTCGAGCGCGGCATAGACGGAAAAATTGTCGATCTGCTTGCCATACTGCGCCGAGCTCTGGATGCGCCCGAACGAGCCGCCCATCGTGTTGATTTCGGCACCTTGATAGCTGAAACCGTCCTTCATCAGTACGTTGACGGCTCCGCCGAGCGCGTTGAGGCCGAATGCCGGGTTATTGGTCACGACGGTGACCGACCTGATTGCGGCTGTCGGAATCAGATCCCAGTTGACGGTGTCGCCGAACGCCTCGTTGATGCGCACCCCGTTCTGGTAAACTGCCAGTCCCTGAGGCGTGCCCGCCACTGGCGATGCAACGAAACCTCGAAACTGTACATCAGGCATAAAGGGATTTCCGGTCGTGTCACTTAGGACGATACCCGGCACCTGTTGCTGTAATGTATCTGCGATGTTCAGCGAGCCCGTGCGCGCAATCTGCCCGGCTCCAACCGCATTGATCGCTGCCGGCACCTTATCGACATCCATTCCCGATCGTGCCGTCGGCGTAGGCGCGGTCGGGTAAATATAGACCCTGCGCACATTTCGGGTGGGTCGAGGTGCGGTACTGCCGCGGGCTGGTCTGGCCGCTGGTCTGGCTGATGTCGTCGGGGCGACTACCTCGATGGCGGGCAACACCTCACTCTCGCCAGATGCGGTTTGGGCCTCGGCACGGTCGATTCCTGGAACCAGGCATAGTGAGATTGCCCCGATCACCAGTACGCGTGCGCCCATGTCCCCACCCCACTACACTCCGGCGAATTGGCGATGCCGGTTCGATGCAGACGATACTAGTGAGAAGACATCGACACGCGCTAGCCGCAAAAGGTCGGGTTCCCTAAATGCCTTCCTTCCCGAAGAGATCGGGAAAATTTCCCGATTCGCCATCCATCAATGGTGCGATCCATGGGGAACGATCGCTTCTACCGTGAGGCCCCCGTTGCCGGAGACGACATTCAGCGTACCGCCCAGCGCCAGTATTCTCTCGCGCATGCCGATCAAGCCGAAACCCAGCTTGTGATCCGGTGCCAAACCGCGGCCGTTGTCGCTGACGCGCACCAAGGCGCAGGCGCGACTTCCGTGCATTCCTGCGGCCTGTTCCACCGTGACGCTGACGGCGGTCGCGTCGGCGTGGCGGAAGGCGTTTGTCAGGGCTTCCTGGACGGTACGATAGATCGTCAAGTCCGCGACTTCTCCGGTCTCGCCCGGCGCGCAGGCAATGTTCGCCTCAATGGCAACGTCGGGACGGGACTCACGCCACAAACGCAAGAGCACGCCGAGCGCCTCGCGAAGTCCAAGCTCTGCAAGTCCAACAGGCCGCAGCTTTTCCAGTATCCTGCGGTTGAATTGCTGGAGCGCGTTGATCTGCTCCATGATGGCGGTGCCATGCTTGCGTAACGCATCCGCGCTCGGCGTGCGCCCGTCTTCCGCTAGCCGCATCAGGGCGCCAGCGTGGGCGCGCAGCGTAAAGAGATAGGGCCCAAACTCATCATGCAGCTCGCGCGCAATCTCCTTGCGTTCCATATCCTGCAGCGAGACCGTGCGTTCGGCGAGCCGCCGCTTGTCTTCGACAGCTTCGCCAAGAGCGCCCGCGAGATGGTTCAGCTTGGCACAGATCGCCGCCAGTTCGGGCGTGCCGCCGGGCTCGACGCGTGATCCATAGTGGCCGGCCTCGATGCTTGCCATGGTCTGCGAAAGCGCCTGCAGCGGCGCCAGCGCGCGGCCAACCACGACTATCGTAACCATAAAGAGCGCGATGGCGAGCGCGGAACTAACCGCTAGCTGGGTAACGATTCCGTCCCAGATTTCGGCCATTTCGTCGTTCGGATGCGAAGTGATCAGGAGCGACTGCGGCTTTCCGTGGATCGTGATTGGTACGCTCACGGTGGTCGTTTCCGGATGCACGAGCGCGATAAACCATGCCGGCGGCGATCGTTCGTCGCCGCCATCGCCCGGGCGCTCGGCCACGGTTGCATCGCCCTGCCGTGTGATACTGACGTGACGGAGCCTGCTGAGGTCGTGGACGATCTGGTTCAGCCGCGCCTCCGGATCGGCCGCCTCATTCAGGCCGGGAACGATCGTCTCCACGAACTCACGCGCCAGCCGGATGACGCTTTGATCTTCCGCCCGGACACGGGGCCCCGCCTCCACCACCAGCCGCGCGATGTTGATGGCCAAGCCAAGCGTGAGACCCAGCGCCAGCAGCAAATTAATCCGCCCACGCAACGATAATTTCTGCCACATGAGGTTTGCCCCAATCGCGTCGCAATCTGTCCCCCGTCGAGAGGACCGTTGACAGTCAAAAAACGGACGATCAGATTGAAGCGTACAGCAATCTCGCGGGCGATGCATGACAAGCCAGCCTGACGCGATGCAGCAAGGGACCGAAGCAGCTATCGAGGATCGATGCAATGCGTGTTCTGATCGTCGACGATCATCCCATCGTTGCTTCGGGCTGTCGCACCGTATTTGCCGACGAACCGGAGGTCGTGCTGCTGGAGGCCGCCGACGCGGAGAGCGGCGAACGCGTATTCGTCACTGAGCGCCCCGACATCTGCGTGATCGATATCAACCTTCCGACCGTCTCGGGGTTCGAACTGGCGCGGCGCATTCTTGCGCGCACTGCGTCGGCACGAATCATCATGTTCAGCATGAACGACGATCCGGTCTTCGCCGCGCGCGCCATTGAAATCGGCGCCAAGGGCTATGTCGCGAAGACGGGCGATCCGCAGGATCTCGTCGAGGCCATCCGTGAGGTCGGCAAAGGCGGCGTCTACCTGCCCTCCGCGATGGCGCGAAGCATTGCATTCGCCGGACCCGCTTTCGCTCGCAGCCCGCTTGCAAAACTCACTTCGCGGGAAATGGAGATCCTGCGCCTGCTCAGCGCGGGCAAGAGTCTTTCCGAGATCGCGTGGCTGGTTCATTCCTCCTACAAAACCGTTGCCAACACCTCGTCGATCATGCGCCAAAAGCTCGGCGTGCGAACTTCCGCCGAACTGGTGCGGCTGGCAATCGAAAGTGGCATTGGCGTAAGCGTGCCGCACGGCGCCGGAGTAGCAAGACCATGAGCATGCAGACGGTTTCACTGAACAAGGCATATGGCGGAACGCAAGGCGTCTACCGGCACGCCAGCCGCGAAACGCGAGCCGACATGACCTTCTCGGTGTATGTGCCCCCGCACGCCGCCGGCACCAGGCCGCCGGTCGTCTGGTATCTCTCGGGCCTGACCTGCACCCACGCCAACGTGACGGAAAAGGGCGAATTCCGCAGCGCCTGCGCCGAACTTGGCCTGATCTTCGTTGCGCCCGACACCAGCCCGCGCGGCGAAGGCGTGCCGGGCGATCCCGCCAATGCCTACGATTTCGGGCTTGGCGCCGGCTTCTATGTCGATGCGACGCAGGAGCCGTTCGCCCGCAATTACCGCATGTGGAGCTATGTCACGGAGGAACTGCCAAAACTGGTTGCCGAAAACTTTCCAGTCGACGCAAGCCGGCAATCCATTCTTGGCCATTCCATGGGCGGCCACGGCGCACTGACGATCGCTTTGCGCCATCCCGGCCGTTACCGCGCTGCCAGTGCCTTTGCGCCGATTGTCGCACCCTCGCAGGTGCCATGGGGTATCAAGGCGCTCGGCGGTTATCTCGGCACCGATCGGCAAGCATGGCGCAAGCACGATGCGGTAGCGCTGATCGAGGACGGCGCCAGATTATCCGATCTGCTGGTCGACTATGGCGATGCCGACCAGTTTCTGACCGAACAGCTCCGCCCGGAGCTGCTGCAAAGCGCATGCGAGAAAGCCAAAATCCCCCTCACCTTGCGCCGACAGCCCGGCTATGACCACAGCTACTACTTTATCTCCACGTTCATGGCCGATCATCTGCGTTGGCACGCCGCGCGCCTGAAGGGCTGAAACGGCGTGATGCCGCCCCAACGGAGAATTGGGTTGCAAGCCAAAACAATTCGGTCATGGTTCAAGCCAAAGGCTTTCCACGCGGCGGCGTGAAAAGGCCTGTCAGGGAGGAACTATGATCCGATGCTTGGTCGCTGCGATCGGCTTGAGCATTGCAGCTACCTCCGTGCTCGCGGCCGCCCCTATCGAGATCGGCGTCGGCTATCTTGGCCGCGCCGGCATCAAGGCGAAATTGTCCCTCGTCGAACTGCCGGCGGAGAACGACGGGCTTGCCGGCGCACGCCTTGCCATCGAGGACAACAACACCACGGGCAAGTTCCTCAATCAGCGCTTCACGCTGGAAGAAGTTCGGCTCAAGGACGATGAGGACGTCGCGAAGGCGGCGGCGGCGCTTGCCGAGCGCACCGGCTTCATCATTGCCGATCTTCCGGCGGACGACCTGCTGAAGGCCGCCAACGCGCTCCGCGAACGTGGGACGTTGCTATTGAACGCCGGAGCAATCGACGATCGCCTGCGCGAGCAGGATTGTCGCGCCAACGTGATCCATGTCGCGCCGACGCGCTCGATGCTTGCGGATGCGCTCGCGCAATATCTGGTGTGGAAGCAATGGAAGCGCTGGTTGCTTGTGGTCGGCTCGCATGATCAGGACAAGCTCTACGCCGACGCACTGCGGCGCGCGGCCACGCGCTTTGGCGCCAAGATCGTTCAGGAGCGAACATTTGAAGATACCGGCGGCGCGCGCCGCACAGACAGCGGCGTCACCCTGATCCAACGGCAAATTCCGGTATTCACCCAGCAAGCACCGACCTATGACATCCTCGTGGCAGCCGACGAAAGCGAGGTGTTCGCGTCCTACCTGCCCTATCGCACCTGGGATCCGCGCCCGGTTGCCGGCTCGGCGGGCCTTGTTCCGACAAGTTGGCACGCCGCGCAAGATCAGTGGGGCGCGATCCAGATTCAGAACCGATTTGCCAAACTGAACTCGCGACACATGAGCGCATTGGACATGCAGGCCTGGACGGCAGCACGCATGGTCGGTGAAGCTGCATCGCGCACGAAGTCCGGCGACCCAAAGGCGGTGTCGGATTTTCTTAGAGGGAAAGACTTTTCCGTTGCTGCGTTCAAAGGCCGGCGGTTGACGCTGCGGGACTGGAATTTGCAGCTTCGCCAGCCGATCCTGCTGGTCGATGGACGCATGGTGGTCTCGGTTTCTCCGCAGGAGGGATTCCTCCACCAGGTCTCCGAGCTCGACACGCTTGGCTTTGATCGACCGGAAACCAAATGCAGGTTGAATTGAAGGAGGATGGATTGCATATGTGGCGTCATTGCCTGCTTTTCGGGGTGGCTGGATGGCTAGCGGCGGCGACGCCCGCATCGGCCTTCATCGCTTATGTATCCAACGAGAAGAGCAACACCGTATCGGTGATCGATACGAACAGTTGGACCGTTACCAAGACCATCAAGGTTGGCCAGCGGCCACGCGGCATCGAATTCACCAGGGACGGCAAATTTGTGTTCGTGGCGGTTGGCGACGACGACAGCATTCAGGTCATCGACGTTGCCAAGCAGGAAGTAGTCGACACCCTGCCCTCCGGCCCGGACCCCGAACTGTTCGCCCTCGATGCTGACGGCAAGATCCTCTACGTCGCCAACGAAAACGACAACACGGTGACCATCATCGATGTGGAGAAGCGCGCCCGTCTCGGCGAAATCCAGGTCGGTGTCGAGCCCGAGGGCATGGCGATCAGCCCGGACGGCAAGATCCTAATCAATACGTCCGAAACGACCAACATGGCGCATTTCATCGACACCACGACGCGCCAGATCGTCGCCAACGTTCTGGTCGATGCGCGCCCGCGCTTCGCCGAGTTCAAGCGTGACAATTCGGAAGTGTGGGTATCGTCGGAGATCGGCGGCACCATTTCGGTTATCGACCCGGTCAAACGGGAGGTGATGAAGAAGATTACATTCGAAATTCCCGGCTTGCGGAGCGAAGCCATCCAGCCGGTCGGCATCGGCATGACCAAGGATGGCAAGACCGCTTTCGTCGCGCTCGGCCCAGCTAATCGCATCGCGGTCGTCGATGCCACCAGCCACAAGGTCACCAAATATCTGCTCGTGGGTCAGCGTGTCTGGCACGTGGCATTCACCCCGGACGAAAAATATCTGATGGTCACCAATGGCGTATCGAACGATGTCTCGGTGATCGACGTTGCCGCGCAGAAGGTCATCAAGACAATTCAAGTCGGCGAACTGCCCTGGGGTATCACGATTGCGCAACCATGACGGCCACTGACGCATTTTCCACCGGTCAGAACATGCGGGACATCTCTTCCCGGCCCGAGGCCGCAGATATGCCTGCATTATCGATCGATGGCGTCAGCCATTCCTATGGCGCCCGACAAGCGCTGATCGACGTCGGCTTCACCGTCGCACCGGCAAGTTTCACGGCGTTGCTTGGCCTCAATGGTGCCGGCAAGAGCACGCTGTTCTCGCTGATCACGCGGCTTTTTGGAATTCAGCGCGGTCATATCGGGATTTTCGGTCACGATATCGCGCAAGCGCCCGGCGAAGCCTTGCGGCTCCTCGGCGTGGTGTTTCAGCCCCGCACGCTCGATCTCGACCTTTCAGTGATGCAGAACCTGCTTTATCACGCCGCTCTGCACGGCATTGCCAGGCGCGACGCCCGCGCGCGCAGCGGCGAGGTGCTGGCCCGTATCGGCCTTGCAGACCGCGCCGGCAGCAAGGTGCGCGACCTCTCCGGCGGCCAGATGCGACGACTGGAAATCGCGCGGGCGCTGCTGCACCGGCCGCGCCTCCTCCTGCTCGACGAGGCGACCGTCGGCCTCGACGTCAAGGCGCGCGCCGACATTCTGAGCCACGTGCGCCAGCTCGTTGCCGAACAGGGAATTAGCGTGTTGTGGGCGACGCATCTGTTCGACGAGATCGGCTCGACTGATGATCTCGTTGTCCTGCATCAAGGCCGGGTATTGGCCCGAGGCAAGGTTGCGCAGGTTATCGCCGACGCCGGCGGTAACGATATCAACACGGCGTTCATGCGGCTGACCGGCTCCGCCGCGCAAAGCGGGAGCCCGACGTCATGACATCGGTCACCATAAGGCAAATCCGGAGCGGCTTCTCGCTCGCCGAATATCTTACCTGCCTGAACGGCATCGTATGGCGCGAGGCGCTTCGCTTCCTGCACCAGCGCGAACGTTTTGTCTCGGCGCTGGTGCGGCCCTTGGTATGGCTCTTCATCTTCGCCGCCGGCTTCCGTCAGGTGCTCGGCCTTTCCATCATCCCGCCCTACGAAACCTACATTCTGTATGAGGTGTATATCGCGCCCGGCCTGATGGCGATGATCCAGCTCTTCAACGGCATGCAGTCCTCGCTCTCGATGGTCTATGACCGCGAGATGGGCAATATGCGGACTTTGCTGGTGAGCCCGCTGCCGCGATGGTTCCTGCTGTCCTGCAAGCTTCTGGCGGGAACCGCGGTCTCGCTGCTCCAGGTCTATGCCTTCCTGTTGATCGCCTGGTTCTGGGATATCGCGCCGCCTTCAACCGGCTATATCACGGTGCTGCCCGCGCTGGTCCTGTCGGGCCTGATGCTCGGCGCGTTGGGCATGCTGATCTCTTCCGGCATCAAGCAGCTCGAGAACTTTGCGGGTGTGATGAACTTTGTCATCTTTCCGATGTTCTTTGCTTCCTCGGCGCTTTATCCGCTGTGGCGCATTCTGGAGAGCAGCCCGATGCTCTACTATGTCTGCCTGTTCAATCCGTTCACGCATGCCGTGGAGCTGATACGTTTTGCGCTGTATGGACAGATGAACTGGATTGCGCTCGCGGTGGTGGGAGGCTGCACGATTACTTTCATGATCGGCGCCATCCTCGCCTACGATCCATCGCGCGGCCTGATCCGCCGCGGGCCGGCCGGAGGCGAGACATGAGGTACCGGACTGCGTTCGCCGTATTTCTTGCCGTCGCGGCCATGAGCGGGTACGGCCATGCCGCCGATCCGCGCTATCCGGACTGGCCGTGCACGCAGGCCAAGGTACCCGAGATATCCGTCGCCGCGGTGTGGGCAGGCCCGCCACTCGACGACGTCGCCGGCAAGTGGAAGGACGATGCCACGGTCAGCGCGCTGGTCGCGAAGCTCGCGGCAAGGCGAACGCCGCTTGAGGAGGCGCAAAAGGCAATCACGGAATATCTGAACAGTTCAGCCGACAAGACCGCAAGCGGGAAACTGCTATTTGCCGGCCTGTTTGAATCCCTCAATGCCCAACGCTCCCAGGTGATGAACGGGCTGGAGCGCGTCACCCGCAAGCAGCGCGAGGCAGCGGATAAGATCCGCAACGACACGCTTGCTTTGCAGGCGCTGCAAAGCGAAACGCCGCCCAACCAGGCGAAGATAGACGAGCTCTCAAATCAGCTTATCTGGCAGACGCGCATCTTCGAAGACCGGCGGAATGTCATCAAATTCGTCTGCGAGGTGCCGACGGCGATCGACCAGCGGCTGTTCGCCCTCGGGCGAACGATTCAGCAGGAGATCGAATAGTCGCTAACGCGGCGATGCGGTCTCCTCACCTGTCCTCGGCTCCGGTTGCGACTCCGCCAGCGTCAGGCCAGCCCGTTCCCAACCGTCGGTCCCGTCAGGGTACCACGCCACGTTGGAATAGCCGTAACTGAGGATGCGCTTGGCCGCGTTCCAGGACATCCAGCAATCGGCAAGACAGTAGATCACCACCAGCGCAGCATTGTTGCCTGCCGTCGCGCGGACAAGCCCGCGCCGCAGATAATCTTCCGTCACGGCCGCGAGCTTTCCGTAGCCGGTGTCCGGCAGCCACACGCTGCCGGGAATGTTGAGCCGCGGCTGATCGCGCCAGATAGTGCCCTCAGGAAGGTTTTGCGGTTTCGGCGCGCGGGGCATTACGTCGATGAATGCACCGGCCTTGGCTCGCCAGATCGCCTCGGCCTCTGCGGTGGTCAGCACGCGTACACCGGCAAGGGTCGAAGGAACCGGCGCACGGTAGTCTTCCATGCGGTACCCGCCGGGCTCGGGAGGGCTCTCCTGCGCAAAGCTCGAGACGATGAATGGGAATGCCGCAAGGATCAGGCCTGCGAGCGCTTCTCTCATGGCTTCTTTGTTGCCGTCTCCGCGCCGATCGGTCGGTCATTCTCGTCGAGCAAGGGAACGCCGAAGTCCAGCAGTATCTTGTTGACGGCCGGCTGGTTTTCCTGGATCAGGCGATTGAGCTGCCGCTTCCAGTTCTGGTCGGCCGCCCGCACCCCCATGCCGATACGATACGCCAATCGAGGACCTGTCTTTTCCTTCACGAGTGGCGTGACATGGAGCGGCGGGTCCGCCTTCTTCGCATAGAAGCCCGCCATCGGTCCCCAGAGAATGCCGGCGTCGATCTTACCGGACATCAGGTCGGCTATCATGGCCTCTGCTGACGACTCCAAGCGGGTATCGACCATCAACTGATACGGTTTGGCATTTACCATCAGGCCGTTGACCGCCATATTCGTGGCAGGCGGTGTCCCGGCCACGATGCCGATATGCTTGCCCTTGAGACGCTCGTCTTCCAGCGTGGTTACCTCGTCGAGGCCGCTGCCCTTCTTAGCGACCAGCGCGTAGGCGGTGCGGTAGTAGGGATTGGTGCCCTGAACGAGATCATCTCCCTGCGGGAAGCCCATGATGACGTCGCAGCGATGGGCGCCAAGCGTCATCCGGACGAAACCCGTCGCCTGCGGGAAGTACATGTAGTCCAGCTTCTTGTGCAGCTTCTCGGCGAAAAGTTCGGCGATTTTGTTCTCGAATCCCTCGCCCTTGTCGTTGGAGAACGGCAAGTTATGCGGGTCGGCGCAGACGCGCAGCACCTTGGGATCGACGAGCTCAATCGACAGATCGCCGCCTTCCTTGATCTGCGCGCGCGCGGGCGCATGACCTAGGAGCGTGGCGATGATCGTCACCACGAAAAACGACAGCCAGCACTTTCGCCCGGCACTTGTCATCGAAAGCTTCTGCACTTCCGGCCCGCCTTGTTGCCAATTTCGACTTGTATCGGCAACCTCGACGAACCGAAGTTCTATTGAAGCCGCAGACACGCAAAATGCTATGCTTGTCGGTTGAAGGCTGCAACAGGAATAATCCTCGCGGCGAATTGGCCGCTTGTGCTGCGATGCAACGATCGTTTCGATGGAACACGGGGAATTGCCGATCACGCTTCGTGGTAAGACGGAGGTCGAAACATGGCTTATCGCGCGTTGATCGTTGCCGTGCTCGCAACGTTCGCTCCGGCGACAGCCTCGCTCGCGCAGCAACGGGAGCTGCCCGTCAACTCCATTGCGGACGGCGTATTCGTGCACAACGGCCAAATCGCGCAGATGACGCGCGAGAATAACGGCGCGATCGCCAATGTCGGATTCATCGTTGGCCAGGATGCCGTCGCGGTGATCGATACCGGCGGCAGCCTCCGCGAGGGACGGCAATTGCTGGCAGCCATTCGCGCCCGGACCGACAAGCCGATCCGCTACGTCATCAATACGCACGGCCACCCCGATCATGTCTTCGGCAATGGCGCTTTCGTGCAGGACGGAGCGACGTTTGTCGGCCACGCGAACCTGCCGCGCGCGCTGGCCGCGCGCGGTCAATTCTATCTCGACGCATTTCGCCGCACGATGGGCGATCAATTGATCGACGAAATACGTATCGTGCCGCCAACGCTGCTCGTCAGCGGCACGCTCCAGCTCGATCTCGGCGGACGAACCCTCGCCGTACGGGCGTGGCCTGCCGCGCATAGCGATTGCGATCTCACGGTGCTTGATGAAACGACCAGAACCCTGTTCGCGGGCGACCTCGTGTTTCTCACCCACACGCCCGTGCTGGATGGTAGCATCCGCGGCTGGCTGGCCGTCATCGGTGAGCTCGGTGCCATGCCTGCGGAGCGCGTGGTTCCCGGTCACGGTCCCGTGAGCGGATGGCCGGCCGCCTTCGCTGATCAGCGCCGCTATCTCGAAACGCTGGCCTCAGACGTACGCGGACTCGTCGCCCGCGGCGAGCCGATAAAAGCCGCGGCGGGTACCGCAGCGAGCTCCGAGCGATCTCGGTGGGAATTGTTCGACGACTTCAATGCCCGCAACGCAACCGCGGCATTTTCGGAAATTGAATGGGAATAGCACGCGCATTGTCCTATATTGCGCGCGTTGCTTCCAACCGTGCGAAGGTCGTGACCATGCCCGGATATCTGTTCCGCCTCGTCGGCGTCGTTGGCTTGCTGCTGTTCGGCGCGCCCTTGCCGCTCGCGGCGGAGACAAACGGCCTCTGGCCCGGCCTGGTGCAGGACATCTTCAACAATCGCCCGATGAACGATGGTAGCGACGTGATCGGCATTGAAATGCCGTCGCGTGCCGAGGACGCCGCAATAGTCCCGGTGACCTTGCGAACGAAACTTGCGGCCGGCGATAGCCGGCAGGTGCTGAGCATTACGCTGGTCATCGACCAGAACCCCGCGCCGATGGCGGCGAAGTTCCAGCTTGGACCGGACGCCAAGGTCTCGGAAATCTCCACCCGCGTGCGCGTCAACAATTACACCGATGTCCATGCGGTGGCCGAACTCAGCGACGGCAAACTCTACATGACCAAAACCTATGTGAAGGCCTCCGGCGGCTGTTCGGCACCTGCCGCCAAGAACGCCGACGATGCCAAGGCCAGGCTCGGCCAGATGCGCTATCGGCAGTTCGCGAAGGCCGGCGAAGGGCCGGCCAGTGGCGCGCGCGAAGCCCAGATCATGATCGGGCATCCCAACAATTCCGGCTTGCAGATGGACCAGGTCACGCACCTGTATGTCCCGGCTTTCTTCGTCAATGAACTGCGGCTCTGGCAGGACGACAGCCTGGTGTTGACGATGGAAGGCGGCATTTCCATTTCGGAAGACCCCAATATCAGGTTCACCTACGTCTCCAATGGCGCGAAACGCTTTCGCGCCGAAGCAAAGGATACCGAGGGGCACGTCTTCCAGCGCGAATGGAAGATCGACGATTCCGGAATCTGATGCCTCTACGGTTAGAATAGCATCATGTCCCGGACGCGGTGCAGCGCGACATCGCTGCTCCGCAGAGCCGGGACACATTGCGGACATCGTGCGCTCTGGTGACATGGGCCCCGGCTCTGCAGCGCCTTACTCGCGTGCTGCGCTGCGTCGGGGCAAGAGAGAAAAACGGTTGCCGCCTGGTCGTCGTCCCCGAAGCGGCGGCCGCGTCGCACTCAGAAGCAGCGCACTTCCGCTTCGGCCTGGGCCCGCCTCAGCTCGTTGACGGCGCTTGCCGCCTGCTCCGACGTGCGGAACGGGCCGCCCAGATCGCCCCGGACCTGCGACATGCTAAGCACGGTTTCGGCCGTGACATAGCGCTGATAGGGCATGAGCGAAGCGATAACATCGATCGAACAGGAGCATTGCTCGATCGCTTGCCGCGTCTCGCCATTCGCCTTCAAACAGCCAAACGCGTATTCGACGCGCGCCGACGTCGGGTAATCGTTGAGGTCCTCGGCGCGCGCGATCACCGCAATCGTCATCAGCGCTGTCAACGTGGCGACAATACGTCGTACCCATCCGGCAAGCGTCATCGTCTTCCTCCGCTGCTAACTGTGGAAGCTATGCTATGACTGGCCCGCTGAAAAGCAGACGTTCAAGGATACGGCTCAAGGCACCATGACGCATTTTGTTCGCACGCTGCTTGCTACGATTGTCCTGATCTCGCTCGGCACGTGCTGCAGCGCCGAAGCCTTACGCGTTGCGGTGCAGAAGACCGGAACATTCGCCTGGGAACTTGCAGTGATCCGTGCGCACGGCCTCGACAAGCAGGCCAACCTTTCGGTCCAGGTTCTCGAACTGGCGAGCCCCGAGGCGGGCAAGATTGCGCTTCGGGCCGGGAATGCCGACATTGTGGTCACCGACTGGCTTTGGGTGTCGCGCGAACGCGGGCTTGGCGCCAAACTGACCTTCTATCCCTATTCTAGCGCGCTCGGGGCCGTCGTGGTCCCTGCCTCATCGCCGGTCCGGACCTTGGCCGATCTCAAGGGCCGCAAGCTCGCCGTCGCGGGCGGACCGATCGACAAGAACTGGCTGCTGCTTTTGGCATGGTTTAAACAGGGCGGCATCGACCTGAAGTCGGACGCGACAATCGCTTACGGCGCGCCGCCGCTGCTGGCAGCCAAGACGCTCAGCGGCGAAATGGATGCGACCGTGAACTACTGGAATTTCTGCGCGGCACTGGAGGCGAAGGGCTTCCGCCGCATCGCCGGCATCGAGGATCTGCTGCCGAAGCTAGGCGCCAAGGGCCGCACCGCGATGCTCGGCTACGTCTTCGACGAAAAATGGGCGAACACAAACCAGGACAAAATTGCCCGCTTCATCGCCATGACCCGCGCGGCGAAAGAGATTCTGTCGACCTCGGATGCCGAGTGGGAGAAAATTGCGCCGCTGACCGGCGCTCCAGACGCCGCAACGTTGCGCGCCTATCGTGATCGCTATCGAGAGGGAATTCCGCGTCGGCCGATCGCCGATGAAGAGGCCGACGCGCGTATTCTCTACCGCGTGCTGGCTGAAATCGGCGGCCACGAACTTGTCGGGCCCGTGCCTGAACTGGCTGCCGGAACGTTCTATCACGCGATCCCGGGAGATTGAGGTGGCACGCCTGCTGTCTTTCGCGGTGTTCGTCGCAATCTGGTGGATCGCCTCGCTGCTTGCCGGTGACGCGAAGCTTCCACCTCCCCCCACCGTGCTCACGGCCATGATTGCGGAAGCCCGATCGGGTAACCTGTTCTTCCATCTCGGCGCGACATTGGCACGCGTTGCGCTCGCCTTCACTCTGGCGATGGCGCTGGGCGCGGCCATCGGATACCTGATGGGCCGGGTGCGACTTGCCGATCGGCTTGGTGACCCCTGGCTGATCCTGCTGCTCAATCTGCCGGCGCTCGTGGTTATCGTGCTCGCCTACATCTGGGCCGGATTGACTGAAGTGGCCGCAATTGCGGCAATCGCCATCAACAAGCTCCCGACCGCTGTCGTGACGTTGCGCGAGGGAGCACGTGCCCTCGACGCGGCGCTCGACGAAATGGCGACGGTATTCGCGTTGCCGCGCTGGAGCAGGTTTCGACACGTCATTTTGCCGCAACTGTCGCCGTATATCGCAGCCGCCGCACGATCAGGACTTTCCCTGGTCTGGAAGATCGTACTTGTTGCGGAATTGCTTGGACGTCCAAACGGTGTTGGTTTCGAGATTGGCGTGGCGTTCCAGCTATTCGACATTCCACTATTGCTGGCCTACTCGCTGAGCTTCGCCGCGGTCGTGCTTCTCATTGAAACCTTGCTGGTGCAGCCGTTTGAGGCCCGGGTATCCCGGTGGCGTCCCCGTGCGGCTTGAAGTCGATATCGCCAGCAAGACGTTCAAGAGCGCGGCGGGCGAACAGCACGACGTGATCGCCGGGGTCGCCTTCGCTCTTGATGCAGGCGAGGCCGGAGTATTGGTCGGCCCATCCGGCTGCGGCAAGAGTACGATGCTCCGGATTCTCGCTGGTCTCGACCCCGATTTTCAAGGGCGCGTCTCGCGTCCTCCCGGCGCGCGGATCGGCTTCGTGTTCCAGGAGCCGCGGCTGTTGCCGTGGCGGTCGGTCGAGGAGAATGTGCGACTTGCCGCGCCTGCCGCCGATGAAGCGAAGCTTTCAGCACTCTTCGAAATTCTGGAGCTGAAGGCACATCGCAACCATTTTCCCGGCGAGTTATCGCTCGGCCTCGCGCGGCGCGTTGCGCTTGCCCGCGCGTTCGCCGTCGAGCCGGAGCTGCTCATTCTCGACGAACCGCTTGCCTCGCTCGATGCTGCTCTTGCGAGCCGCCTGCGCGATGAGATCGCCACGTTGATGGACGGTCGGTCCATGATAACGCTGCTGGTCACCCACGATGTGGACGATGCGGTTCGTCTCGGCGATCGCGTGATCCTGCTGTCGCCACGCCCGGCCCGGATTCTCGCAGACCTGCCCATCCGCACGCCGCGAAGCGTACGCGGAGAAGTCGAGATCGCCGCAATCAAGTCGGAAATCATGCGGCGGATCAATGGCGATACCACCAAGCAGGCTGCCTTGTAGGCAGTGCCCGAGGCCGGTGCTAGGATGCGTGATCGGTTGGGATTGACGATGAAACGCTCGATCGGAATCGCAGCGCTCGGTCTTTCTCTTGTGGCCATGACGGCAGCGGCCCAAGACATGATGCGTCATGTTGACCTGTCGTCGCCCGATATGACGTCGGCCGAAATGACTCGCGCCGAGGTCGAGGCCGCGCTTGCTGCGGCGACCACCGCCGCACCCGCTGACTTCACGGGGAAAAGACTATCCGGCCTCGATCTGTCCGGGCTCAACCTGTCCGGCGCAATTTTCCGCGCGGCCAGGCTCAACAAGACCAAGCTCGCCGGCGCCAAGCTCGACCGTGCCATTCTCGACCAGGCATGGCTGCTGGAAGCGGACTTCACTGGCGCAAGCCTCAGGAGCGCAAATCTGTTCGCCTCGCAGATGGCCCGCGCCCGCCTTGACGGCGCCGACCTTTCGCGCGCACGCGTTGCTGCCGACCTAACCGGCGCGAGCCTCGTCGGAGCCTCGATCGCGGAAGCAAATCTTGGCGCCGACATGCGTAATCAGTCTATGGGGCTGATGCGCGCGGTGCTGAAATCCGCCAATCTGGAACGGCTGAACGCGCGCGGCGCCGACCTGTCTCGCGTCGATCTCGAATTTGCGGTGCTGAAGGGCAGCGACCTCACCGGTGCTTCTCTCAAGGGTGCCCAACTCGGCGGGGCCGACCTGACCGGCGTCACCGTCATCGACACCGATTTCGAGGGTGCCGATCTCGATACGGCCCGGTTGATCGCCCCAATCGGTCTCGATCGGGCGAGAAACTTCGATAAAGTCAGAAATCGAGACCGACTGGTAAGGCAATAATGGCTCCCAGCGCCCCGCGACGAAAGGATGGCCCGATGCGATGGATACTGGCTTTGGTTGCACTGTTGTCAACGAGCGCCAATGAGGTGGCCGCGCAGGGAAAAGGCATCCGATTATGGAATCTTACCACGGCGACGATTTCCGAATTTCAGCTTTCCGCGCCCGGAAAGAACGACTGGGGTCCTAACCTCACCCTGAACGACAAGGACAAGGAAGTAGACCACGACGAGCGCCTGCGTATCACCGGCGTGCAGCCGGGGCGCTACGACGCCAAAGTCGGCTACCGCGGCTCAAAGCACTGCTTCGTACGCGACATCGAAATCAATGCCGACGCCGTGTTTTCGATCGCGGACAAGGATTTGAAGGACTGCAACAAATAGCCGCCACTACCGGACGACTATTCAGCCTACCGACCACACGGCGTCGCCGGAAGCCTTTCGATTGAGGCCTGGATATTCGCAACGCCACTTGACCGCGGTCCATTTCGGGTGTTCGCCAACCCACTGCGCGATATAGGGCTGCGCAGCCATGGCGCATTGTTGCAACGAAACATTTGAAGAGAAGACCAGATGGGTTTCCTCGCACGTGGTGGGCGAGAGCACCGCACAGACGGTCACGACCAAGTCTATCGGGGTCATTGCTGATATCCCTTGATTAGTTCCCGGATAGATAACGCAAAGAGCTACGGCAATAGGCGAAGCAAGGTTTCACTACACCGTGAAAAGGCCGGAACCCGGCCGTGCATCCCCGCGCTAGAAGTTAACGCCAAATACCAGCCGCGCCTGATGGCGGTCGAAATTGACCAGATCAAGGCTGGCAGTTGACCCGGCCGGACGTCCCCACGCCTGAACGCTCCAGCTCGCGGTCAGCCGCGAGTGCTTCGACAATTGGAAATACGCTGTCGGACCGACGAACATCGCCTGCCCGACAAGTTCCTCCAAACCGATCCCCTCATACTTCCGGGAGTACCGCGCCTCACCGCCCAGCAGAAAACCCGGCCGCACCTGTGCCAGCACCCCGAGCGCCACGCCCGCGGCGGAGTCACGCTCCATGGCGCTACTGCCGACCAGGCGCGTCCATTCTGGTTCGTAGATCAAGTTGAACGCCGCGATGACGCGATTCGGGACGAGCTCCCGATCGAACGCCAACCTGAATTCAGTCCCGAAACTCCGCACCCCTTCAGCCGTCGTTTCATCGACACGATGCGCGTGGATTTCTGTCGCGAACGTGAGCCCGAACGGCGCCACCTCCCTATCGAGAAAACGGTAGCGCAAATCGACCGATGCGCCCTGCCACGATAGCCGGCGCTGATCGTCAAGACCCGGCACGCCGCTGATCTTTTGCGATGCAAACGTGCTACCCACCTCGATTCGAAAATTCCGGACAGGTACAAACTCCAGCTCAAACTCCTGGCCGACAGCCCGATAAGTACCGCCGCTCCTGCCGAAGCGCCCGGTCGTGTCCGTTTGAAACTCCCGTTCGCCGACGCTGCCGACATCGGTTCCGATCATGAAGCCGAATATATGCTCGGTATCGAAGGCCTCCGCGTGGGCGCAGGCCGGTAGCAGCGCAACAAGAGACACGACCACAGCCTGGAAGGTCTCTGCACGCGTCAACATTCGCATTCAGGGGGTCATGAGGTTGAACGGGTAAGTCCGTGGTATCAGCCGAGACTTACCCTAGCATGAGGCAGGGACCGTCGGCGAGCCAAGGGACAAATTGGAATCCAGATAGGATAAGCTTGCGAGCCTAGACCGGATGGACTTCGGGCGGCCGCCTACGGCGATTCCTGTCCAGTTGGTCAGGATCCGCGCTTGCAGCAAGCAGTGGAAAACTTACTTGGGAAGTCCTGCAGCTGGAGCGCGCGCAGTTGCCCGGCCCGCGGCAACAGGCCGTTGCCGGAGCCGGGCAGACCGTTTCGACGCGTCTATTTACGCGCCGCGCAGGCGTACATGTTGATTTCCATGCCCACCGGCACTTCGACGATCTTCGGAGTCTTCCAACTCATCAGGGTCCTCCCAAGCAGTGCTGGCACGACGTTCGTGCCTGGACGAAAACTAGGGTCACCGTGGACAGAGCGCAAGTACGCGGGGGTCGAAGGTCGCACTATGCGCACTATCTCCGAAGCAAGAAGTTCGCTCTTGGACAAGCCTACTTCCCTCTTGGACAAACCATGCGGATCAGGGCGCCGAATCGACGCATGCACCGCGAGGGTTCGTCCAATCACCGCTCGAACGATTTCTGTTACGCATCCGCGCTCGTCTGCCGAAGCGGCATGACGGCTAGGGTCTAGGGTCGATAGTTATTTCAGCAGTCCTTGTCTGCCTCTGTGACCTTGTCGGCCTTGGCACCCTCAGCCTGCTGTGCCGCCGTCGGTTCGCCTTGCATCTGCCGCTGCGTATCTTGTGAAGAGGCTGCAGTTTCTCCAGCCGCCCGGTTCATGGTGCCGGTCGGCGGATGTTGGCTGGTGCTGCTCGCCATACCCGTTGTTTGACTGTCGCCTGTCTGGGCCGGGCCGGAGCCTGCGTCCTTCAGGTTGGCGGCGCGTCCCGTATCGCAGGGACCGGCCAGTGCTGTGCCGGTGCTCAAGACCAGGACGGAGCAACCAGCAAGAATGAGCCGTTTCATTTTCATCTGCCTCTCCTTTCAGCGCCCACAACGCGATGAGAGGCAACCGATCCGTTGTCCGCAGGTTCCGGGTGGCTACGTGAATATCGACATGTTTATCTGACGCGTGATTTCTGGTGAGGATAATCCAATGGAACCGATTCACCGCGGGTTGATCAGTTTTCTCTTGGCGCTGTGCTTTGCATCGGGGGTGTTTGCGCAGGAAAGGCAGCCTGGCCAAACCGCACCGAACGCGGAAACCGCCCTGCCCGCTGACGGGTCGTCGCTGACCGGAAAAGAGCGCTTGGGAAAAAAGTGGATGGACGAGCAACGGATCGACAATTGCAACGTGCCCACCGACAGGCGCGGCAGCAGACCGCGATCCGTCACCTGCCCGCATGTTCCGGCAGGATGATCAGCGACGACGGTGCAACGGTCGACATCGACCAGACGAACTCGTGCGTGCCGCGGCGCTGGTCCGGAATTTTCTCAAATGCGCGGAAAAGGTGATCCGCTACGCCTGAATACTATCGGCATGCTCGCGCGGTCGTCTGAATGGCTTGCCGTATGCCCGCTGCCGAATCGCGATGCGATATCAGGGCATCACCACATCGTTTGCCGGGCGCGCTCCGGCCATTCCCGATCGTATTTCTCGCCGCCAACGGTGTTGTCGCTCATCTCGGCCAGGATCTGGCCGGGCGTCGGCAAGCTCCTGGGATCGACCCGCTTGTCGGGATTCCAAAGATCGGATCGCACGATGGCACGCGCGCACTGGAAGTAAACTTCTTCGACCGTCATGACGATGACGGTACGCGGCGCTTTGCCTTCCATCTTGAACGACGCGAGCAGCTCCGGATCGGCCGAGACATGCGCGCGGCCGTTGACGCGCAGCGTGCTGCCGGAGCCGGGGATGAGAAACAAAAGCGCCACCCGCGGATCGCGCACGATGTTGCGCAGCGAATCGCAGCGGTTGTTGCCACGGCGATCCGGCATCATCAGCGTCTTCTCATCGGGGATGCGAACGAAGCCCGCAAGGTCGCCGCGCGGCGAGCAGTCCAGCCCTTCCGGTCCGCAGGTCGCGAGCGCTGCGAACGGCGATTTGTCCATCAACGCCCGATAGGCTGGCGTGATCCTGTCCGCGACCTTGACGGTCGAGGCATCATTGGGAAAGCCGTAGATAGCCTCAAGCTGCTCGATGGTCGCGACAACGGTCATTTCCGGTCTCCCCTCAGCGGTCCCATTTCTCACCCTTGATGACGCGGACGAGCTGACGGGCATGATATTCGGCACTGCCGGTATTGACGATGGTGACGTCGGGCGCGGCCCCGGCGTCCTCCACCGTACGACTCAAGCGGGCTTCGAGCCTGCCGTCGCTGCTCCGCCGCCGCATCGCAAGCCGTTCGGCCAGAACGTTTGGCGGGGCCGTGATCGAAACCACCGCCACGTCGGCATAGGCGCGACGCATCGCGCCAATCACGGTGCGCGATACATTGGCAACGATGGTTCGCCCGGCGCGGATTTCGTCATCGATCGCGCGCGACAGTGCGTAGCAATGGCCGTGGGCTTCCCAATGCATGGCGTATTCGCCACGCGTCAGCGCCTCCTGAAAGGTTCCGGCGCTGACCTGTTCGTTTTCTTCCGACGCCGATGCCTCGCGCGTGATCACGCGGCGGGGAAACACAATGTTGCGGTCATCGGCGCAGGCTGCCCTGGCGAGGCCGAGCAGCGTGTCCTTGCCGGCACCGCTCGGACCGACCACCAGGATCAACCGGCCCGGCCCGATTACGGTCGTCTGATCTGGCGCTGTGGTTGTCAGCGATTCCGTCATGCCACGCGCCGCCCTTCCCGCCAGGCGCTGCGCACCACTGGAATGTTACGGGCGACATGCACCCGGATGACATCGGCGCGCTTGCCGGGTGCAATCTCGCCACGGTCCGCAAGGCCCACGGCCTCGGCCGGCGTCTTGGTGACGGTGCGAACGGCGGCGGCCAGATCGATCGCCGGCACATGCTGCGGCAATTGCAGGGCTGCCATCAAGAGGCTCGATGGAATGTAGTCGGAGGACAGGATATCCAGCAGTCCTTCGCGGGCGAGATCGATCGCGGCGATGTTGCCGGAATGCGAACCGCCGCGAACCACGTTTGGTGCCCCCATCAGGATGCCGATGCCGGCCTGATGCAGGCCGCGCGCGGCTTCCATCGTGGTCGGAAACTCCGCCACGGCGACGCGATCCTGGATCGCATCGGCGACGTTTTCCTCGGTCGTATCGTCGTGGCTGGCGAGCGGAATTTCATATTGATGCGCAAGCGCGACGATTTCGCGCATGTTGGCCGCGGCATAGGTTTTTTGATAGTGAAAGCGCTTCTCGAACAGCGCATCGAGCTCGGCGTCGGTCTTGCCGCCGCCCTTGCCGCGGTAATAATCGCGGAGCTTGACCTCGTCGCGGAACTGGCGCTGGCCCGGCGTGTGGTCCATCAACGACATCAGCCGCACGTCCGGCCGCTCGATCAGCTCCTTGGCTTCCTCGACCACGCTGGGCATCGGGATTTCGCAACGCAGGTGCAGGAAGTGGTCGGCACGCAGCAGGTTTGCCTCGCGCGCGGATGTAATCGCCTCCGCCAAGAGGCCTGCCCTGCCGTCAACCTCCTCGGCGCCGTCCTCGCGCCAGACCCGCAGCGAATCCAGAACCGTGGTAATGCCCGACGTCGCCAGCTGTCCGTCGTAGGAGACCACCGCCGCGATCGGGTCCCAAAACACCTTTGGGCGCGGCACATAGTGCATTTCGAGATGGTCGGTGTGCAGCTCGATTAGGCCTGGCATGATCAGGTCGCCGCCGGCGTCCTCGCTGCCTGACGGCGCAGTGCCCTCGCCGTATTCGGCGATTCGGCCATCTGCGAAAACGACCCAGCCGTGCTCGATCACGCGATCGGCCAGGACGAGGCGGGCATTGCCGAGGATGGTTTCGTGCTTCGAAGTCATCTCATATCTCTTCCTTCAGGCCGCGGCGGCAAACGATGTCGCGTCGACAACGCGGTCGGCGATCAGATGGCGAATTTCATCGTCATGGACGATCGCCACCATCGCGACGCGCTGTCGTTTCTTCTGTTCAATCAACTCGACGACAACCGCTCGATTGGCGGCATCGAGCGAAGCTGTGGGCTCGTCCAGCAGCAGAATCGGCAGATCGGAAATGAAACCACGCGCGATGTTGACGCGCTGCTGTTCGCCGCCGGAGAACGTCGACGGCGGCAGCGCCCACAGGCGCTCGGGAATGTTGAGGCGGCGCAGCAGCGCGCCCGCCCTCTCGCGAGCTTCCGCGCGTGCAATTCCGTTCGCGATCAGCGGCTCCGCCACCACGTCGATGCTGGCGACCCGCGGCACCGCCCGCAAGAACTGGCTGACATAGCCGATGGTCGAGCGGCGCACGCTGAGCACCTGCCGAGGTTCGGCCGTGGCGAGATCGATCACCGTGCCCTGATGCCGGATGCCGATCTGGCCGCCGTCGCAACGGTAATTGCCAAAGATCATTTTCAAGATTGAGGATTTTCCGGCGCCTGAGGGACCGGACAGCACGACGCATTCGCCCGGCTCGACCTGAAACGAGACGCCGCGTACCACGGGCAGCTCGACGCCGCCCTGCAGGTGCATGGTAAAGGTCTTTTCGGCGTTGGTGATGTCGATCATCGCAGTCATTGGCGCGCTCATGCCGGCAGGATCGAGGAGACGAGCAATTGAGTATAGGGCTCGCGGGGATCGTCGAGCACCTGGTCGGTCAGGCCGGTTTCGATGACGCGACCACCCTTCATCACCATCACACGGTGCGACAACAGCCGCGCCACCGCGAGGTCGTGGGTGACGACGATGGCGGCAAGGCCGAGCTCGCTGACGAGATTGCGCATCAGATCGAGTAGCCGCGCCTGCACCGACACGTCGAGCCCGCCGGTCGGCTCGTCCATGAACACCAGCCGCGGCTCGGTGACGAGATTGCGCGCGATCTGCAGCCGTTGCCGCATGCCGCCCGAATAGGTCCGCGGCGTGTCGTCGATACGCGCGGTATCGATCTCGACGCGCTCCAACCAGGATGAGGCGGTGCCGCGGATGCGGCCGTAATGATTCCAGCCCACCGCCATCAGCCGCTCGCCGACATTGGCGCCGGCCGAGACCGCCATCCGCAGGCCTTGCGCGGGGTCCTGGTGCACATAGCCCCAATCTGTGCGGAACAGAAAGCGACGCTCGGCCTCGCCGAGGCTGGCGAGATCGCGCAACACGCCGTCCCGCATCCGGTACGACACCCGCCCGGCGCTCGGCGCGAGTTGCGCGGATAATAGTTGCAGCAGTGTCGACTTGCCCGAGCCGGACTCGCCGACAACTGCCAGCACCTCGCCAGGATAGAGCGCAAAGGACACATCTCGGCAGGCAGTCAACCGGCCATAGGTCTTGCCTAGGTTTTTGGCGACCAGCAGCGGCTGGTCGTCCTGCATGGGGTCTCGCGGCTCAGCCATGCGCCCTCTCCTTGTGCGGCGCTGCGCTCTCACTGCCGCGATGACCGGCCAACTGGCGAGACTCGCAATAATCGGTATCCGAGCAGACGAACATCCGCCCGCCCTTGTCATCGGTGATGATTTCGTCGAGATAGGAATCGCCGGCGCCGCACAGCGCGCAAGGCGCATCGAACCGGTAGCGCGTGAACGGGTGGTCTTCGAAATCGAGCGATACCACGTCCGTGTGAGGCGGGATCGCGTAAATGCGCTTCTCGCGACCGGCGCCGAACAATTGCAGCGCCGGGCAATTGTCCATCTTCGGATTGTCGAATTTCGGTGTCGGCGACGGGTCCATCACATAGCGGGCATTGACCTTCACCGGATAGGCATAGGAGGTCGCGATATGGCCGAAGCGCGCGATGTCCTCGTACAGCTTGACGTGCATCAGGCCATATTCGCCCAGCGCATGCATGCGCCGCGTCTCGGTCTCGCGCGGCTCGAGGAACCGCAGCGGCTCGGGGATCGGCACCTGATAGACCAGCACCTGACCTGCATGCAGCGGCGCTTCGGGAATCCGGTGCCGAGTCTGGATCACGGTGGCGTCGGCCGTGGACGTGGTTGTCGCGACACCAGCGGTCTTGCCGAAGAATTTCCGGATCGAGATCGCGTTGGTGGTGTCGTCCGAACCCTGGTCGATCACCTTCAGCACATCCTGTGGCCCGAGGATCGCCGCCGTCACCTGCACGCCTCCGGTGCCCCAGCCATAGGGCATCGGCATCTCGCGGCTGGCGAACGGCACCTGATAGCCGGGAATCGCGATCGCCTTCAGGATTGCGCGACGGATCATCCGCTTTGTCTGTTCGTCGAGATAGGCGAAATTGTAAGCCGGCGCCTTCATTCCGCGGCCTCCTGCATGTCCGGCGCCTCATTGGCCTCGGCGAACTCCTTGCGCAATTTGCGCAGCAGACCGAGCTCGGATTGAAAGTCGACGTAGTGCGGCAGCTTTAGATGCTCGACGAAGCCGGTCGCCTGAACATTGTCCGAGTGCGACATCACGAATTCCTCGTCCTGGGCCGGAGCGATCACTTCCTCGCCCAGCTCGCGGGCACGCAGGCTGCGGTCGACCAACGCCATCGACATGGTCTTGCGCTCGCTTTGTCCGAAGGCCAGACCATAGCCGCGCGTAAAGCATGGCGCTTCCGTCGCTGAGCCCTTGAACTGGTTGACCATCTGGCACTCGGTCAGCTCGATCGAGCCGAGCGGGACGGCAAAGCCCGCATCCTCGGCGTAGAATTCCACCTCTACCTCGCCGAAGCGGATTTCGCCGGCAAAGGGATGGTTGCGGCCATAGCCGCGCTGCGAGGAATAGCCGAGTGCAAGCAAGAAGCCCTCGTCGGCACGCGCAAGGTTCTGCAGCCGCAGATCGCGGTCGGCCGGAAAGCTGAGCGGCTCGCGCGTGAGATCGCCGACCGTCGCATCGGCATCCGCGGCCGGCGACGATTCGATCAAGCCATCGCGACCGAGAATGTCGGTGACGCGCGGCATTTCCGTCTGCGTTGCCTCCGACGTCGCCGGCTGCTCCGGCACAAAACCGTCCGCAAGCTGCGGGTCTAGCAAACGATGGGTATAATCGAAGGTCGGCCCCAGGATCTGGCCACCTGGAATATCCTTGAAGGTCGAGGAGATGCGCCGACGCACCTGCATCTCGCCCGTATTGACCGGCTCGGTCGGGCCGAAGCGCGGCAATGTGGCGCGAAAGGCGCGGACCAGGAAGATCGCCTCGATCAGGTCGCCGCGCGCCTGCTTGATCGCGAGTGCCGCCAGCTCGCGGTCGTAGAGCGAGCCTTCGGTCATGACGCGGTCGACGCCGAGCGAGAGCTGCTCGGCGATCTGCGCCAGCGAGAGTTCGGGCACATCACGGTCGCCGCGCCGCTCATGCGCCAGCAGGCGGTGGGCGTTCTCAATGGCGCGTTCGCCTCCTTTGACGGCTACATACATGGGCTACGCTCCGCTTGCGACCAGCCGCGTGGTTCGGGGGATCGCGACGATCAAGTCGTCATGGACCAGCACGACGTCGAGGCCGCGCGGGAACAGGCCTTCGTTGATGGTGAGCCGCTGAAAGAGGTCGCGCGGTTGGAGCATCGCCTGCAGCAGCGCTGTACCGTCGATGCCCGGCCCCTTCACCTCGAAGGTCGGTCCCTGTGTCAGGCTCTCGACCTGTAGGATCAGTGTCGTCGACTGATCAGGATACTCGTTACTGCCGAACGCGAAGCGATCGAGCGCCGGCAGGTTCCCGGCGTCGCCGACTAGCGCGAAGCTGGCGATCGAGGAATCCGCGATCACCGGCGCACTGGTATGGAACTTGAGCCACTTCGCAACGTCAAGCGTGACCGACATCGCGGCGTCGAGCCAGATCGGCGTGTCGTGATCGAACAGCGTCAGCGCGATCGCCGCCGCGCCGCGCATCATCCCGGCCGGCGCGCCGACGGCCGCCGTGACCCGTTGCACGCTGCCGGGACGCGCCATCGCGTCCATCACGGAGCGGAAGGTCGACTGCGCCGACAGCACCTTGTCGGCAAACCCCGCGGGCAATTCTGCAACTGTCGTCATCGCATCACCCCTCGCCGCGCACCATGGTGTAGAAATCGACCCGCGTCGCCGCCGTCTCGGCCGCCTTGCGGCTGCGATCGGCGCTCATGGCGGCACGTAATGGCCCGATCACCTTGGTCTCGACCTCACCCGAAAACTCCGTCGACTGCACCATGGCATCACACAGCGCGATCATCTGCGCCTTCTGCCTGTCGCGGCCGAGCACGTAGCCAAATCCGATCTCGCCGGTCGCAAGACGCACCGCCGCGCGCGACACGGTGGCCTCGCCAAGATTGAACGGCGCACCGTCGCCGCCGACGCGGCCGCGCACCATCACGAGGCCATTCTCCGGCTCGCGCAGGTTTTCGTGTTCGGGTACCGCGATTGCCGCGAGATAGCCCGCAATGTCGCCAGTCTCGGAATGCGCGAGCACCGCCATCGCGGCCCTCCGCTGCGCCTCTCCGCTGTTCCGCCCGGTCAAGCTCATGAGCCATCTTGCCTGAATCAAGTTGTCTATGATAGTAGACAACTTGATAACGAAGCGCCATGACTGTTTCGTGACAAACGGATAATTTCTGGTATCACCAAGCCATGAGCCTGCAGGAGAGTTCCGGCGTCGCCTTGTGGCGCCAGGTCGCCGACGGTATCGAGCGCGGCATTGCCGACGGCCGCTTTGCAGCGGGCGAAAAGCTGCCGGGCGAGATCGAGATCGCCGATACCTATCGGGTCAACCGCCACACCGTGCGGCGCGCACTGGCTGCGCTTGCCGAACGCGGCCTGGTGCGCGCCGAACGCGGCAGCGGCACCTATGTCGAGGCGCAGCGCATCGCGTATCCCTTGCGCTCGCGGACGCGATTTTCCGAAATCGTCGGCGCCGGCGGCCGCGAGCCCCGCGGCCAATTGATCGATGCCTCCGAAGAGCCCGCGACGCGCGAGTTGGCCCGTGAGCTCGGACTGAGGACCGGTGCGCCCCTGATCCGGATCGAATCGGTGCGGCTCGCTGACCGCACGCCGATCTGCGTCAGCACCAGTTGGCTCTCCGCCGATCGCTTCCCGGGCGCCGGAACCGTCTTCGCCAACGCACGCTCAATGACCAAACTGCTGGCGCATTACGGCGTTCGCGATTACCGCCGCGCCTCAACCCGCGTCACCGCCGGGATCGTGGACGCCACCGATGCCGCAAGGCTCGATCTCGCGCTCGGGCGTCCCGTGCTGGTCGTTGACAGCACGGACGTCGATACCGACGATAAGCCGATCGTGACCAAGCGCTCGCGCTTTGCTGCTGAGCGTGTCGAATTCGTGGTCGAGGGCGGCTAGCCTAGCCATGAGATGTTACGCGATTGGCCGCTGCCCGATGATCGCGAAACGCAGTTTGCCCGAGATCCAATCAATTGCCGATACCGTCATCAGGATAAGCAAAATCAGAAACGAAACCTTTTGCCATTCCAGCACCCGGATTTGTTCGGCAAGCTGAAGTCCAATTCCACCTGCTCCAACGATTCCGATAATCGTCGCTGACCGCGTATTCGATTCAAAATAGTAGAGCACCTGGCTCAACAGGATTGGAAAGACCTGCGGCAAAAACCCGAACCGGACGCTATGGAGATGGTTGCCCCCCGATGACTGGACTCCCTCAGCGGGGTTCTTGTCGGCAGCCTCGATCGCTTCCGAGAATAACTTTCCAAACGTCCCAAAATCGCTGCAGATAACCGCAAGGATACCTGCGAACGGGCCCAGCCCCACGATACCGACCCAGATGAGAGCCCAGATCAAGATATCGACACCACGGATGGTGTCGAGACTGCGGCGCGTCAAAAAGTGAACGATCCGGTTTGCAACTACATTGCGCGCCGCCAGCAGGGATACGGGTAACGCGAGCAAAGCCCCGCCCAGCGTGCCGAGAAATGCGATCGAAACCGTCTCTCCGAGCGCATGCAGATACTTCAATACTTCCGCCCAAGAGCCAGGATGGGGCGGCAACATGAGCTGAACGAATCCACCCAGCCTGACCATTCCGTCAGAGAGCCGGTGAAAGGGAATTTCGAGTTGGATGATCCCGAACAGAAAAAGCGCGACCGCCCCGCCAACGCCTATTGCGATTTTTCCCCGGTGCCACCAGTCCGGGCGGAAAATATCCGGATGACGTTCGACGATGCCGGCCTGGTTTTCAAAACTGAAGGAGTTCATGCCGCGGAGCCCTCCAGCCCGAGGAGGCGGTGGCGCGCGCGCTCCGTGATAAAGTCGATCAGCATGACGGTGACGACAATGAGCAAAAGGATGGCACTGACATCGGTGTAATAGAACTTGCGAACGGCCTCGATCAAATCCTGGCCGATCCCGCCGGCGCCGACAAAACCCATCACAGCCGCGCCCCGAACGTTAATCTCGAATCTCAGCAGGGCATAGCTTACGAAATTCGAAAGAACCTGAGGCACCGCGCCAAATCGGACAATCTGAAGCCAGCTTCCTCCGCTCGCCGCTATCCCCTCGATCGGTTTACTGTCGATATTCTCGACAACTTCAGCGAACTGTTTGCCTAGCGCACCGGTGGTATGGATTGCGATCGCGAGAACGCCCGGCAGCGGTCCCAGACCGAATGCGAGCACGAAAATCAAGGCAAAGACGATCTCTGGCACGGTCCTGCAAAATTCGAGAACGCGCCGCGTGACAAAAACGGTCGTACGCGACCTGACGAGGTTGGCCGACGCGAGGAAGCAGAGAACGAAACCGCAGATCGCCCCCGTGAGCGTTCCCATATACGCGACCAGCAACGTGTCTCCGAGAAGCCGCGTCCAGCGAGGCAGCCCCCAAAGCCACTCAGAGAGATCAACCCACGCAGTCGAGAACGAGAACTTTGGAGCGATGCTGGCGAAGTAAGCTGGCAAGCGCCAGAAATTCTCGACGAAACTCCAAAGATTGACGTCACCCATCCAGCCGGCAGCGATCGTGGCGGCGATCAGGACCGCCGAACCCAGCCATACGCGCCGCCGCTTGGCCGCAACCGCAGCCGCATAGCGATCGGCGAGCTCTCGCAGCCTGGTTTCCGGGAATTCGGGGACTGCTGTTCGCATAGGATGTTCAGGCGAGAGAATGGGCAGATCTCACGATCTGCCCGATCCATCTGGAGCCGCAGCTCCGTTCAGGATTTCTGCTTGCGAATGCTATCGACAAACTTGGTCAGATCGATCACGGCGTCATAGGCCTTGTGGTCAACCTCGACGAATGGCAACTGCTTCCCTTCGTAAATCTTGTCGAAAGCGGCCTTGTCTTTCACCGCGATTTCCAGCACGGCCTTCTTGATTGCCGCCTTGAGGTCGGCGGGCAGGCTGCTGAGATATGCCATCGGCGAATTCACAATCTGCTCGGACTTCATGATGATCTTGAAATCGGCGGCCTTCGCCATGCCCTTCCGTTCCATCCGGAGCAGGTTCGACTCGTTCTCGTCGTTCCACCAGTTGAACGCCGCGTCGCAGGTCCCTTGCGCAAGTCCGATCACCGCGTTTTCGTGGCTTCCCGAATAGACCACCTTGGAGAAGAACCTTTCCGGGTCGATACCCATCTTGTCCATCGCGAAACGCGGCACGTTGTTGCCTGACGTTGAATTGGGGTCGACAAGGCAGAGATTCTTGCCCTTCAGGTCCTTGATGTCCTTGTAGCTGGAATCGCTTTTGACATAGAGAACCGAATAATAGCCCTTGGTTCCGTCGCCATTCACTTCGATCGCGAACGGCTCGACCTTAGCACCGATGATATAAGCGCGCGCGTAGGCCGAGGGACCGTACATCGCGATGTGGATGTTGCCTGCCCGCTGGCCTTCGATAACAGCGGCGTAATCGTTGGCGATCCGCAGTGTGACTTTGGTGCCGAGCTCGCGGGACAGATACTCCGTCAGAGGCGTCCATCGGTTGGTTGTGCCCGAGGCATTCTCATCGGGAACCTTTGCGAACACCAATTCAGGATATTTTGCCTTCCAGTCCTGAGCCGTGGCAGCCGAGGCCGAGAACGCCAATGCCGCTGCAGCGGCGAAAATCATACGACGGTCTATCATGACGTCTCCTGTTTCGCAGTGATGAAGCCAGCGGATCTAGATGCCGCGCAGCTCCTGGTTTTCAGACGCAAAGGCTCAGGCTGCGGCAACCGTACCGAGCGCGGGAATCGGAGCACGGACCGGCACATGCTCTCGCGCCGCGTCCATCACCTCGTCCGCCTCGAGATCGTAGAGCTCGCGCGCGATATGATCGGTCAGCATCGCCGGTGCGCCGTCGAACACAACGCGACCTGCCGACATGCCGATCAGGCGGTCGCAGTAGCTGCGCGCCAGATCCAGCGAATGCAGATTGCACACCACCGTTATCCCGAAGTGCTTGTTGATGCGCAGCAGCGCGTCCATCACGATCCGGGTGTTGCGGGGATCGAGTGAAGCGATCGGTTCGTCGGCAAGGATGATGTCGGGCTCCTGCACCAGTGCACGCGCAATCGCGACGCGCTGCTGCTGACCGCCCGAGAGCTGATCCGCGCGCTGCGCCGCAATCGACGCCATATCGAATTGCTCGAGCGCCGACATCGCAATGGCCTTATCATGTTCGGGCCACAACTGCGCCAGCGACCGCCATGTCGGCACCGTTGAAAGTCTTCCCATCAACACGTTGGTCAGGACATCGAGGCGGCCGACCAGATTGAACTGCTGAAAGATCATCGCCGAGCGCGCACGCCACTGCCGCAAATCCTTGCCGCGCAGCGCCGTCACGTCGACGCCTTCAAAGAGGATGCGCCCTTCGGAAGGTTCGGCGAGGCGGTTGATCATCCGAAGCAGCGTGGACTTGCCGGCACCGGAGCGGCCGATCACGCCGACAAAACTGCCCGGCGCGATCGAGAATGACGCATTATCCACCGCAGCTTTGGTGCCGAAACGGCACGTCAGACCTTCCACAACCAGCATGCAGCGCTCCAGAGTCCTATCGTGGAGCATCGCTACCGGCTCGATCTTACAGTTGTGTGACAACGAGTGCTGCGGTGCGGCGTTCGTCCACAGCCGTGCGGCGTCATGCATACGTCATGATACTGTCATCAAGCGCATCGAAGAGGAGCAGGACCTTCCTGCAACTGCCGACGGACCTACCGATGGCTGGCAACACGCTTTCCACTGAACCGACCGTCGACCCCACCGCGTCAGTGCGCGACTGCCAGCTTGGCGCCTATACCGAGGTCGGCGCCCGGACCATTCTGCTCGAGGTCACGATGTCCGATTATTCCTACGTCGTAAACGATGCACAGATCACCTACACAACAATCGGGAAATTCTGTTCGATCGCTGCGATGACACGGATCAATCCTGGCAATCATCCGATGCACCGAGCCTCGCAGGCACATTTCACCTATCGCGCCAGCAGTTATTTTCCGGGCGAGAGCGACGATGCCGAGTTTTTTGCGTGGCGCCGTAAGCATCACGTCCATATCGGCCATGACGTCTGGATCGGCCATGGTGCGGTCATTCTGCCTGGCCGCTCGATCGGCACCGGCGCGGTGATCGCGGCCGGCGCCATCGTGACCAAGGATGTCCCCGCCTATACGATCGTTGCAGGCGCCCCGGCACGGCCGATCAAGCGGCGTTTTCCGGAATCCATTGCCGGGCGGCTTGCGGAGCTTGCGTGGTGGAATTGGGACCATGAGACGTTGCGCCGCGCACTGCCAGATTTCCGCAAGCTCGATGTAGAGGGCTTTCTCGAAAAGTACGAAGCCGCCGCATCGGACCGCCCCCGTTTCAACCAGAGTGCTGCATCGTGACCGAACTGTTCATCGAAGGTGGCCGTGCCCTGCTCGGCGATGAGATTGCCGAAACCACGCTGCGGATCGCCGGCCGCGAGATCGTCGCCGTCGGTACGAATAGCAGCCATGGTTCGTCCAGTATCGATGCAGGCGGCTTGCTGGTGCTGCCGGGCATCGTCGATCTGCATGGCGATGCCTTCGAGCGGCAGATGATGCCGCGGCCCGGGGTCGATTTCCCGATCGATGTGGCGCTTGTTGACAGCGACCGGCAGGCGATCAGCAATGGGATCACGACCGTCTATCATGCCACGACCTGGTCGTGGGAGCCCGGCCTGCGCAGCGCCGACAATGCCAGGCGCTTGCTGGAGGCGATTGAGCAGATGAGGCCGCAGCTCGCCGCCGACACCCGCTTTCATCTGCGGCACGAGACCTACAATCTCGACGCGGAAAGCGAAATCATCGACTGGCTATCGGAAGGACGCGTCGACCTGTTCGCCTTCAACGACCATATGGACTCGACGGTCGCTAGCCTTGCCAAGCCGCAAAGGCGCAGCCGAATGGTCGAGCGCACGGGTCTCAGCAATGAGGCGTTCGATCGGCTGGTGGAAAGCGTGGTCTCCCGCGGCCACGACGTGCCGGCTTCGATCGCCCGGCTGGCGCAGGCGGCGCGGGCGGCAAACATCCGGATGCTCTCGCATGACGATGAAAGCCCGGCGATGCGGCAAGCGTTTCGAGCACAGGGCGTTGCCATCGCCGAATTTCCGGTCAACGAGGAAACCGCCCGCGACGCTGCCGAGGCCGGCGACTTCATCGTGTTCGGCGCGCCCAACGTGGTGCGGGGCGGCAGCCATACCGGCTGGACCAGGGCATCCGACATGATCGCCAAGAGCCTGTGTTCGGTGCTGGCGTCGGACTATTATTATCCGGCGCCGCTACTGGCAGCGTTCCGGCTTGCGACCGACGCCGTTCTGCCACTGCCCGCGGCATGGAAATTAATCTCGGCGGCACCGGCGCGCGCCGCCGGCCTCGCCGATCGCGGCATGCTCGCTGTGGGGCAGCGTGCCGACATCATTCTTATCGATGACACGTTGCCATTGCGCCCGCGCATCGTCGCGGTCATTGCCGCGGGACGTCTCGTGCATCTGACGGAGGCAAACCGCCTCGTCCGTTCGTCAGCAACACCACGCAAGGCGGTTGCAGCCGCGTGAGGCAGCCCTATTCTGGCGCAATGGCAAATTACCCCCGTTACGCGATCTATTACACCGCCGCGCCCGACAGCACGCTCGACCGGTTCGGCGCCTCGCTGCTCGGCTATGACGCTTACAGCGGCGAAGACCTGCCCTTTCCGGATGGGCTCCCCTCCGACTGGCGCGAACTGACGCGGGATCCGCGTAAATACGGATTTCACGCTACGCTGAAGGCGCCGATGGTGCTGGCCGACGGCAAGGCCGAGGCGCAGCTTGCTGCGGCATGCGAATTATTCGCCGATCTGGCCCGGCCAGTGCCGGTGATCCAACCGGTCATCGATTCGATCAGCGGTTTCATTGCGGTAATTCCCGCCGAACCGTCGGCAGATCTCGACCTGCTTGCCGCCCAGGCGACCAGGGCATTCGATTCACTCCGCACTCCACTTGGTGCGGAAGATCGCGCGCGGCGAAATCCGGACGCGCTAACGCCACGCCAACGCGACTATCTCGACCGCTGGGGCTACCCTTACGTCTTCGAAGAATTTCGTTTCCACATGACATTGACGGGGCGGCTTCCCGCCGAACGGCGCGAGCCGATTGTGGCAACGCTACGCAGCAAGTTTGCGGCGACGGGCGTCGGGCCGCTCGCGATCGACGCCATCGCCTTGTGCCGTCAAGACAATGCGAATTCGCGGTTTCGGGTCATCGGCCGATGGCAATTGCGCGACTGACGCCCCCATCACTCATTCCGCGAGCGCCTCCTTACGCGTTCTCAGAATTGCCGGCGAAAGCATTGCCAGCAACAAGGCGGCGACGACTGCGAGGACAACCGCGCTGATCGGCCGCGACAGAAACACGGTGAAATCGCCGTCAGCGATCAACATCGCACGCCGGAAGTTTTCTTCCAATTGCGGACCGAGCACGAGGCCAAGCAGCAGCGGCGCCGGCTCGACACCGATCTTGATGAAGAAATAGCCGATCATGGCGCAGCCCATCATCAGCCAGACATTGAACAGGCTGTTGGCGATCCCGTAAGTGCCGATGCAGCAGAACAGGACGATGGCGGGAAACAGCAGGCGGTAGGGAATTTTCAGCATCGAGACCCACAGGCCGATGAGCGGCAGGTTGATGATCAGCAGCATCAGGTTGCCGACCCACATGCTGGCGATGACGCCCCAGACGAGCTTCGGCTGCTCGGTCATGATCTGCGGACCGGGCTGGATGCCCTGCATCATCAACGCGCCGATCATCAGCGCCATCAAAGCGTTGGCGGGAATGCCGAGCGTCAGCAGCGGAATGAAGCTGGTCTGGGCGCCGGCATTGTTGGCGGCCTCCGGACCGGCAACGCCCTCGATCGCTCCCTTGCCGAAGCGTGAGGGATCGCGGGCGAGCTTCTTCTCCAGCGCGTAGGAGGAGAACGGCGGAAGCGCAGCACCGCCGCCGGGCAACACCCCCAGCACGGAGCCCAGTGCTGTGCCGCGCACCACGGCCGGAAAAGCCGCCCGCAAGTCTTCCCAGCTCGGGATCAGGCTGCGGATCGACTGGCTGACCACGCGGCGCTCCGCGGGTCTCTCCAGATTGGCGATGATTTCACCCAGCCCGAACAGGCCCATTGCGATCGGCACGAAATCAAGACCATCCGATAGCGCTGGGATGCCGAAGGTCATGCGCGCGACGCCCGAGCTCACATCGATTCCGACGAGGCCGAGCAACAGCCCCAGCAGCACCATCGCCAGCGATTTGGCGACCGAACCATGCGCGAGCACGACCGCGGCAATCAGGCCGAGCACGAGGAGACTGAAATATTCGACCGCGGTGAATTTGAGCGCGAGCACCGACAACGGCACGCTGAGTACGGCGATCACGATCGTCGCCATCGTGCCGGCAAAGAACGAGGCAATCGCCGCAATGGCGAGCGCGGTTCCGGCCCTGCCCTGCTTGGCCATCTCGTGACCGTCGATACAGGTGACGACCGACGACGTCTCGCCCGGCACATTGACCAGGATGGCGGTGGTCGAGCCGCCATATTGCGCGCCATAGAAGATGCCGGCCAGCATGATCATGGCGCTGGCAGGCGATAGGCCGAAGGTGAAGGGCAACAGCAACGCCACCGTGGGGATCGGACCGATGCCGGGCAGCACGCCGATCGCGGTCCCGATGACCACGCCAATCAGGCAGAACAACAAGTTGTTGAGTTGAAGGGCCGTCGAAAGACCCATCAGCAGATTATCAAAGAGTTCCATATGCGTCTGCCTGCGAAGCGTGCCGCCCTAGCGGGGCCAGATCGGGATCGGCAAGCCCAGCAACTTGACGAACAGAAGAACGGCGGCGCCCGAAAGCACGATGGCAAACGCCACGGTCTCGACAAGCCGGCCTTCTCGCGTGGCGAAGCTGGCGAGAATCACGGCGGCGACGGAGGTGATCGCAAGGCCCAACCGCTCCGCCGTCAGCGCGAAAACGCCGACAGAAGCCAGGATAGCCAGCAGCGGTCGCAACTGAACGGGCGCGATGCCGCGACCCGCACGCCAGAGCCCGCGTCCGCTGAAGAAAAGGCCGAACGCCATCAGCGCGAGTGCGACGACGCGGGGCATGTAGCCCGGCCCCATATCGGCCGCGTGGCCGATCGCCAGATTGCGCGTGGCGACCAGGGTACCCGCCGCCACCGCCACCAGGAACAGGCCGAACAGCAGATCCTGCAGGTCGATCCGGGAACGCGTCATCGGCCCGCCTCAGCTACCCTTGATGCCGGCCTCGCGGATGATCGTGCCCCAACGGGCCGTCGCATCCTTGAGCCAGCTGCGGAACTCCTCCGGCGATTGAGCCTTCACGACGCCGCCCTGCTCGGCGATCTTCTGCTGAATTTCGGGCATCTCCAGGATCTTGCGGATTTCGGCGTTCAATCTCGCAACCATGGCCGGCGGCGTTCCGCCCGTGGTCAGGATGCCTTGCCAGGTCCCCGCATCGCCGCCGGGCAGGCCCGCCTCCTTGAAGGTCGGCAGATCGGGGGCCGACGCAATGCGCTGCTCGCCGGTCACGGCAAGTCCGACAAGCTGCTTGTTCACCACGAAGGGCATCGTTGCCGCAGCGCCGTTGATGATCACGCCGCTCTCGCCAGATACGACGGCGCGCGAGGCAGCCGCCCCGCCCTTGTAGGGAATGTTCTTCCACTGAATTTCGAGTTGCTTCGCCATCGCCACGGCCGTGATGTGGGTGGCGCCACCGACGCCTGAATTGGCGATCGTGAGCTTGTTCGGATTGGCCTTGGCGTAGTCGATCAGTTCCTTCGTCGACTTCACCGGGACCGATTCATGGACGGCCAGGACGTAGGGGCCGAACATCACCATGGAAATGGGCGCAAGGTCCTTCTGAACGTCGAAAGTGAGATCGGAGAACAGGCTGGGCGCCGTCGCGAGCGAGGCGACGTCCATCAGCAACAAAGTGTGGCCGTCAGGCTGCGCCTTGGCGACGGCATCGGCCCCGAGATTGCCGGCCGCGCCGGGCTTGTTCTCGACCACGACCGACTGACCGATGGCGGCAGATAGTTTTGGGCTGATCAGGCGTGCCAGGATGTCCGAGGTGCCGCCGGGAGCGAACGGCACGATCAGCCGCACGGGCCGCTCAAAATTCTGCGCGCCGGCTCCGCTTGGCGCCAAGGCACACACCGTAAGGACAGTGGCGGCGATCGCCCGGGCGAGAGATAGCATGGACATCGGTCGTTCCTCCGTTTCAAAGCGCAATTCAGCGCGATCCCGCCGTTTCACCGGTAGGCTGCAAACCTTCGAGGCAGCGTTGGGAGGAATGATAGGTCATGGGCAGGGTGGCCTATGAACTAGTCTGCGGATAGGTCGATACCTTTTTTGGATGGATCAGCCACGCATCAGCCGATAGAAGCAGGAGATCCGGCAGGTCGCCGATCCCTCGTTTCAGGTCGAAGATTCAAATTTCATGTTCGAGTTGAGCCAGTTGCGCTGCTTCGTTGCAGTTGCGGAAGAACTGCATTTCGGGCGCGCGGCGCTGCGGCTGAACATGACGCAGCCGCCGCTCAGCCGCCAAATCCAGATTCTCGAACGCGTCCTTGACGTGACACTGCTGGAGCGCAGCAACCGGGCCGTCCGGCTGACGCCGGCGGGGCAGCGTTTTCTTATCGATGCGCGGCATCTCCTCAAGCTCGCCGAAAGCGCGGCCGTGCTGGCCCGGCGGATGGCAACCGGCAAGGCCGGATCGATCAATATCGGCTTCACGGCCACATCCGCCTACAGCTACGTGCCGGCGCTGGTCGCGGCGTGCCGGCGTGAACTTCCCGATATCGAGATATCGCTGAAGGAAATGGTCTCCAGCGACCAACTCAAGCGGCTCGATTCCGGAGAGATCGATATCGGCCTGCTCCGCCCGCCGATACCGCGCGGTGGTCTTGACGCCTTCCGTGTGACGGCGGAACCGCTGGTCGCGGCACTCCCGAGCGACCATCCGCTGGCTCAGGCGGACGAGCTACGTCTGGAGTATCTCGCAAGCGAGCCCTTCATCATGTACGAGCCCTATGAAGCCCGCTATTTCCACGATCTCTTGGTCGAGCTGTTCTCACGCGCAAATCTAGTGCCGAATTACGCGCAGCATCTTGCGCAGATCCATTCGATCCTCGCCATGGTGCATTCGGGTGTCGGCGTGGCGTTGGTCCCCGAGACCGCGGCGAATCTACGCTTCAGCGGCGTAGTGCTGCGGTCCGTCCTGATGCCGTGGCAGCGGCCGGCCGAATTGTTCTTTGTCCGCCGCGGCGACAATGACAATCCGCTTCTCCCCGTCATTGCCGGCATCGCCCGAGACTTGGCCGGCCAACCGGCTTGATCCAATCAATGGATCGATCGATACAGTGAATGGGTCTCCATTCGTGGCCATCTTGCATTAATCCTTCGGCGTAAGCCGCTGAAGGATCAGAGCATGAGCAGGATGACCCCCAAGGAGATGGCCAGCCGGATCGGCGATGGCCTGCTGTCGTTCCCCGTCACGCCGTTTGGGCCTGACAACACGTTCAACGAGACCCGCTACCGCTCCAATCTCGACTGGCTGTGCGGGTATGAGGTGGCGGGTCTGTTTGCCGCCGGCGGCACCGGCGAATTCTTCTCGCTGAGCCCTGCCGAGGTCGCGAAGGTCGTGGCAACGGCTGTGGAAGAGACCAAGGGACGCGTGCCGGTGCTCGCCGGGATCGGCCATGGCACCGCGATGGCGACGCAACTTGCCATTGAAGTCGAGGCGGCCGGCGCCGACGGCGTGCTGCTGCTGCCGCCCTATCTGGTCTTTTCGGAACAGGAAGGACTGGCTGCCCATATTGAAGCGGTATGCAACGCGACCAAGCTCGGTGTCATCGTCTACAACCGCGATAATGCAATCCTGAACGAGGATACGCTGGAGAAACTGTGCCAGCGCTGCCCCAACCTGGTCGGCTATAAAGATGGTATCGGCGACATCGAGCTGATGACCCGCATCCATCTGCGCATGGGCGACCGGCTGACCTATATCGGCGGACTGCCGACGGCCGAGACTTTTGCACTGCCTTATCTGGAAATGGGCGTAACCACTTATTCCTCGGCGGTATTCAACTTCGTCCCGGAGTTCTCGACCAAGTTCTACGCGGCCGTGCGGCGCCGCGACCGCGAGACGGTGCAGGCCGGGTTGCGCGACTTCATCTTGCCCCTGATCGCGATCCGCAATCGCAAACGCGGCTATGCCGTCTCGATCATCAAGGCGGGGATGAAGGTGATCGGCCGTGACAGCGGCCACGTCCGTTCGCCCCTGACGGACCTGACGCCGGCCGAAACCGAGGAACTGGCGGCACTCGTCGCGCGCCTCGATACCTGCGAGTTCGCAAAGCGGGAGCTGGCGGCCGCCTAGAGCGGGATGGGTTGGAGTCGAATCGATTCGCCGTTAGTGCGAAGCACTAACGATCTCGTGTCCCGGACGCAGTGCAAAGACCCTTCGGCGGTATACCGCAGGTCCCGGACCCAAAATCGCGAAAACAACCCCATGCAAAGTAGAATGGGCCCGGCTCGCAGCACCGCCACTTGCGTCCGGGGCACGAGATGATCCGTCGTCACGGCCCAACCTAATCTCATCCTGCTCTAGCCCGCCCCCCTATCGCCGCTGGTTATAGACGTCAAGGCAGACCGCACCTAGCAGCACCAGCCCTTTGATCACCTGCTGATAGTCGATGCCGATGCCGAGGATCGACATGCCGTTGTTCATGACGCCCATGATCATGGCCCCGATCACGGCGCCGCCGACCTTGCCGACGCCGCCATAGGCGGACGCCCCGCCGATGAAACAGGCGGCGATGACGTCGAGTTCGAAGCCGGCGCCGGCCTTTGGCGTCGCCGTATTGAGCCGCGCCGCGAACACGAGGCCGGCGAGAGCCGCCAGCACGCCCATGTTGACGAAGGTCAGAAACGTCAGCCGTTCGGTCTTGATACCGGACAGGCTGGCGGCCCTGGCGTTGCCGCCGATGGCATAGATCTGGCGGCCGATCACGGTGCGGGTGGTGACGAAGCCATAGAGCGCGATCAGCGCCGTCATGATCACCAGCACGTTGGGCAGGCCGCGATGCGAGGCGATCAGGCCGGCGAAGAACACGATCACAGCGAACAGCACCGCGCTCTTGGCAACGAAGAAACCAAACGGCTCGACCTCGATGCCGTGCGAGGCCTGCCGCGCGCGGCTCTTGGCGCTGGTATAGACCAGGGCCACCGCCAATACCGCACCGATCAACAGCGAGGTCGGATAAAGCGTGCCGGCGCCGGGAAACAGTTCCGGGATAAAGCCCGAGGACAGTTTCTGGAAGGTCGGCGGAAACGGCCCGACCGATTGACCCGCCAGGATGGCGAGCGCAAGTCCCTTGAACACCAGCATGCCGGCCAGCGTGACGATAAAGGATGGTATTTTGAAATAGGCGACCCAATAACCCTGCGCGGCGCCGATCAGCGCGCCAACGAGCAGGCAGGCGATGAAGGCCAACGGATAGGCAACGTGGTAGCGCACCATCAACACGGCAGCGACCGCGCCGACGAAGCCCGCCACCGAGCCGACCGACAGGTCGATGTGGCCGGTGACGATGATCAAGAGCATGCCGAGCGCCATAATCACTATATAGCTGTTCTGCAGCACCAGATTGGTCAGGTTCAGCGGCTGCAGCAGCGTGCCGTCGGTCATGACCTGGAAGAACAGCATGATCGCGAATAGCGACAGCAGCATACCGTAGTTGCGCAAATTGTTCTTGATGAAGCCGGCGTGCCCGGGCAGCGCAACCGTCTTGTCGGTCATGGCCGCAAGTCTCCCTGAAGTACCTTCTTGTCGATTTCCTTGTTGCGCATGATGGCGCGCATGATCCTTTCCTGGGTGGCTTCTGCGGCGGTGAATTCTCCGACAAGGGTGCCGTCATTCATCACGCAGATGCGGTCACAGACGCCGAGCAGCTCCGGCATCTCCGACGAGATCATCACTACCCCTTTGCCTGTCTCGGCCAGCTCGTTGATGATACAATAGATTTCGTATTTTGCCCCGACATCGATGCCGCGCGTAGGCTCGTCGAGGATTAATACTTTCGGATCGGTCATCAGCCATTTCGACAGCACCACCTTCTGCTGGTTGCCGCCGGAGAGCTGGCCGGTCTCCTGATAGACGTCGGAACAGCGAATCCGCATGCGGTTACGGTACTCGCTCGCGACACGCAGCTCGGACATGTCATCGATCCTGCCCTGCCGCGCCACGCGGCCAAGGCTCGCCAGCGTGATGTTCTTGCGGACGTCGGAATCGAGAATCAGGCCGAGCTGCTTGCGGTCCTCGGTGACGTAAGCGAGGCCGGCGTCGATCGCCGCCGCCACGCTCGACAGGTTGACTTCCCTTCCATCGAGCCAGACGCGGCCGCTGATCTTTTCACCCCAAGCGCGACCGAACAGGCTCATGGCGAATTCGGTACGGCCGGCGCCCATCAGGCCGGCGATCCCGACCACCTCGCCGCGCCGGACCTCGAAATCCACGCCCTTGATCACCCTGCGGTCCCTGTGAAGCGGGTGATGCACCGTCCAGTCCTGCACGGCGAAAACCGGTTCGCCGATCGTGGCGGTGCGTTGCGGAAAGCGATGCGCCAGGTCGCGATTGACCATGCTGCGGATGATCCGGTCCTCTTCCACCGGCTCGGCCCGGCAATCGATGCTGTCGACCGTACGGCCGTCGCGCAGCACCGTGATCCGGTCGGCGACGCGCGCGACCTCGGATAATTTGTGCGAGATCAGGATCGAGGCGATGCCCTGCGCGCGGAACGCAAGGAGGCGATCCAATAGCGCCGCGCTATCGTTCTCGTTCAGGCTGGCAGTCGGCTCGTCGAGGATGAGTAATCGCACCCTCTTGGATAGCGCCTTGGCGATTTCCACCAATTGCTGCTTGCCGACGCCGAGGTCGGTCACCAGCGTATCGGGCATCTCGGTGAGGCCGACCTGAGCGAGCAGTTCCTGGGTCCGGCGATAGACCGTGTCGCGATCGATCACGCCGAGACGCTGAGGCGGATGAGACAGGAAGATGTTCTCCGCGATCGACATCAAAGGAATCAGCGCCAGTTCCTGGTGAATGATGATGATGCCAAGCGCCTCTGAAGCGTTGACGTCGCGAAAGCGCCGCTCCTCGCCGTCGAAGATGATGCTGCCTTCGTAGTCGCCATGGGGATAAACGCCGCTGAGAACCTTCATCAAGGTCGACTTGCCGGCGCCGTTCTCGCCGACCAGCGCATGGATCTGCCCCGCCTCCACCGTGAAGTTGACATCGCGCAGGGCCTGCACACCGGCAAAGCTCTTGCTTACGCCGCGCATTTCGAGAATTGCGGTCATCGCGCCATCGCATCCTTATCTGCGGTCGGATACAGGCAGGTGGCGGCGCCGGCGATGACCGGCGCCGCCATCCTCTTTTTTAGTCGATCTGCGAACGCTTGTAGTAGCCGCTCGCGATCAGCACCTTCTCCCAGTTGCTCTTGTCGACAACGACGGGCTTCAGGAGATAGGAAGGTACCACCTTGACGCCATTGTTGTAGGTCTTGGTGTCGTTGACGGTCACTTCCTTGCCGCTGAGGGCCGCGTCCACCATGTCGGCGGTGACGCGGGCAAGATCGCGGGTGTCCTTGAAGATGGTCGAATACTGCTCGCCGCGCAGCATCGATTTGATCGACGGCACCTCGGCATCCTGGCCGGTGACGATCGGCATCGGCATGTTGCCGCTGCCGTAGCCGACGCCCTTCAGCGACGAGAGAATGCCGATGGAAAGGCCGTCATAGGGCGAGAGCACCGCATCGACCCGCTTGCGGCCGTAGAAAGCGCTCAGCAAATTGTCCATTCGTGCCTGGGCGGTGGCGCCGTCCCAGCGCAGCGTCGAGACCTTGTCCATGCCCTTCTGGCCGCTGCCAATCACCAGCTTGCCGCTGTCGATGTAGGGCTGCAGCACCGACATCGAGCCATTGTAGAAGAAGTAGGCGTTGTTGTCGTCCGGCGAGCCGCCGAACAGTTCGATGTTGAACGGCCCCTTGCCTTCCTTCAAGCCAAGCCCCTGCTCGATCGATTGGGCCTGCAGCACGCCGACCTGGAAGTTGTCGAACGTGGCATAGTAGTCGACATTGGGCGTGTCGCGGATCAAGCGGTCATAGGCGATCACGATGATTCCCTTGGCCTTGGCCTGCTTCAACACGTCGGACAGTGTGGTGCCGTCGATCGCCGCGATCACCAGCACCTTGGCGCCCTTGGTGACCATGTTCTCGACCTGCGAGAGCTGGTTCGGAATGTCGTCCTCGGCATATTGCAGGTCGGTGCCGTAGCCGCGCTCTTTGAGGATCTTGACGATGTTGTTGCCGTCGTCGATCCAGCGCGCCGACGATTTGGTCGGCATCGCGATGCCGACGGTGCCCTTGCTTTGCGCGAACGCGCCAGTCACCGCTGTTGCGGCCATAGTTGCTGCCAGCGCCACGGCCGACAATGTTGTCTTCAGACTAGTCATGCTTCACTCCCTTGATCATCGAGGATCTGTGATTCCTGGATTGTCGGACCGCTGGATGCGGTTCTTAAAACTCGGCCGTTCTGCGCGTTTGTGCCGCGGCTCGTCTTCCTCCATCAACCCGTTGCTAGTTTGACGTCTGGTTCAGGGCGGCCACGCGCTGCGACATCGAGTACGAAGGTGCGGCCGTGATCGGGATCGGCGCGTTTCGCGTCCTCCCCCATCCTCTGCCAGGCCGAGGTAACGAGCAGGCGCGAAAAATCTTGGCCGACAAAAGCGGGACAACTCGATTGCCGTGCCGGAACGCGGAGACTGCGCAGATGCTCGCCTTGCGGGCTGTAGACGTCAATGCAGCCGCCACCCCAGCGCGCGTTCCAGATCAGCCCGTCGGCATCGACCACCGCGCCATCGATGCCGCCGCCGCTCCGGCGGGTAACCAGCGCGCTCGGCTCGCCGCACGGCAGGCCGGTCGCCGCATCGAGATCGACGCGGAACAGCACATTCTCCCGTGTGTCAGCGAAATAACCGATAGTCCCGTCCGGCGAGAAGCAGATCGCATTCGGGATCGTGATTTGATCGTAGAGGCGCGACAGCTCACCGCGATGCAGCGCATAGATGGCACCCAGCCCCCGCTCTGCCTGGCGGCCCATGGTGCCGATCCAGAATGTGCCGGACGGATGAACGCGGGCATCGTTCGAACGCGTCGCGGCATTGTCGGCTTCGAGCGAATGGTACAGCGTCATTCGCCCATCCGCGGTATCGCGGACATAGAGACCGTCATCCGCGACGAGCAACTGCCGATGCGCATCGATCCGTCCAAGCGCGCTGCCCATCACACGGAGGGAATGGATGGTGGTCCGCCTGGTGTCGAGCCGCGCCTCGAACAGCCGGCGTTCGACGATATCGAACCACCAGGCGGTATCGGTGGCGGCGTCGTAGGTCGACCCCTCGCCAAGATGGCACCGCTCGCTGCAGAGAACGGTGGTCGGCACCTCCTCCATCTTGTGACCACCGATCATCGCCCGCTCTCCCCGGGCAACTCTACCGCGGATTGTGTCCCGATTGCGCCGGGGATCGCATGCGTGAAGTGATACAGCGTGGAGTGGCGATAGATCTCGCCCGGCGAAAGCCGTGCCGTCGGGAAGTCCGGCCGATTGGGCGTATTGGGCCACGCGTGCGGCTCGAGGCAGATGGCATCGGACTGGCGATAGAGGCGGCCACCCTTTCCAGCTGTCGAGCCGTCGAGAAAGTTTCCGGAATAGACCTGCAGGCCCGGCTGGTTGGTGAGCAGTTCGAGCACGCGGCCGGACGTTGGCGCTGCGAGCCGCGCGGCGAAGCGAGGCTCGCCGCTTGGCGGCGCGAGGCAGAAATTGTGATCGTAGCCGCGGCCCACGCGCAGTTGCGGATGGTCGTTGCGGATCCGCGCCCCGATCTCGACACCGGCGCGGAAATCGAACGGCGTACCCTCCACCGCACAAGGCGGCTCGGGCAGCGGGATCGCCTCCGCATCGATGGCGAGGAAATGATCCGCCGCCACGGTGAGGTGATGATCAAGAATGTTCCGGCCGGAGCACGCACCGGACAGATTGAAAAAGCTGTGATTGGTGAGATTGACCATGGTGGGACGATCGGTCCGCGCCGTCATGTCGAGAGAGAGTTCCATCGGCCTGGTGAGACGCCAGGTCACCTCTACGCCGAGCGCGCCGGGATATCCCTCCTCACCATCGGCGCTGGTGTAGGCGAGCGTCACGGCCGGACAGTCTCCCTCCTCGATCCCAACAATCCGCCAGTTGCGACGATCGAAGCCCTCAAGTCCGCCATGCAACGCATTGGGGCCATTGTTGGCCGCGAGCTGCACCTCAGTGCCATCGAGCACAAAGCGCGCGCCGGCGATACGGTTGGCGTACCGCCCGACAGTGGCGCCGAAGAACTGCCGCCGGGCGAGATATCCCTCGAAGGCGTCATGACCGAGCACGATGTCGTCGCGTCGTCCGGAGACATCCGGCACCAGCAAGGCCTGCAGGCTTGCACCATAGGTAATGATGCGTGCTTCCAGTCCATCCGCCGCCTGCAAGACGACGCGCTCGACTTCGCTGCCGTCAGGCAGGACTCCGAAGCGGGAGCGCGCCACGCGCGGGGCGGACGGCGTGTTCATGTCTCGTCCTCGAATGGCTCAACCGTGCGGCGGCGCCCCAGCAAGAACGCGTCGGCGACGAGTTGCAGCGGCGCAAGATCGACGTCGCAGTCGCCGGTTGCAGCGAGTTCGCGAAAGCGATGATAGAGGCCAGCATATTCGGCGTCCGCGGCATCGACGAGTTGTTTGCCCCCTTCCCTTAACCTTGCCCCGCCCATGGACAAGGTGACGGAACCGCCGTCGGTATCGAGATCAATGTCCCAGCTTTGCGGGCCAGTCTGGCGGAAGTCGAATTCGGCCGTGATCTTCAGCCCCTGCGCGTCACTGAGCGCAAGGGTCGCAGCGATCGGGGCGTCGCGATTGGCGGGGAACGCCAGATCGGCCGAGGTCACGAACAATGGCTGCGGCAAAATACGCGTCAGGATCGAAAGCGCGTTGATGCCGGGATCGAACACGCCGAGCCCACCTGGCTCAAAGATCCAGGCCTGTCCGGGATGCCAGACCCGCACGTCTTCCTTCCAGGTAATTTTGACAGCAGTGATCTTCCGGCCGGCCAGCAATTGCCGCGCTGGCTCGACCGCCGGAGCGAAGCGCGAATGCCACGTGGCGAACAGCGTGCGTTGCACGGTCCTCGCGGCGGTCACGAGCGGATTGATTTCAGCCACCGTGGCGCCCGGTGGCTTTTCCAGCATCACATGCTTGCCCGCCGCCAGCGCCGTCGCGGCCTGCGCGTGACGAACCTGCGGCGGGGTGCACAGCGCCACCGCGTCGATTGCTGGACCGTCGCGCAACAACTCATCGAGCGTCGCCGCATGCGGCACGCCGGGAAGCGAGGCATTGCGGCTGGCGACGGCAACCAGCTCCACGCCGGCGGTTGCAGCAATCGCCGGCACGTGCTGGTCGCGCGCGATCTTGCCGAAGCCGACGATGGCGACGCGAAGCGGGTTCATGATTGCTCCCCAGGCTCGACCGCTGCGGGAATCGCAGGCGCGGCGCCGGACAATGGCGAAAAGCCCTCATGACGGCGCAATCCGTTGTGGATCACCTCGGTCATGGCCGCGGTGGCCGCCTCGGCATCGCCGGTGGCGATCGCATCGACGATGCGCTGATGCCACAGCAGCACCGTCTCGCGGTCCTGCGTTTCGACCGGGGCGCTGAGCAGGAACGAAGCGCGCAACGCCGCCTCGATGACGTTGCCGATCGAGCGCATGAACAAATTGCCGGAAGCGTTGGCGACAGCGAGATGCAGGGCAAGATCGCCGTCGGCAAAGCCGACGGAGTCGGAGGCTTCACGCCGCATCCGCTCCATGCTCCGATTGAGTTCGGCGATGTCGGCCTCCGAGCGGCGGCTAGCGGCGAGCGCAGCCGCCCGCGGCTCAACCGCAAGCCGGATCTCGGCGAGATCGTTGAGAAAGCGCCGATCGATGCCGGCATCGAGATGCCAGGCCAGCACGTCGGCATCGAACATATTCCAGGCGCCGCGCTCACGCACCACCGTGCCGACCCGCGCCTTGGTGGTGAGCAGCCCCTTCGCGACCAGGGTCTTGACGCTCTCGCGCAACACCGGCCGGGAAACCCCGAACATCGCCGTGAGCTCGGCGTCACCCGGCAGGCGGCCGCCTTCGGCGTAGCGTCCGGCGATGATGTCGACGCCGATGCTGCGGGCGACCTCGGCGTGATTGGAATGCGCGCGCCGCGTCGGGATGACGACAAGACGGGACGTCATGGTTTGAGGACTCCTGACTTGGAGATTGGTATCAAGGCACCTTTCACCCTTCAATTGACCTGCGAGGCTGGTAATAATTCCACGGATCGGCCTCCCTGACTAGTAATATTATTTTACTATTGGTTTCTAAGTGCGACCGGCGCCGGCTTCTGCATATGCCCAAGCGCCGGCTTATTTTTCTGATGGCAGCTTGATCGCTTGGGCGGCTTTGACCTTGATTGCCTCAGTCATGCGGCGCAGTTACGCGTCGCCTGATGCCGCCCGAGAACAAGGATTCCATATGCAGCCCGCCACCGCGAAACCGCTCTACATCCGCATGCACGCGGACGATAATGTCGCGATCGTCGCGAACCGCGGAGGTCTGCATCCGGGCGCTGAGTTCTCGTGCGGTTTGCGGCTGATCGAACAGATCCCGCAAGGCCACAAGGTTGCCCTCGCCGATATCGGAGAAGGCGAAGCCATTCGCCGCTACGGCGAGGTCATCGGCCATGCCGCAGCGCCCATCGCCCGGGGCAGCTGGGTCAAGGAATCGCTGGTACAGATGCCCGACGCGCCCTCGTTCGACAACCTGCCTAAGCCGAACGGCGGCGCGATCCGGCTGCCGCCGCTGGAAGGGTACACGTTCGAAGGCTATCGCAATGCCGACGGTTCGGTCGGCACCCGCAACATCCTCGCGATCTCGACCAGCGTGCAATGCGTCGCCGGCACGGTCGAGTTCGCACTGCAGCGGATTCGCAAGGAGCTGTTGCCGAAATATCCCAACGTCGACGACGTGGTGGCGGTCACGCATGCCTATGGCTGCGGAGTCGCGATCAACGCGCCGGGCGCCGCGGTGCCGATCCGCACGCTGCAGAACCTGGCGCGCAATCCCAATTTCGGCGGCGAGGTGATGATCGTTGGCCTCGGCTGCGAGAAGCTGCAGCCCGAACTGCTGCTGCCCGAGGGGATGAGCGCCGACGACGAAATCATGCGCATGCAGGACGAAGGCCTCACCGGTTTCGGCGAGATCGTCGAGGACATCGTGCAGATGGCCGATGCACGCCTCAAGATTTTGAACCGGCGCCGCCGTGAAACCTGCCCCGCTTCAGCGCTGGTGGTCGGCATGCAATGCGGCGGCAGCGATGCCTTCTCGGGTGTCACTGCCAATCCTGCGCTGGGTTTTGCTGCGGACCTGCTGGTGCGCGCCGGCGCCACCGTGATGTTTTCCGAAGTGACGGAGGTGCGCGATGCGATCCATCTCTTGACGCCGCGCGCAGCGAACCAGGATGTAGCCGACGCGCTGGTGCGCGAGATGGCCTGGTACGACCGCTATCTCGCCGGCGGCGAAGCCGACCGCAGCGCCAATACCACGCCGGGCAACAAGAAGGGCGGTCTCTCCAACATCGTCGAGAAGGCGATGGGCTCGGTAATCAAGTCCGGCACCAGCCCGATCGCGGGCGTGCTGGCGCCGGGCGAACGTGTCAGCCAAAAAGGACTGATTTTTGCGGCGACACCGGCAAGCGATTTTGTCTGCGGTACGCTGCAATTGGCGTCGGGCATGACGCTGCACATCTTCACCACCGGCCGCGGCACGCCCTATGGACTTGCCGCCGTGCCGGTCATCAAGGTGTCGACGCGCAGCGAGCTGAAGCAGCGCTGGCACGACTTGATCGACGTCGACGCCGGCAGCATCGCAACCGGCGATGCGACGATCGAAGACGTCGGCTGGGAGATATTCCGCCTGATCCTCGACGTGGCGAGCGGCCGCGAGACCTGGGCTGAGCACTGGAAGCTGACCAACGCGCTCGCCCTGTTCAATCCCGGTCCCGTGACCTGACCAGATGCAAGGCAAGATGCCTGAACTGCGGCCGCCGCGAGATGCGGCGACTGTGAGCGGCTAAGCCGCCATCAGCCTTTCGATGTCGGGGATCGGATGGGAAGTTAATTGCTTCGGAATCTCGCCTACGATCCGCTCTGCCACTTCAGCATGATAAGCCTGTCGCAGATTGCCCAGAACTTTCGCGGGCGCAACTACAACCAATTTGTCGAAGCGATTGCCGTGGGCAAGACGATAGAGCGCATCCGCAATGGTGCCAGCGAACCGCTCTTCGGCGATATAATGCCAGTCGGCTTGCTCCATTGCGCTTCGCGCCGTGCCGACACTCTGGATGGACCGCCCGGGACGATCGGTTCCCTGCTCGCGCGTCGCCGGATTTTCCTGCTCGAGCACGTGCTCCACCTCCAGACTGAGCTGCTGCGGGGTGCCTTTGTTGCGTAGAAAGAGGGCCTTTTGGCCGTCGCCGATGAGAACGAGCGTGTTGTGAGGAATGCGGGGTTTGGTTTCGGTGGCCATTTATCGTTGCTCCATGTGGGCCAACGCACGAGCCGCCGTGAGGTTGCCTGCGGAGCAATGAAACCTCGCAGCCGGCCTGGTGGGTCCCACGTTACACTCACATCGAAAGTCAGGAAAAGCACCATGATCGTTCGCGGCGATATGCGACGGAGAGGCGGCCTTCGGACCGCCTCCCCCTTAGATATCAGTCTTCGATTTCCTCGATGATCAGGCGCTCGCCGGGCTCGATGATATACATCCGATCATCTCGCTCAATGTAGCGATACTCACGCAGCCGCGGAGATTCCCGATATACCTCGTCCGGGAACGATCTTATCTCGACCGAGTCCGGCAGGCGGTCGCCGACGCGCACGCGCGTGGAAGCGGCGCTGCCCGTGGTGCGCTGCTCGGTTCTGGTCGAACGCTGCTCCGTCCTCGACGAACGCGCGTGTTTGCGGATAACCGCCCTGTCGCTGTCCGAGAAGGTCTGCTTGCGCGGTGCCGGGGCCGCCGCGGTCGATTGGCCGCCCCGCGGCAGCACGTCGACAATCTTGTAGGTCGCGGGATCGACGATCACGATGTCCTCGCGAACCAGGATGAAGTTATAGCCGCGGTATTGCGGCATCACTTCGACAACTTCAGCCGGTAGCGGCTCGAAATGCACATCACGGGGGACGACGGTGCCCACCGACAATGAGAAATTCGCATTGGTCACCGGCTTGACGTTCAGCCGGCTGATTGACGTGCTCACGCGGGTACGCTGACTTTCCGATAGATTGGCCGAGACGTTGACGTTTGTCTGCGACTGCGCGGTGTTGGTCTGCGTGTTCGAAGGCTGAGCCGCCGTATTGGTCGAAGGCTGCGCAGTCCCGCTCTTCGTCGCATCGTTAGACGTATTGGCCGGACCGGTCGATCGTTGCGTGCTTGTCGACTGGTCGTTGGCCGGCGGCGCTGTGTTGGTCTGCGCCTGCGAGGGCTGCTGTGAAGACGAGCCCGGTTGCTGGGCGGATTGCGCCTGTGATGGCTGCTGCGATGGTTGCTGAGCCTGCTGTTGCTGCTGCGCAGGCGGATTGGCTGAACTGCCATCGGATCTCGCCTGAGACGCCGCGCCCGACTGATTCTGAGACGCCGCGCCAGGCTGGTTTGACTGGGCCTGCGGACGTGGCGAGTCTGCTGTGGCATTGGTCGGCGGTTTCTGCGCGTCCGACCTGTCGCTTTGGTTGTTCTGAGGTGTCGCGGGTGATGGCGCCGCCCTGGGAGACTGGCTTTGCGCCGCCGGCGGGTTTGTTCTCTGCTGATCACTTGGCGATTGCGCGAATGCGCTTGTGCCCAGCATTAGTGCGGCGATGGCGCCGCCTAACAGGCTTTGTTTCATGTTCCGCTCCTTGTTCCGTTCTTGGAAGATTGTGTGTTTTTAACGAATAACTCTGCATGGCTACGCGCTGTTCCGGCCGACGGGTCTACCGGAACTTGCTCCTCATTGATTTAGCTCCCGGAACCAAAGTGGATGCGACGCTTTGAGCCCGCGGGCAGCATTCGAACGAGGAGGAACTTATGAGGAAGATTGCGATCGGCCTGTTGGCCGGCGCGGGCGCGCTCCTGGCCGGCAGCGCAAATGCGTCTGACATCTACACTGAGAACGAATATTCGAACTCCGACCTGATACAGCAGGTCCGCATGGTCTGTGACGATGATGGGCGCTGCTATCGCACCCGCCGCGGCAGCCGCGTGATCGTTCGCGATTCATATGCCTATGCGCCGCGCGAGCGATATATCGAGCGTCGACACTACTATCGCGATCGCGATTGGGACGACGGGCCGCGTGCCGGCGTTGGTTTCCGGGCACCTGGCGTAAGCGTGGGCGTCGGCGTGGACAGCCACCGCTGGTAGGACAAACGAGGAGAGACGAGGAGAGACTTCGGGCTCGTCTGAGGTCTCTCCACCGCTGTTGGAATTTCATGCACCTACTGGAACGGCGATCCGACATACCTGTTAGCGGGTGAAGAACCGGCAAGCGGAGAGGTTCACATGAAAGTTTCCGATGTGATGACACCCGAGGTTCAACTCTGCACTCCCGATGACACGTTAAGAGACGCCTCGCAGGCCATGGCGGCACTCGGTGTCGGGTTGCTCCCGGTAACGGACAATGAACGCCTTGTCGGCATGATCTCCGACCGCGATATCGCGATCCGCGGGATCGGCATGGGCCGAGGCCCGGAGGCGCGGGTCGGTGACGTGATGACGGCCGACGTCAAGTATTGCTACGAAGACCAGGATCTCGACGAGGTGTGCGCCAACATGGGTGACATCCAGGTCCGTCGCCTGCCCGTGCTCAATCGCGACAAGCGGCTCGTCGGCATCATTGCGCTGGGCGATATTGCGCTGGTGCAAGGCGGCAACGGGACGGGCGCGGCGTTAAGCCGAATTTCACGTCCCGGCGGGCAGCACGCGCAGGTTTGATCTGCGGGCCATTCCGTAGACGAGGGGACCGCTCTTGAAAAGAAGGCCGCCTCGTGACACCGGCTCGTGACACCGGTACGGCTCCGGAATCGGCGAGGCCATCGCGCGCTCCTGACTAGGATCGGGATAACGACCGACGTCATGGAGGCGAGGAGCTCTTGACCAAGTCGCAGGAACAAATTCCGCTCGGAATGGTAGCCGTCGCGTTCCCGCCTCCAACGGTCAGCTGCCGCTGGCGTGGCGCCGCTGTCTGTTTTTATGAGATCGCAGGAACCCCGCTCAGCCGCTCGCCGTTCTAAAGCTCATCATTCGGGGCCGGGAAACGCCGGCGGAGCGGCGATGAGCGATGACACTGATATCCAGACCAACCTTCCCGCGGTACCGCAAGATCTCGCCGCCTCGAAATCTTGAGCGTTATCGATTTCGCGCGCTCGACGACTCCGGAGATGAATGGCTTGACGACTGGATGGTGGCCTATCCGGCCGCCGATCTAGCCCGGTCGGACTGAGCCCTCAGGACTTCCGCCCGCGCTTCTTAGAACTCTTGCTCGAACGCTTCTTGCTCGACTTCTTGGGCACCTTGGCGCCCTCCCTTCGGGCTTCGGAGAGGCCGATTGCGATCGCCTGTTTCCTGCTCTTTACCTTCTTGCCCGATCGGCCGCTCTTCAACGTACCGGATTTGCGCTTCTTCATGGCGCGGCCGACTTTCTTCGATGCGCCCTTTGAATATTTTCGCTTCTTCGCTTTCTTCGCCATCTTGCTAGTCCTCGCTATTCAACAGTACGCACGGGACGCCGCGCTACCGGCGCTCCGTGCGACTCATGTCGGCAATCGACCTTCTAACTAATGCTTCCCGACGGTCGTTCCTGCTGCCATATCCCGCGCCATTTCGAGATGATGGCGCAGTGTCGGAAGCATCCCGTCCGCCCACTCCTTCAATTTTCGGATGACCCGTGACCTTCGAGCAGCGAGCACTTTGTTTCTGTTGCCGGCTCGCCGCAACAGCTCCGTATCAATCAGCGATACTCCCTCTGGTTCCATTGCACCCTGCTTCGATCGCCACGGCAGGTTTGGTCGCGTTTCGCACTGCAGGAGATTCTCCTGCGTTTCGCGCCGCGTTGCCGCAAAATATATGTCAGGGATCCGACAGACGATAACTCGTCGGCAGGTTAATCTTCGCAACGAGGTTAGCCAGATGCTCGCCGCCCTCCTACCCATCGAATGTCCGCGTTGCGTCAGATGTCTGACTCGAATGCGATTGGCCAACGTTGTCTCCGGCGCCGACCGTTCCGAAAAGCGAACCTTCGAATGCGCAAAATGTAACGCCACCGAAATCAGGTTCGTTGCAGATCCGCTCGATTCAGAAGAACTGAACCGCCTGACAGACAACATCAGGCCGCCGGCATGAACCTGAGGCGGATTGTGATGCGGATCGGAGTGTCCTGCGCACTTGTGGCCTTCAGTGCGGTCGGCCTCTTGATCAGACATATGGCTTGAAGTGAATGACGTTGCTGCCCGCGATTTTTACCCTGGACATCGGCGGAAGACCCACCCTCGCTTTCGAAGCCAAGAACTTGCGGGAATCCCAGCAGCTTTGTCATGAGCATTGGCTGCGTGAGGACATAGCCGGCCTGATGTCGAACGGTGCACCTCTATGGGATGGCAAGGCGCGGCTCCGGGCCCGACGCTCGACCGAGAACGAAATCGCCATGTACCGGGAAGCCGCACGGGATGCCGCGCAGCCGCAGGAAGAATTGCTGCTGGCCTTTCTCGTGGAGCTGGACGACCTAGAAGAGGCGCCGGACCGCGCCTGATATTCACTCAGGTCTCATTTTCGAATGGCTGCAGCCACTCCTCTGCAGTTACCTCTGCCGTCCTGTTCCTCACGCTGATCAGATGCCGGAACAACTCAGCCTCGCCGATCATTCTCATCATCAACTGATGCGGAGGGGTTTGGAATGAAAGCGCTGGCGCGGCATCGCAACGGCGACGTTTGCTGCGAGCACGAGAAGGACGGCTGCACCAAGGTCGTCCTGAAGCCGTGATGCCATGCCGCGCGTCCTGATCGGCACGTCGGGTTGGCACTACGATTCCTGGCGCGGACCGTTTTTTCCCAAGGGACTGCCGCTCAAGGAGCAATTGAAATTCTACGCCGGTCAATTCCCGACGACCGAATTGAACGGGGTGTTTTACCGGACGCCGACGCCGGAGGCGGTAAAGGGCTGGCGCGCGCAGACGGGAAGCGATTTTGTATTCGCCTGGAAGGCATCCAAATTCATCACGCATTGGAAGCGGCTCTCGGAGAATTCGGTCAACAGCCTCGAGCTGCTCGAAAGCCGCCTCTCCCTGCTCGGCAGGAAGGCGGGACCGGTGCTGTTTCAGCTACCACCGAATTTCCAGGCCAACGCCGACCGGCTTGCCTCGTTCTTCAAGCTGCTCTCGAAGAAACGCCGGTACAGCTTCGAATTCAGGCATCCGAGCTGGTACGAGCCCAGGATCACCCGGCTGCTGCGCGAGCAAAACATCTCGCTTTGCATTTCCGACCATCATGACGCGCCGGCACCATGGAAGCGCACCGCCGATTTCGTCTACGTCCGCGGGCATGGGCCCGGAGGCCGCTACAAGGACCACTATAGCGGTGCCGCGCTTGCCGATTGGGCCCGTCGCATCAGGTCCTGGAAAAGACAGGGCTGCGACGTCTTCGTCTATTTCGACAATGACCAGAAGAGCGCCGCGCCGGCCGATGCCCGGCGCCTGATCGAGCTAATGTGACACGCCTGATCGCGGCGAAACCGGGGAACCAAGGCGTTCATCTATCGTTGGCCCTTAGAACTATTTATCGGGTTTTCGGATGAGCCATTTCGCCGATCGCCGCAGCAAGTCGCTGTGGATGAACGTTGCGGTCGCCTCCCATGCAGCACCGCTGCAGGGCGACAGGGAATGCGACGTCGTCGTCATCGGCGCAGGCATCGCAGGAATCTCCACCGCATACGAACTCGCGATCGAAGGCTCACGCGTCGTGGTGATCGATCGCGGTGATATCGCCGGCGGCATGACGGCGCGAACCACGGCGCATCTCGGCTCACCGTGCGACGATCTGATCTCAGCGATGATCAGACTCCGCGGCGAAGAAGTTTCGCGTCTGTTCAATGAAAGCCAGGCGGCTGCGATCGATCGCATCGAAGAGGTGCAGAACAAGGAATCCATCGATTGCGATTTCCGTCGGCTCGACGGCTATCTCTTTCAGGCGCTCAATACCGATTCGAAAATCATCGAGGACGAACTTGAAGCGGCCCGCAAGGTTGGCGTGCCCGCCCATCGGCTGGTCGGCGTCCCCTTCTCTCACTGCGAGCAACAACACGTGTTGCGCTACCCGCGGCAGGGCACGTTTCATCCTCTCAAATATCTGAAGGGGCTTGCCGCGATCATCGAAGCGAAGGGCGGGACGTTCCACGCCGGCACGGTGGTCGAGTCCATCGACGAGCGTGACGATGGCAAGGTGGTCGTCTCAACCGCCGGCGGCAAAGTCGTTGCCGGCGCGGCGGTCGTGGCGACGAACTCACCGATCGTGGATCGATTTGCCCTGCACACCAAGATGGCGCCCTATCGCACCTATGCAATGGCATTCTCGATCCGGAAGGGAACGGTCCCGGACGCGCTGTATTGGGACACGCTGGATCCCTATCATTATGTGCGGCTGCAGCCGGGCGAGGAGCAGACCGACTACCTCATCGTCGGCGGTGAAGATCACAAGAGTGGTGAAGCCGACGATGCCGAGATGCGCTTTCAGGCCCTCGAAGCCTGGACGCGCAACCTTATCCCTGCGGCCCAGGAGGCTACCCACCGCTGGTCAGGGCAAGTTCTCGAGACCATCGACTATGCGGGTTTCATCGGCAAGAATCCGGGGAACGAGAATATCTACGTGCACACCGGCGATTCCGGCCAAGGCATGACGCACGGGGTGGTGGGCGCCCTGATCAATGCGGCATTGATCATGGGTCGCGACGCCAAATGGACCGAGGTCTACCAACCTTCGCGCAAGACCCCTGCCGCCATCGGCAATTTCCTGAAAGAGAACCTGACCCCGGTGAAGAATTTCGCCGAATATCTCGCGCCGGGCGAATTAAACACGGTGAGCGACTTAAAGGCCGGACACGGCGCCATCATACGGCACGCCCTCAGCAAGATCGCCGCCTATCGCGATTCCTCTGGCAAACTGTATACCCGCTCGGCAGCTTGCACGCATATCGGCTGCCACCTGCACTGGAATTCGTTCGAGACATGCTGGGACTGCCCGTGCCACGGATCTCACTTCGCATTCGATGGGACACCACTCAACGCTCCCGCGGTAAGCCCGCTGCCCGCGCACGACATAGAGGATAAGCCGTAGCTTCCATAGCGACCGTCAGCGGAAGTTGCGCGGCAAACTGTTATGGATATCGGTGGCGGCGACGGCCGCGTGACCGGTTGCGACCGCGATCTGGTGCAGGTCTGAAACGGCATCTCCGACGGCGTACAATCCCGGCACATTCGTGCGTTGATGTGCATCGACTTCGAGACAGCCGGTATCGTTGTGGCGGGCACCGAGTTTCCGTCCCAACTCGGAGCGCACTTCACAGCCCAAGACCGGATAGATCACATCGAACGCTTCGACCGTTCCATCGCTCAGCGACACGATCATTTGCTTGTCCTGCCTGCGGAAGCCTACCGCGTGGGCCTCGGGCAAGCGAATGCCTGCTTCCGACAACTCGCGGGAGAATGGCTCGCCGCAGTCCTTGCCGTCCAGCGTCAGCAGCGTGACCTGTCTCGAATAGGTGCGCAGAAACAGCGCTTTTGTGCCCGCGTCGTCGGCGCTTCCCAACACGCCGATACGCAGGTCAGATGCCTCGAACCCGTCGCATATCGGACAGTATCGAACCAGCCCATAGCCGACGGCCTCTCGCAGATCGGGATCGCCGAGATCGCGGTCGACCAATCCGCTTGCCATCACGGCTCGCCTTGCTCCGATGATTCCCCGAGAATATCTCGCCTCGAAGCCGCCCTCAACGCGTTGCAGTTCCGCAATCCAGTCACCGATGATCTCGACGCCGTAGGTCTTTGCCTGGGAGGTGAGCGCCTCAAGCAGGCTTGTGCCGGCAATTCCATCCGCGAAGCCCGGGTAGTTATGCGTCTCCGGAATCAGCGCTGCCCGGCTTTTCCCGCTATCGACGACGACGACTTTGCGCCGATACCGCGCCAGATATGTCGCGCAGGTCAACCCCGCCGGTCCACCGCCGATGATCAGCGCATCAAGATCTCCGGGTTCAACTCCTGGCATCACCTTCACCGCTCTCCCTGGCGAACCAAGCGCGATGAGTATCGCAACGTTCCTATGCGCCGGCTGCGATGGGGACATCGGCATAGCTGTGGGCACAGGAACGAAGGCGGCGGTCGGACATTGACTTGGAGCAGACCCCACCACAGCGCAGGTCGCGATTATGGGTACCATTAAACGGACGACCCGCCGAGTTGCGGGGAAGACCAAGGAAGTGATCGCCGAAGTCGTCGGCGACGGTAAGTTGCAAGAGGAAGCTAAGGCGGAACAGCGCAAGAGCGAGGATGAGGATAAGGAACCCAGCGAGCTCAATCCGTTCGGAAACCTCCACCGCCTCACCTAGCCGCAGCACCAAGGCTGCAGGGCCGGCGCCGCTTTTAGGAGAGAGATACAATGCTGCACTATCCGCGGCCACCTTTTCCCAGCCAGTACCAGCCGATGCCGGGCACGACCGGCGCGATGAATCCGCTGCCTGATCATGGCGAAACTTCCTACAAGGGCAGCGGCCGGCTCAACGGCAAGAAGGCGGTTATCACCGGGGGTGATAGCGGCATCGGCCGCGCGGTCGCTATCGCGTTCGCCAGGGAGGGAGCCGATGTGCTGATCTCCTATCTGGATGAGCACGATGACGCCCGGGACACCGAACGGCTGGTCACCGAAGCAGGCCGCAAGGCCGTTCTTGTTTCGGGCGACATCCAGCACCCCGATCACTGCCGCGCCGTGATTGCAAATGCTGTCTCCGAGCTCGGCGGCATCGACATCCTCGTCAACAACGCCGCACATCAGGCCAGCTTCAAATCGATCGAGGATATCAGCGACGAGGAATGGGAGTTGACCTTCAAGGTCAACATCCATGCGATGTTCTATCTCACCAAGGCGGCCGTACCCCTTATGAAACCGGGAAGCTGCATCATCAACACCGCATCGATCAATTCGGATGTGCCCAACCCTAGCCTGCTGGCCTATGCGACGACCAAGGGAGCGATCCACAATTTCACGGCAGGGCTGGCGCAGATGCTGGCCGAGAAGGGCATCCGCGCCAATGCGGTCGCGCCCGGGCCGATCTGGACGCCGCTCATTCCCTCTACCCTGCCGGAAGAGTCCGTGGAGAACTTCGGCAAACAGGTTCCAATGCAGCGGCCCGGCCAGCCCGTCGAACTGGCTACCGCCTACGTCATGCTGGCCGATCCGCTGTCCAGCTACGTCTCCGGCGCGACGATTGCGGTTACCGGTGGAAAGCCGTTCCTGTAACCAACGAACGCCTGCCGACTGCGGCAGCCGATGCCGGGACTAGCTGCGAGTGGCAGCTTGCATGCGACCACGCAGATACTGAACGAGAACGACCGTCTTTGCGTCGACGATTTCCCCATTTGCGACCATCGCAGCAGCCTGCTCCAGGGTGATCTCGACCACCTCAATATCTTCCCCCTCCTCCTTGAGCCCGCCACCGCCGGACACCTTGTCTGCCGGCGAATAGGCGCAGGTAAAGAACACGATCTGTTCCATGATCGCGGCCGGGCTCACGTAGAGCTCCAACAGCCGTTCCAGCTTCGATACCTTGTAGCCGAGCTCCTCCCGCACCTCTTTCTCAATGCGCCGTTCGGCCTCCTCGCCATCGAGCTTGCCGGCGCACGCCTCTACGGTTCGCTCCGTGCCGTCCTGCAAAAATATCGGCAGCCGCAATTGCCGGGTGAGCAGCACAGTCTTGCGATCGGGATCGTAGGGCAGAATGACGGCTGAATTGCCGTTGTCGTAAACTTCGCGCTGGCGCTGTTGTCGTTCGCCGTCACGCCTGCGCTGTTCGTAGCTCACGCGGATCAGCTTGCCCTTGCCCTGAGCAATGGTCTTGACCTCACATATGCGCACGGTCTCGCCGTCCATTTTCATGAGCTCTAAACGCCGGTGATCAAGCTTCGATCCCTTCGGGTAAGCGAACAGCAGCTACTCCGCGGCGATTATTGCCAACGCACTCCCCATCCCCATGCACGGACCGGAACGCGCCTCCATCCTTCACGTTAGTCAAGGAAAAGGAGGTCGCCATGGTCCTGAATGCGCATACTGATCCGATGACGGAGGAGCAGAGGAAGGAAATCAAGCGCCTCTGCGACGCCGCTGACATTCCCGACAAGTCCGGTGAATTGCTGACTCGGTCGGGGGCCCAGCAGATGATCGAGGAGCTTCGGCGGAAAGCCGCAGAGCAGCGGGCATGATATGAGGATCGAGCCTGCCGGCTATGTTACGCACGGACCAGACAAATGCCGCTATCCGCGGATAACGGCATTCGTAAGGGACTAACGGCCGCCGGGTTGCGGGCCGGTAACGTTGCTGGTGCCAGGTCCGACATTTCCCATGCTGGACGGGGCGCTGCTCGACGAGCTTCTGGCCCTTATTTTGCCGGTAGCCGTCCCCGTCGTCATTCCCTTTTTCGTGTTGGTGTGTTTGGTCGTGCTCTTGGTAGCGCCGGGGCCAACGTTGCCTTGGCTTGATGCGCCAGGGGCCGGCTGCATTTGCGCGAACGCGCCGCCCGTCGATAGCAACAAGGCGCATGTGCAAGCCAGGATCGCTTTCTTCATCGAAGCGACTCTTCAACTGGCGCTTGCGCAAAGCGTTCCGATACGAACGCGCCATCAGGCCGAGGCAAGCACCGGATGTTCGGACTGCTGCCTCCTGAATTGCTGATAGGCCGCGATTGCCTTGTTGGCCAGCATCAGCCGCCGCCGCTCGCCACGCCGCACCATCAATTCTATCGTGTCGCTGAGGAAGCGGCCGGCCACCATCGCATCGCCCAGCTCTCCCGTACGCTCGAGATAGTCCCAGGCGATTTCGATCGAACTCTCTATCAACAGAGGCAGCGGTTCCGTCATCTTCGCGTCCAAGCATTTTTGGGAGAACGCCCGGCTGCAATCTCCGTTCCTGCAGTAGCGGAGGCGGCCGTCGCGGATGCGTCACGGTCCTCCGGCAACAGCTCCCGCAATCACCATCGTCAGGTCGTCCAGATCGATCTTGCCCTTGACGACGAGGCCTTCGGAGTCATCGATGCTCAGCGACTGCGGATTATTCGCCGCTTGCCGTTTCAGCTCAGCAACGATCGCTTCCCTCAATTTCTCTTCAAGCATCTGCCGCATCTCCATCCATCCCGTAGCGCGTCGCTAATTCTACGGCGTCATAGGCGCAGTAAGGCTAATGGGTGTTGGTCTCACGCCATTTTTCCAGGTCTACTTTCGATGACGACCGTTGCTCCTTCTCCGGCTTCTCCTTCCACGGTTTGTCGGTCTGCTTGTGCGATCCCCAGTCGGTCTGCTGGCGCGGATCATCGGTGGGCTTTTCCTTGCTCATTGGGACACCTCCAGAATTGGAAGCGGAAAGCACGGGACTTAGTTCCGATAAATCGGTGAACTCTGGGTTCCAACGTCCAGAACCGTGCAGACAGGTAAGGTTCCCGCCTCCTAATCTTTCCAAATGGACAGGAAAAAGATCGAAGATCGGCCCCAGCCGGACCTGCATATCGAAGCGCTGACAGCGCTGGAGCAAGCGCGGGCCATGCCTCATGGTCCTGCACGAAGCGAAGCTTTGAAGCGCGCAGGTCTCTTACAAAACGCGGCCGACATGCAGGGACTGACATTTGCCAAGCGTGGACGTCCCCCGAAAGACTGACGGATCCTTCACAGCAGGATCCCCCCGAGACCCGGCACACAGCGCACGTGACGCCCTGCTAAGCGATCGGAACCGGGCAACGGTCTCCACGTTGGCCTTGCGAACAGCAAGGAGGCTCCGATGGGATTGGCTGAATACATGATCGTCTCCGAGCCGGACGGGTGGACGGTCCTCCATGACGGGAATGCGCCGCATAGATACGACACGAAGGAAGCAGCCTTCGAAGCGGCCGTCGCCGCGGCGTCGCTGGCGATGCGCCAGGGGCACGAGATTCATATCGGCGTCCCCGGTCGCGACGGCGGCTACAAGGCCCCACTCGGCGCCGAGGACTCGCAAGGCGTGCAGTGAATGCGGTCCCCCGCCCAGCGCAGGCGGATGTAGAGTTGTAGCGGATGGGCGAAGCGACATCCGGGACCCGTGCCCGAGACAACCCGGATGTCGCGGAGCTTGTCATCGGGCGTGTATTCGCGCGCCCTGTTGGCCCATCCAGCTACGAAGATACTCTGTTAGAGCATCGAATTTTTCGGCTTCAGCCCTGGTTTTCCCGATACCGCTGCTTCACGATTTCATCGCCGGCCCGCGTCGCGGCCCTGTTGCGATAATGATAACTCAGCGTCCCATAGATCAGCGCGGTGAGAAGTACGAACGCTCCGATGAAATAGACGGCTTCGAGTCCCATCACGTTCTCCCAAAAACTTGTTGTATGACTACGCTTTTACTTCGTCGCGGCCATGCACTTGCGCGGGCGGCGCGGTCGCCTCCACGGCCGTAAATGGCTCAAGAATGCGATAGCTGTGTTCAGCATGCGCGGGCACCAGCCAAGAGTCGCCTGGCTCCAGCCTTATCGTCTGGCCCTCGACAACAAGTTCAGCACGTCCATTCACAACATAGCCCACGGTTTCGTAATCTCTCGGTTCGGACACGTCGGTTTTCGGCTGCTCGTTTTCCCATAATCGCATCGAGAGGCGTTTGCCGGAAACGAGGTAGGTTTGACCCATCGTCCCCTTGGGTGCGGTTTTGCTGGATACCTTCTTGACGGTGCTGTCGCTCATCTGCCGCTCCATCTCGCTTCACCTGGAGTCAATTGGGCGTGGCACTGCCGGTTCCACTTAATGCTTCAATTTAACGGCGCCTCCTGACGGGCGCAGGAGGAACCTGGTTCTCCGGTCCGCGTTTCCGGACGTGCGGATCGATGGAAGTCGGGAGGATTTTGTGGACGACTTCAGGGACATTCAACACGGCGTCAACGATCCCGTTGGTGGCCTCGACGTAAAGCGAAAGTTCAAGGACAATCAGACCGAGCACGAACGCGCCCAAACCGCGGCGGACGTTCGCGCCAGCGCCGTTGCCGCTCCGGACGAAAAATTCCTGCCGGAAGCCCTGAGGCGCCGGCCAACGGGTCCGCTCAACCCGCGGACCGGTCGTCGTCCTGCTCCGTAAGCAGATTCCACTCCATCTGGGTAGTTCGCCGACCGAAACGTCAGCAAATGCGGGGGCGCATTTCGTTACGGAGCAAGGGAACCGGCCCGATCGTCAAAAACAAGATCGTGATAGGTGACGTAGACCACATGCGCGCGTGACCGTTGGCCGTAATGCGGTGGTGGCAAGCCACACTGCATATCGAGCCAACGGAGTTTTCCATGAAGCATTTGTTGATTTCCGGATTCGTGGCAGTCGCCCTGCTCGCTGCCGCAACCACGTTGCGTTCATACTCAATTTCCAACGACCGTTCTGACTTAACCACCGGCGTAGCACCGTCGAAGAAGACGGCGGCCGCCGCAGGCGTCAACAAGCTTCCCATCGAGGATTTCGAGGATATGTCGCTGGTGTTTTCGGCGCCCGCGAAGCATTGACGACATCGCGAGAGCGCCGCGTCGAGCGCGCTATCGCTTTGTCGCCCGCTCGAGGAATTGCACCAGCGCGGCGCGGTCCTGCTCCGAGCCGATGCGCTGCTCCGGCATCTTGGTGCCGGGCGTGTAGGCCTGCGGCCCGACCTCGAACAGTTTCGAAACCGTCTCCGGCGTCCAGACGATATCAAGGCGCTTAAGCGCTTCGGAAAAATGATATCCGGGCGCGGTTGCAATTCGTCGGCCGAAGATGCCGGCGAGCGTCGGCCCTGCACGGTTGGCCTGATCGGCGCCGAGCGTATGGCAGGCGACGCAAGCGCGGAAGATTTCCGCGCCGCGATCGCCGGCATAGGCGGCGAGCGGATCTCCTGCCGTTTCCACGAGGAGCGGATCGACCGGCTCGCCTGTCGCGGCGTTCCAGCGGCGGATGATGTTATCAGCGCCGCCCGTGAGCAGCGTACGGCTGTCGGGTGCGAATACGACCGACCAGACCGGCAAGCCCGGGCCGACCAGCGTGCGCGCGAGCGTACGCGCCTTGCGGTCGATCACGGCGACCGTGCCGCCGATGCCCGCGGCGGCCACATGCGCGCCATCAGGTGAAATCGCAATCGAGATCACCGGCCTTGGCCCTGCCGCGAGTTCGCCGGCGCGCGCGCCGCCGGCGGTCAGGAAGTAAACCTTGCCGTCGGCACCGCCGACCGCGATTTCACCGTCACGGCCCGCCGCCACGGCGTTGAGCGGTGTCGGCATCGGAACGACGGTCGGCGCCTGCGCGCCCGACAGCGGCCAGATGCGAACGCTGAGATCGTAGCTGACGCTGACCAGCGTGCGGCCGTCGGCCGTAAACGCCACGCCATTGACGTTCTGCGTATGCTCATCAAATACCCGCGGCGCACCGCCTGCGAGCGGCCAGAGCCGCACCGTGTGATCCCACGACGCCGACGCGAGCGTCGCGCCATCAGGCGACACGGCGAGCGCTACGATCGGCGCCGTGTGGCCTTCGAACACCGCGTCGGGCTCTGCCTTGCCAAAGGTCCAGATGGCGATGCGACCGTCAGCGCCGGCGGTCGCTGCGCGTCCCTCCCCGAGCAGCACGACCGCGTTGATTGCGTCGGAATGGAAACGAAGCACCTGCTCGGCCGCATTGCGCGTCAGCGACCAGCGGATCGCAGTTGAATCGAAACTGCCGGAGATCGCGCTTTGACCATCGGCCGAGATCGCCAGCGCCCGAACCGGCCCGCCATGCCCGCGCAGTTGCGCGAGGGCAGCCGTTGCGCCGATCGGCAGCGCGATCAGCACGGCCGCAAGCGCCAGAAGCGTCGACCGGCCTGCCTTGCGACGTGAAGCTTTCGCCGAATCGCTGGATGCCATTCCCGCCGGCCCTTTAGCGTACGCCCGGCCTGTCGCGGTCGAGCCCCTTGGCTTGCAGGTCGTCGAGGTAGTCCTGAAAGCGCCGCTCGGCATTCTCACCGAGATCGCGCAAGAACGTCCAGGAGTAGATGCCGGTCGCGTGCATATCGTCGAACCCTATTCTGACGGCATAATTGCCGACAGGATCGACCGAAAGAATGGTGACATTGCGTTTGCCGCCGACGGTCTTGCGCTCCGCCTCGGAATGCCCCTGCACTTCGGCCGACGGGCTGGTGACCCTGAGCAATTCGGCGGAGAGATCGAATGTGCGCCCATCGTCGAAGGTAACGCGCAAGCTGCGGCGATCCTTCGGCAGGCGGATTTCGACCGGCCACGCCAGCGTGACGTCAGGCGCGCCCACCGCCGGCGTCAGCTCGGGCCGATCAGATTATGGCCGGGATCGCCGACCCTGGCGCCCGTGGTCGTAAAGGCGACGGAGCTCGACTCCTGAAAGTTGTTGAGCACCATCGCAACGCCGACAGCAGCAAAGACTGCGAATGCCACCGCCGCAACAAAAGATTTCATGTCACTTCCCCACGTTTTGCTTGGGTCCAACCGGACTATTCGGCCGGCACTGCGCGGGCCGTACCGTCCGATGGAGCTTCGCCCTTTGCCTGCTGTTCCTTGACCCAGAGCGCATGATGTTCCTTGGCCCAGTTGAGATCAACCTCGCCGGTTCCCATCGCGTCGAACGCCCCCTCCATGCCGATCGAGCCGATATAGATGTGCGCCAGCATGACGGCGATGAAGAGCATCGCGACCACGGCATGGATCACCGTCCAGAACTGGAGCGCCGTGACGTTGCCGGGCAGATACGGGAACAGCAGGAACCAGCCGGACACCGACATCAGCACGCCGCCGATGATCACGATCCAGAAAATGCCCTTCTGGCCCGCATTGAAGCGCTTGGCCGGCGGATGCTTGTCGTCAGACAGAAGCCCTCCGCCCTGCTTGATCCACTCCAGGTCCAGCTTGCTGGGGATGTTATCCTTGATCCAGATCAGGAACATGATCGCAAGACCCAGCATGAACGGGAATGCCAGGTAGTTGTGCGCAAGCTTGGCCCAGGCTGACATAGTCGCAAAAGCGTCGGGGCCGAACAGCGGCAAGATCAGGGTGCGTCCGAAGCTGACGTTCAGGCCCGAGAGCGCCAGGATGATGAAGCAGCTTGCCGTGAGCCAGTGTGTAAACCGCTCGAAACTGGCGAAGCGCAGCATCGTCTTCCCTGAGAACCCCTCATGCACGCGAATCCGGCCGCGCACCATCAGGAAGATCGCGAGCACAGCCAGCATGCCGACGATGGAAATGCCGCCGATCCACGGCAGCTTGCTACGCTGGAAGTCGCGCCAGTCGCGCCCGGCGGGCTGGATCAAGCTGGCAGCCATCCCGTCGGGGATCGATACGCGCCCGGTGATCTTGTCACCCTCCTTCAGCGCGTTCAGGAGCTTGTCTTCCTGAACGGCCTCGGCGGTCGGCTTGAACGAAATCTGTGCAGCCGCGGGCTGTGCGAGAACGAACAGCAAAGCGAATGCCGCGAACAGCGGTTTGAACACCGCGAATCTGAGAATTGAAAGTGAGCCTGGCATTTGCCAACGCCTTTCGGTTATCGGAATTACCCTGATGCCGCCGCGCCAAAACGCGGCGGCCGTTGCATCAGCCGGTCGGCGAATCGCTGTAGGCGGTCTTCCAGCCCCACATGCCCGAGCCGTAGCCGCGCTTCATCACCCGCTCCTTGTAGATCTCGGCGATGATGGCGCCGTCGCCGGCGAGCAGCGACTTGGTCGAGCACATCTCGGCACAGATCGGGAGCTTGCCTTCGGCCAGACGGTTGGCGCCGTATTTGGCGTATTCGGCCGGCGTCGAGTCGGCTTCCGGTCCGCCCGCGCAGTAGGTGCACTTGTCCATCTTGCCGCGCGATCCGAAGTTGCCGACCTTCGGATATTGCGGCGCGCCGAACGGACAAGCGTAGAAGCAGTAGCCGCAGCCGATGCACAGATCCTTGGAGTGCAGCACCACGCCGTCGGCGGTGGTGTAGAAGCACGACACCGGGCACACCGCGGCGCACGGCGCATCCGTGCAGTGCATGCAAGCCATGGAGACCGAGCGTTCGCCGGGCTTGCCATCATTGATGGTGACGACCCGGCGGCGATTGATGCCCCACGGCACTTCATGTTCGTTCTTGCAGGCCGTCACGCAGGCGTTGCACTCGATGCAACGGTCGGCATCACAAAGAAATTTGACGCGAGCCATGATCTATTCTCCTCTCACGCCGCTTGGATCTGGCACAGGGTCACCTTACCCTCGTGCATGCCGGTAACGGGGTCATAGCCGTAGGACGTGATCGTGTTGACGCTTTCGCCCAGCACGATCGGATCTGCGCCCTTCGGATATTTGCTGCGCTGGTCGACGCCCTGGAACCAGCCGGAGAAGTGGAAAGGCATGAAGGCCACGCCCTTCCCCACTCGGTCGGTGACCAGCGCCTTGACGCGGGCCTTCGAGTTGTTTTCCGGGCCGTACACCCAAACCCAGCCGCCATCCTTGATGCCGCGCTCGGCGGCATCCGAGGTGTTGACCTCGACGAACATGTCCTGCTGCAATTCCGCGAGCCATTTGTTCGACCGCGTTTCCTCGCCGCCGCCTTCGTACTCCACGAGGCGTCCCGAGGTCAGGATGATCGGGAATTGCTTGGCAAGCCCCTTCTCCACCGCCGCCTTCTGAATCGAGAAGCCGAGATTGGCCATGCGGAACTGCCGCCCGTCCGGACGCGTCGGGTACTTCGCGACGAGATCGGGCCGCGCGGTGTAGATCGGCTCGCGATGCACCGGCACGGGATCCGGCAGATTCCACGCCACCGCGCGGGCCTTGCCGTTGCCATACGCCATCACGCCGTGCTCCAGCGTGACGCGAATGATGCCGCCGGACAGGTCAACCGCCCAACCGACGCCGTCGGGATTGTTGCCGCCGATCTTGTTGATGGTGGCCAGCTCTTCCGCGGTGAGATCCTTGTCCCAGCCGAGCTTCTTGAGCACGCCGTAGGTGAACTCGGGATAGCCGTCGGTCAGCTCCGAACCCTTGCTGTAAGAGCCTTCAGACAGCAGGTTGACGTTTTTCACCGAGCCGTCCGGCTGCTTCTCTTCATAGACCACGCCGAAGCGGGCGCGGAACGTGCCGCCGCCATCCTTGGCATGCAGGTTGGTGTTGTAGAGCGTATGCGTTCCTGGATGCCGGATCTGCGGCGTGCCCCAGCACGGCCATGGCAGGCCGTAATAGTCGCCGCCGATCTCGGGCTCGTCCGCCTTGGCGCGCAGCGTCACCAGGTCGAACTTGCCCTGGTTCTTCATGTGCGCCTTCAGCCGCTCCGGCGATTGGCCGGAATAGCCGGTCGAGAAGCCGCCGCGGTTGATTTCGCGGAGCAGGTCCTCAGGCACCGGTCGCTTGTTCTCGACCTTGATGTTCTTGAACATCTTGTCGGCGAATCCGAGCTTCTCTGACAGCAGATAGATGATCTCGTAGTCGTCCTTCGATTCGAAGATCGGCTTGACGATCTGCTCGCCCCACTGCAGCGAGCGGTTGGACGCCGTACGCGAGCCCGAGGTCTCGAACTGGGTACAGGCCGGCAGCAGATAGGTACCGTTCTTCCGATCGGAGATCGCGGCAAAGGTCGTCGGATGCGGATCGGCGACCACGAGCAGTTCGAGCTTTTCGAGACCCTTCACCATCTCCGTCATGCGCGGCACGGTATTGCCGCCGTGGCCCATGATGACCACGCCCTTCACGGCATCGCGCTGATCGACATCGTCGGGATTGGACAGCGTCGCATCGAACCAGCGGGTCCACGGGATGCCCGGCAGCTCCATGTTCTGCTTGCGGGTGCGTGCCGGACGGCCCGCCTTCGCCGGGACTTCGTCGAAGCGCGACTGCAGGTAATCGTATTCGACCTCCCAGACGCGGGCCCAATGCTTCCACGCGCCTTCGACCAGACCGTAATAGAGCGGCAGCGTCACGATATCGAGCCCGATATCGGTCGCGCCCTGCACGTTGCAGTGGCCGCGGAAGATGTTGGCGCCCGAGCCGAAGGACCCGACGTTGCCCGTCGCGAGCAACAGGTTGCAATAAGCGCGGACATTGGCGGTGCCGACGGTGTGCTGGGTGCCGCCCATGCACCAGACAATGGTCGATGGCTTTTGCTTTGCGAAGGTCTCGGCAACTTTCTTCAGTTGCTCGCCGGGAATTCCCGTAACGCGTTCGACCTCTTCCGGCGTCCACTTCGCAACTTCGGCGCGGATCTGGTCCATGCCGTAGACGCGTTGCTTGATGAATTCCTTGTCTTCCCAGCCATTGTTAAAGATGTGGTGCAACATGCCCCAGATCACGGCAATATCGGTGCCGCCGCGGAACCTCACATATTCGGTGGCATGCGCCGCGGTGCGGGTGAAGCGCGGATCGAGCACGAACACGTTGGCGCGGTTCAGCTCCTTGCCGGAGAGGATGTGCTGCAACGACACTGGATGCGCTTCGGCGGCGTTCGAGCCCATGAAGACAATCGTCTTCGAGTTGCGCATGTCGTTGTAGGAATTCGTCATTGCGCCGTAGCCCCAGGTATTGGCGACGCCGGCAACAGTGGTCGAATGGCAGATGCGGGCCTGGTGGTCGATCGAGTTGGTACCCCAGAACGCCGCGAACTTGCGGAACAGGTAGCCGCCCTCGTTGGAGAATTTCGCGGAGCCGAGCAGATAGACGGAATCGGCGCCTGACTTGGCGCGGATCTCGAGCATCTTGTCGCCGATCTCGTTGATGGCCTGATCCCACGAGATCTTCTGCCACTCGCCGTTGACCAGCTTCATCGGGTATTTCAGCCGGCGGTCGCCATGGACGAGTTCGCGCACCGCCGCGCCCTTGGCGCAATGCGAGCCGCGGTTGATCGGGCTGTCCCAGGCCGGCTCCTGGCCGACCCAGACGCCGTTCTGCACTTCGGCGATCACGGTGCAACCGACCGAGCAATGCGTGCAGATGTTCTTCCTGATTTCGGTCGGTGCGCCGACCTTCTCAGGACCGGCCTGCGCCTTGCGCACAGAGCCGAGCGGCATCAGGCCGATCGCGGCGCCCGCACCGGCCGCCAGACCGGACCGACGCAAGAACGTACGGCGGTCGAGAACTCCCGACGCGAGGCCGGCGGCGATACCTTGCAAACGCGCCTTGCCCGCGGATCCGTCTCTTCGCTTCATCAACATGTGCGTCGTCCCATCAATAGCGGTTTACGCGATAGAAATTCTTGACGTGATCGCTTTCCTTGTAGCGCGCCTTGACGCGCTCGGCCTGCGACTCATCCGCAGCCGCCTCGCTGCCCGCAAGCGGCACAACGGCTGCTGCAGCGACCGCCGAACCGCCCATCAGAAACAGGCTGCGCCGATCCACCACTGTGGCCCGTGACTTATTGTCAGATGGCTTGCTCATTGCATTCTCCCCTTGTCACGTTGCCTCATCGCCGTCACTCGGACAGCGTGAAGGCCTCAGATTCCAATTCCATGAAGACACGGCCGGTGCGGCCGACGGCGCGGTAGAAGCGCGCCGATTGCGATATTTCCAGATCGGCGAACATCCGCGCCGCCCACGGCTTGAGATGACGCTCGAAAAAGCGCGCCTGCTCGGCGAACTCGGCCTCGAAGTCGCCGCGTGCGAGCCCAGCCATGACTTCGAGCAGAATCGCGATGTGATCTTCCGGCTCACGCGAGGTGCCTGCGCGCTCGATTCCAAGCGCACGCAGATCCTCGCGCACCCGCGCCAGCGGGCGCTCGTGAAGAAAGCCGGTGAGATAATAGGAGGCATAGGGCAGCAACTCGCCGCGGCCGAGCCCGATGAAGAGATCGAAGAACTCCTTGCTGACGGCGCGGTCGTCCGTCGCCGCAGCGGCGGACGCGAGTTCGACATGCGCCATGCCGAGATCTGATCCGTCACCCTTCAGCGTGGCAACCCGTTGCAGCGTTTCCGCATCCGGCGCCTTGCCAAGCAGCAACGACAACAGGCCGTATTCAGCGGCACGCAGTTGGTCGATCTCGTCGATTTCGGATTTCGATGTCACCTGATCCTCGGACGATCCGTAGAGATCGGGACGCAGGGCGAGACGGTCCACCTGCGTCAGCGCCTCGACCGCGAGAACCCGCTCGGCAGGAATACGCGACCATGCGGAAACGGAGGGCTGCGCAATGCCTAACCCCCGCGCCAGCGATCCGACGCCACCTACTGCCTTAATTGCTAGTTCCAGTCCGGCATCACGCATGGTGCTACCGATATCTCCCCGCCCGCGCCCGCGTGCCTCTTATTCAGGCACACACTTTAGAACTGGAATTATTCCAGGAAGAAATTTGTAGCATAGGCCCCGCCTATGTCCGCAAATACTTTTGTCTAAACAATCGGTTTTGCGGTGCCATGGCGTCGCACTCGTTGCTGCGGTGCAACACATTTCGCTGCCTCGGATTCGCGCAGCGACGCAGGTTCCTCTGTGTCCCGTTTCGCCTCTGAAACGAGTTCCGTTTCCGTCGAGGGTTCATCAGGCTGTCGCAAAGACCCCTCAGAAAGGTCTTCCTGCGATTTTGCCGAGAGTTGACGTTCAGCAGGCTGCGGCGAAGGACCTGCCACCTCAGTTCCGGAATTTGCGACGGAATTCGTTGTTTCAGCCGTGGGCTCGCCCATGATTTGTGCAACCAGCCGTGCCACATCGACGCCCGTGCCGAGTTCGCCGCCACCCGGCACACCGCCCGGCGCGTTCCAGTCATAGGCATATTCAAGTGCCGGACTGACGTAGTTGCGAATCGCGGGATCCAGAGCCCAGGACTTACGCAAAGCTGCATTCCGCAAATGGTCGGGAACGCCTTTGCGAAGAAAAGCGGTGATATCGGTGGTCTCCGTCAGCTCCTCGAGCTTGGGCAGCGTCGAGAGATCGAACTCCGGCTCGACCGCTTCGGCTTGCGCTGGGGATGGAGCCGGCGAATCGCCGCTTTCGGCAGCCGGTGTGTCCCGCTTCGGCTCAGCCTGTTTTGCTTCCTGCTTGCGCTGCGACCATCGCGCCAGAAAGCCCTTCTCCCGATCGGCCTCGTCCGGACCACTCATTTGCGACCCATCCTCTCGTCCGGCCCGCCGCCCGGCACGCGCGGCCGATCGCCGCTGGCGCGATCCCGCTTGCGCTTGTGGAACACGCGCTCGACATGGAATCGATCGACGAAGGCCGCAATCCATGACGCGATCTCGGGCGGCATCGGCACGGTGCCGATCACGTCGCAGCCGCTTTCGAACATCGCCTCCCCTTCGGTCGGGTCGGCGGTCACTTTCGTCAGCTCCAGTTCATGGCCACCGTCCTGACGCCGCAACGCGACCCAGATCCGCGGCTCGCCGTCGGCAAGGTTGTCGCGATAGTTCGCCGTTTCCGAGCTGAACAGATCGATGCTGGCCGAGCCCGCGTAATAAGTCGTCGCATCGGCTTCGGTGGACAGCGCAGTCCACGGTGCGGTCGCGGGCACTTCGTCCAGAATCATCGCCGGCGACCACAATTGGTCGATCCAGGGATTGTCGATCGAACGGCGCCGCACCACCACGCCGACCTCGCGGGATACTTCAGTCATTGCCATGTCGCACCTCCATTCGGTGGATCATGTGACATTCGCGGCGGCGGCCAGCGGCAAGCCCGCGATCAGATTTTGCGGCTTTAGTCTCACGACCTTGTCCGCGCCCATGGCGAGGATGAGGTAGACCGGCTTGTCGCCGACCCGCTCATCCACCAGCCGCATATCTTCGAAAGTCAGGCGCATCAAGGCTACAATCCGTTCAGCAACGGCATTCTCCAGCCGCTCGCCGCGCCACAGCGCGTTGCCGATCCGCGTCGCCTCGCTGTCAAGGCCGATGAACCAGCGCCAGTCGCGATCCTCGATCGCGGCAATGGTTTCGACGCTGACGGTAACGCCCAGCAGATGAGCGATCCACCGCTCGATGACCCTGCATAGTCCGGCGCGCGCTTTTTTGTTGCCGCCGATATTCATCACCATCGCATGCGCATCCGATCGCGACCAGTAGGTCCAGGCGTTTTCGTCGTCCATCACATCCATCTCGCCGAAGGACTTCGGCTGCTGCAGCATGGCTGTCAGCGGCGATGAATGCAGGTCGTGCTGGGCATGCTGCTCCGCTTCGATGACTTCCGCATCGGCCAGCAGCAGCGTACCTTCGTGGATGGCCGCGAGTTGGCTGCGATAGAACAATTCGGCCGCCCGCAAAATATAAGGATCGTCGCAGCCTTCGAGCACGTTGCGCAGGATCAGGTGGCACAATTGCGACAGAAAGATCGGCGGCAGATCGCCGGCACCCTTGCGGGCGAGCGCGACATAGACCGCCTCCAGCGACGGGGCCGCCATCAACCGGTCGCGGAAATTCATCATGAAGGACCAGTTTTCCCGCGCGTCGGCGTCGGCCAGCGCGGCGATATCAGCGCTCGAGACTGGGCGCAGCGGATCGGCCATCAGGCTCGCATGGAGATGGCGCTCGGCCTCGCAGGCATCGGCCGGCGGCATCAATTCGGGCCGCGCCAGATAGGCCATGATGAGTTCGGGCGTCGCGACCAGCCCGCCATGATCGGCGCGGCGCGTGAGGTGATGGCCCGAGGCGACCCAAAATTCTCTCATGTACGATCCGTCGTCTTGGCGTCGGTCCTGATCAGCCCGAGAAGATCGACCTCTTCGGCAGGTTCAACATCGCCTTCGACTTCATGGAAGGTAAAGGCGCTGGCATGGGCGTGCAACCGGTCGGCATCCGCGGCAGCCGGGCGCGCCTTGAGGGTACGAAAGCGTTCGCGGATTTCGCCGTTTTCGATACTGCGCTGCACGGCGAGCAGCGTCTGCGGCGGGTGTTCGCACAAGGAAGCTGCGAACGCGATCTCTTCCTCGGCGGCAAGACGCGCGGCATCCGCATCGGGCGCTCCGAATTTCTCCATCAACTGCCCCGTGAGGCGTTCGATCATCGCCTGCCGCTCCGCTTCGCTCGCTTCGGTGACAATGGCAAGCGTCGACCATCCAAGGCTGTCGATGCCGAGAAAGCCGGAACGCAGCGCCACGCGCTGCTTCTGGCCGAGCGTGGCTGGATCCCGGTTCCAAAAAACGAACGCGCCGGAAACCGCCCATTCGCCGGGTTCCGCCGCCCGTTCGAAGACAAAGGTATCTGACGGGTCCAGCCTGATGGTTCGCGGAAATTTCAGCATGTCCGCCTCATCCGAATTTCGGACCGCGCGCCTGCGGATCATACCAACTGGCTCTTGCAAGCGCATCCACAAGACGGTTCCGCTCCGGCTCTCGGCCGCCGGCCGGCATGCTGACCAGGAGATCGCCGTTAACGTCGATGCCCCGGCGCTCACCAGCCTTGCTCTTGGGAAGCCGTTCCAGATAGTCCCGCGCGATCGCCTCGAAACCGCGCTCCTTCCAGCGGTCGAACGCAGTCATCAGGTGCCTGGTGAAGCTTTCGATGATGGCGTCAGTATCGACCATCTCGAAACCTTCGCTCAGCAGGGACACGCCCGACGCCGCCTGCACCTCTGGAACATGCGCCATGGCGGCAGCGCGCAGGATAACGCCGAAAACGAGCCATGCCGGCACCTCGTCCTCGGCGCAATCTGCGGGCCAGGCAAGCCGTCCGCCGCCGAGCAGTCCGGCGTCGAACCTGATGCCGTCAGGCCAGTCGAACTCAACCTCCCGCTCCGGCGGACAATGGGCGGCAATCGCATCCGCCAGCGCGTTCATGCCGGCAAAGAACGCCCGCCGCGCCGACCTGAGCGGCTCGTCGGGTTCAAGGACCACCGCGAACTCGACCAGATCGTAGCGGCGTACCCACACCAGCGTTCCGGCCCCCGCCTCGGCCGCGATCTCGCGAGCATGGGCAAAGGCGTCGCCGAGCTCGCGCAACGCGACCAAAGTATAACCGGGTGGCAAATCGAGCGTCTGCTCCATATCTGTTGGACGAACGATCACGAGCGGTTATCCCTAATTGCTCCACGGGCCGCTTGTGTATGCTATTACGCGCAAGTTGGCCACGCGAGCGGCCTTTGTATCTTGCAGATATCCGTCCGAGCGGTTACCGCAGAACCGTAGGATGAAGCAACAACCCGTTGATCCTCCGGGTTCAAGGTATTTCAAAATGAGTGCGGAGACGTCTCGCCTCCTGATCTGCAGTTGCGAGAAGACCATGCCGCTCGATGCGGAAGCGATCGGTCGTGGCTGCACGGGCAAGGTCACGCAGGCAAACCAGCTCTGCGGGCTCGAACTCGACCGCTTCAAGGAAGCGCTCGCCGAAGGAGCGCCGATTACGGTTGCCTGCACCCAGGAAGCGCCGCTGTTTCGGGAAGTCGCGGAGAACGCCCCGCAAGCCCAGCTCACCTTCGTCAACATCCGCGAGACCGGCGGCTGGTCGAAGGACGCCGCGGCGGCCGGTCCGAAAGCAGCCGCGCTGATTGCTGCGGCGGGCGAAGACATGCCCCCGCTCTCGCTGGTGACGCTCGAGAGCAGCGGCGTTGCGCTGGTCTACGGCCGCGACGAGATTGCCATTGAGGCGGCGCAGCGTCTCGCCGATCGTTTGGACATTACCGTACTTCTGACCAAACCCGGCGACGTGGCCCCGCGCCGGACCAACGAATTTCCCGTGCTCAAAGGCACGATCCGCAACGCTCGCGGCCATCTCGGCCAGTTCGAGCTTTCGATCGATGATTACGCGCTGCCGTCCCCGTCCTCGCGCGCCAAGCTCGTGTTCGGATCCTCGCGCAATGGCGCGACATCGACCTGCGATCTGATCCTCGATCTCTCCGGCGGCACACCGCTGTTCCCCGCGCATGAACTGCGTCCCGGCTATTTGCGCGCCGATCCGCGCGACAAGGCCGCCGTCGAGCGCGCGATCGCGGATGCCGGTGGCCTGGTCGGCACTTTCGACAAGCCGCGCTTTGTCAATTTCGAGCCGTCGCTCTGCGCACATTCCCGCTCGTCCATTACCGGCTGCACGCGCTGTCTTGACCTCTGTCCGACCGGTGCAATCACGCCGAACGGGAACGCGGTTGCGATCGACGCCAACGTCTGTGCCGGCTGCGGCTCCTGCGCGTCAGTGTGCCCGACCGGCGCTGCCTCTTATGCGCTGCCAAGCGCAGATGCCCTGATGCGGCGGCTGCGCACGCTGCTGCAGACCTACCGCAAGGCCGGTGGCAGCGACGCCGTGGTGTTGTTTCACGACGGCGAGCATGGCGAGGACATCATCGATGCGTTGGCACGGTTCGGCGAGGGCTTGCCGGCCAATGTACTGCCGCTGCGCGTCAACGAAGTGACCCAGGTGGGACCGGAGATCATCGCGTCCGTCTTCGCCTATGGCGGCTGCGGCGCCGCGCTGCTGACGCGCGCAAAACCCCGCCACGACATTGCGGCGCTTCGCCGCGCGGCCGAGACGTCGGACCGGATCGTTAGCGCGCTGGGCTTCGGCGCCGGCATCATCCAGATCATCGAAACCGACGATCCGGACCAACTGCGCGCCATGCTCGATGCCGCCCCTCGCGGGGTCGACACACAAAAGCCCGCCGGCTTTGTGCCGCGCGGTGCGAAGCGCGGCGTACTCGAAACGACGTTTCGCGAGCTGCATCTCGCGGCACCGACGCCCGTCGATGTCGTGCCGCTCGCGCCGGGCGCTCCCTTCGGCACCGTGAACCTGAATGTCGAAGGTTGCACGCTCTGCCATGCCTGCGTCACCGCCTGCCCAACCGGCGCGCTGTCCGACAACCCCGACCGCGCGATGCTGCGGTTCACCGAAAGCCTTTGCGTGCAGTGCGGGCTTTGCCAGTCCACCTGCCCCGAGAAGGTCATCAGCATCGAACCGCGTCTCGACTTCCAGGCCTGGAACACGCCGCAACGCGTGCTGAAGGAAGAAGAGCCGTTCAACTGCATCGCCTGCGGCAAACCGTTCGGCACCAAGAGCTCGATCGAACGCGTGCTGGCCAAACTCGGCGGCGAGAGGCACTGGATGTTCCAGGGTGCCAACGCCAAGCGCCTCGACGTCATCAAGATGTGCGCGGACTGCCGCGTCGAAGCGGTTATTAACGAAAGCTTCGACCCGCATGCGGTGCCGCAGCGCCCGCCGGTCATGTCGACCGAAGATTATTTACGCGCGCGCGAAGCGAAGAAGGACGATCCGCTTGGATCGTGAGCAGCCTGTGCCCGCCACCTCTCCAGATCTCAAGGCCCGCGCGACGTCGAAGGCCGCCGGCATTCCCGGCGTCAAGCACGTCATCGCCGTCGCCTCCGGCAAGGGCGGCGTCGGAAAGTCCACCACCTCTTGCAACCTCGCGCTCGGCTTCGCCGCGCTTGGACTGAAAACTGGCATTCTCGATGCCGACATCTACGGTCCGTCGCAACAAAAACTGTTCGGACTGCGCGGCAAGCCGCGCCAGCTCGGCCCGCGCATGCTGGAGCCGCTGGAGCGCTTTGGCGTCAAGGTGATGTCGATCGGCTTTCTGGTCGAGGAAGACAACGCCATGATCTGGCGCGGGCCGATGGTGATCTCGGCCATTACGCAGATGCTGCGCGAGGTGGCATGGGACGACCTCGATATTCTCGTCGTCGATCTGCCGCCCGGCACCGGCGATGCGCAGCTCACCATGGCGCAACAGGCGCCGCTCGCCGGCGCGATCATCGTCTCGACGCCGCAGGACATCGCGCTGATCGACGCGCGGCGTGGCATCGCGATGTTTCAAAAGGTGAGCATTCCGATCCTGGGCGTGATCGAGAATATGTCGAGCTTCTGCTGCCCGACCTGCAACCATGTGACGCCGATCTTCGGCCACGGCGGCGCGCGGATGGAAGCCGAACGCCGCGGCATTCCCTATCTCGGTGAGATCCCGCTCGACATGCAGATCCGGAAAACTTCGGACGAGGGCCGCCCCATCGTCGCGATCGAGCCCGACGGTGTCCACGCAAAGCATTACATCAGCATTGCCCGTGAAATCTGGACCGCGATCGTAACCGGCGCAGCGCACCGGCCGCCGCCGCGCATCGTCATCGAGTAGCCGCGGCACAGCGTATCGGCGGACCCGCTAACGCGCCTCTTCGAAGCCGCCGAGCACGGCCGTGAGATTGGCGCCGAGAATATCCGAGAGATAACCGCCCTCCTGAACGAAAACGGTTGGAAGGCCCAGCCGCGCGATGGCGGCGCCGATGCGGCGGAAGCCGGCCGTTGTCACCGCAAGCCCGGCGAGCGGATCGTGCTCTGAGGCGTCGAGACCGAGCGCCACCACCAGGGCGCCGGGCGCAAACGCGCGGATGGTTTTTTCGGCGTCGCCGAGCGCCATGATGTAATCGTCATCCCCGGTGCCCTTCGGCAACGGGATATTCAGATTAGCGCCGAGGCCGGGACCGGCGCCGCGCTCGTGTGCGTACCCCCACACGAAGGGATAGAAGAACACGGGATCGGCGTGAATCGACACCGTCAGTACGTCGGAGCGCTCGTAGAAGATGCCCTGCGTCCCGTTGCCGTGATGCACGTCGACATCGAGGATTGCGACGCGCTCATGCTGCAGCCGAAGCTGCGCCGCTGCCACCGCGCTGTTATTGAAGAAACAGAAGCCGCCCGACATGTCGGCATAGGCGTGATGGCCCGGCGGTCGGCACAGCGCATACACAGCGTCTTCGCCGTCCATGACGAGTTGCGCCGCAGTCGCAGCGACATCGGTGGCGGCACAGGCGGCGGCGTAAGTGCCCTTGCCGATCGGAGCCGCCGTATCCGCCGCGTGCCAGCCAAGGCGGCCGACGATATGGGTTGGGTATGTCGCACCGTAGCGAACGGGGTGGATGTTGGCGATCATCTCCGAGCCGGAGTCACCGAGCGCGACCCAGGCGTCCCAGGCTTCCTCCATAAAACGCAGATACTCCGCGCTGTGAACGCGCGCCCGCGGGCCCTGCCCGAACACCGTCGGCTCGACGAGGCTGTGCTTGCCGGCCTTCAACCCGGCCAGCAGCCGATCGGCGCGTTCGGGCTGCTCGGTGGTGCGCTTGATGACGCCGCGCACCAGGAAGAATTGCGGATCGTGGCTTCGATGCAGTTCGGTGTAGACGGCCTTCACACGGATACTCCGTTGCTTGGGAACAGGATACCGCTCGGTTCAGTGGCATTGCCGAGCGGCGGCGTAAGCTCTCGCACCAGCCTGCCGACTTCGCGCCAGGCGTGGCCGATATGGTAGTCGACATGCGCGGTGATGCGCTCGGGATGACCGGCTTCGATCGCCGCCAGCAGCGGCTCGTGCGTCCTCGCGATCTCATGCGGGTCATCGTAGAGGCGGCCGATCAGGCCGATGACCATACGCAGTTCTGCTGCGAGATCATCGAACAGCCGCAGCAGGCGGCGGTTGTCTGCGATTTCAAAAATCAGCCGGTGAAAGCGATAGTCCTCTTCCACCTGCCGGGCGGGATCATCGAGATCGGCAGTCCTGTGCAGCACATCGATTTGCCGCCGCAGCGCGTCGCGCGACTCCGGCGTGAGCCGCTGCGCCGCCAGCACGCCGGCGTGCCGTTCGATGCACAGACGCAGATCGTAGATTTCGTCGATGTTCCTGATCTCGAGTTTGCGGACGAAAAAGCCGCGTCGTGGGCTCGCGACCAGCAGCCCCTGTTTCTCCAGAAGGCGCGCGGCCTCGCGCACCGGAGCACGGCTGACGCCTAATTCTCGGGCAACCCCCGCCTCCACCACCTTGGAGCCCGGGGGCAGCCGCCCCTGAACAATGGCCTGCATCAGGATCCGGGCGATCTGGCCGACCAGATCGCTGTCCGCAAGTGCCGGTAGTCCAACCGGAAGAGACATAGGCCGCATCGGCTAAACCCGCGCCAGTCCGTGGTTATTTTTTAATCGTCGATTGTCGACACTTTAATCTTGCCCAGATGCTGCGCCGCACGCAAGCTGAAAAAGTTGAAAATGAGTGAAGGCCGAAATGACAAGCGCAGCTCACCACACCGCGAAGGCCTGGCCCGCGGTGAATGACCAGACCCTGCAAATCCGAATCGACCTCGCGGCGGCTTACCGGCTGATTCACCGGCTCCGTCTCGACGACAGCATCTACACCCACATCTCCGTCCGCCTTCCGGGCCGACAGGACCGCTTTCTCATCAATCCCTACGGCCTGCGTTTCGAGGAAGTCACGGCATCCAACCTGGTGACGGTCGACCTCGACGGAAACGTCATCGACGATCCTATGGGGCTCGGCATCAATCCGGCAGGTTTTACGATTCACAGTGCGATCCATGCCGCGCGGCATGACGCGATCTGCGTTCTGCACACCCACACGGTCGCGGGCATCGCCGTCGCCTGCCAGAGGCAGGGACTGCTGCCGCTCAATCAATGGTCGCTGCAGTTTACCGACCGCCTCGCCTATCACGACTATGAGGGCATCGCGCTCGATCTCGACGAGCGCTCACGCCTGGTCGCCGATCTCGGCGACAAGTTCGTGATGGTGTTGCGCAATCACGGCATGCTGACCTGCGGACGCTCGGTCGCCGAGGCCTTCAAGCTGATGCACAATCTGGAACGCTCGTGCCGCGCCCAGCTTGCCGTCCAGTCGTCGGGAGCGGAAATCGTCGAACTATCCGCAGCCGTGGCCCGCAAGACGGCCGGCCAATACGCCAGCTTCTATGACGCGATCGAAACCAACGGCGTGCCCGACAGCGAATGGGCTGCCTTCAAGCGGATGCTCGAGCGGACCGATCCCGATTTCGCGAACTGACAAGCGCGCCCTCCACCGTTTGAGAGCGCCGAAACCCTTTTGTTTAAACGAGGTATGCGATGTCCAAGCGTATGATTTTGATGAGCGTTGCTGCGATATGCATGCTGAGCACCGCGGCAATGGCCCAGGGGCCGAAAGCAGGCGGCGTCATCAATGCCGTGATCCAGCCCGAGCCGCCGAGCCTGATGATGGGTCTAGTGCAGAACGGCCCGACGCAGATGGTGGCCGGCAACATCTATGAAGGCTTGCTACGCTACAGCCCCAAGCTCGAGCCCCTCCCCGGCCTCGCCGAAAGCTGGTCTGTCAGCGAGGACGGCAAAGTCTACACCTTCAAACTGGTGAAAAGCGTGACCTGGCATGACGGCAAGCCGTTCACCTCAGCGGACGTCCTGTTCTCGATCGAGTTCCTGAAGCAGACCCATGCGCGTGCACGCGGCAATCTGGTTCAGCTCGACAACGTGCAGGCGCCGGACGAATCCACCGTCGTCTTCACGCTGAAACAGCCGTTCGGCCCCTTCATTGGCATCTTCGAAGTCGGCTCGCTGCCGATGATCCCCAAGCACATTTATGAGGGTACCGATTTCAAGGCCAACCCCGCCAACAACACGCCTGTTGGCACCGGTCCTTTCATGTTCAAGGAATGGCAGAAGGGCTCGTTCATCCGCCTCGTCAAGAATCCGAGCTACCACGTCAAGGGCAAGCCGAACCTCGACGAGATCTATTGGCACGTGATCCCGGACGCCGCCGCGCGTTCGGTCGCCTATGAGACCGGCAAGGTTGACGTGCTGCCCGGCGGCTCGGTGGAAAATTTTGACGTACCGCGCTTGAGCAAGCTGAAAAACACCTGCGTCACCGGCGCGGGCTGGGAATTCTTCAGCCCGCATTCCTGGCTCTGGCTCAACAACCGCTCGGGTCCCACGGCGAACAAGAAATTCCGCCAGGCGCTGATGTTTGCGATTGATCGTAACATGGCCAAGGACGTGGTCTGGAATGGTCTCGGCAAGATCGCGACCGGTCCGTCGGGGTCGGCAATCAAGTACTACACGAGCGCGGTGCCGAAATACGACTACGATCCCGCCAAGGCGAAGGCGCTGCTCAAGGAAGCCGGCTACAAGGGCGAGAAAGTCCGCATGCTGCCCCTGCCCTATGGCGAGACATGGCAGCGCTGGGCCGAGATGGTTCGCCAGAACCTGCAGGACGTCGGAATCAACGTCGAGATGATTGCAACCGACGTGCCCGGCTGGAATCAGAAGGTCAGTGAGTGGGACTACGACATCGCCTTTACCTATCTCTATCAGTACGGCGACCCCGCGCTCGGCGTCGGCCGCAACTATGTCTCCAGCCAGATCGCAAAGGGCTCACCGTTCAATAACGTCGAAGGCTATTCGAATCCCGAGATCGACAAGCTGTTCGCCGACGGCGCGGTCGCCTTCCCCGATGCGGCGCGCGAAGAGATCTACGCCAAGGCGCAGAAGATCCTGGTCGAGGACGTGCCGGTGGCATGGATGCTCGAACTGCAGTTCCCGACCATCACCCGCTGCAGCGTCAAGAACCTGATCACGACCGGCATCGGCGTGAACGACGGTTTCCGCGACGCCTGGATCGAGAAGTAACCGCCTATTCGTGCGGCGTCGGGCTCCGGCCCGACGCCCGGCTACCCGCGCCTCCAACCCTAGCGACAGCCCATGATCTCTTTCATCGCCCAGCGGATCGCGAAGGCCATCGTCGTCCTTCTCGCGCTTGTCGTCATGAACTTCTTCCTGATCCGGATGGCGCCGGGCGATCCAGCGGTGGTGATGGCGGGTGAAGCCGGCGCCGGTGACCAGCTCTTCATCGCCCAGCTACGCGAGAAGTTCGGCCTCGACAAGCCACTGCCGGCGCAACTGTTCCTCTATGTCAAAGGCATCGTCAGCCTCGATCTCGGATTTTCGTTTCGCCAGCAGATGCCGGTCTCGAAGCTGATTCTCGATCGCCTGCCGGCGACGCTGTTGCTGACGGGCACTGCATTTGCCATCTCGCTCGCCTTCGGCATCCTGTTCGGCGCGTTGGCGGCGCGCTTTGCCGGCACCTGGGCCGACACTGCGATTACGGTCGCGGCGCTGATCTTCTACGCCACCCCGCTGTTCTGGGTCGCGCTGATGGCGATCCTGTTGTTTTCGGTCACGATGGATTGGCTGCCGAGTTTTGGGTACGAGACGGTCGGCGCAGGCTACACCGGCCTTGCCCATGTGCTCGACGTCGCCGCCCATCTGATCTTGCCGGCGACGACCATCGGGCTGTTCTTCATGGCCACCTACGCCCGCATGACCCGCGCCTCGATGCTCGAGGTCAACAGACTCGACTTCGTCAAGACGGCGCGCGCCAAGGGCCTGTCGGACTCCTTGATTCAGCGCCGCCACGTGCTGCGCAATGCCTTGTTGCCGGTTGTCACCTTGGCCGGCTTGCAGGCCGGCACACTGGTCGGCGGCGCGGTACTGACCGAAACCGTGTTCGCGTGGCCGGGGATCGGCCGCCTGATGTACGAGGCGCTGCTGCAGCGGGACTACAATCTGCTGCTTGGCGTCTTCGTCGTCTGCTCGGCCATGGTGCTGGCGTTCAACCTGATCACGGACCTCGTCTATCGCTCCGTCGATCCCCGCATCGAGTTTGCATCATGAGACAGGTTTCGCGAGTGCTGTTGCGCAACCCCGGCGGCATGATCGGCATCGCGATCCTTTTCATCGCGGTGATCGTCGCCCTGATTGGCCCGCTGCTGTTTCCGACCTCGCCCTGGCGCATGGTGCAACGGCCGTTCCTGCCGCCGTTCACGCTTGCCAGCTTTCCGCTCGGCACCGATGCGCTGGGCCGCGATGTGATGGCCGGCATCATCTATGGCGCGCGCGTCTCGCTGCTGGTCGGCCTCATCTCGACGCTGGCCTCGCTGGCGGTCGGCATTCCGCTCGGCGCCACGGCGGGATATTTCGGCGGCAAGATCGATGATGCCCTGATGCGGTTCACCGAGTTTTTCCAGACGGTCCCAAGTTTTGCACTGGCCATCGTGCTCGTCGCGATCATGCAACCGTCCATCGTATCGATTGTGGCGGCGATAGCCATCGTGAGTTGGCCGCCGGTGGCGCGGCTGGTCCGCGGCGAAGTTTTGTCCCTGCGCACGCGCGAATATGTCCAGGCGGCGGTGGTGACCGGCCAGACCAACTGGTGGATCATCTGGCGCGAGATCCTGCCGAACGCGCTTTCTCCCGTCATCGTGCTGGCCTCGCTGATGGTCGCGACCGCGATCCTGCTGGAATCCTCGCTGTCCTTTCTCGGCCTCGGCGATCCCAACCTGATGTCATGGGGCTACATGGTGGGCGCCGGCCGCACCGTGATCCGTCAGGCCTGGTGGATCACGGTCTTTCCCGGCATCGCCATCCTCGTTTCGGTGCTGGCGCTGAACCTGATCGGCGAAGGCCTCAACGACGCGCTCAACCCTCGCCTCGCCAAGGGAGGGCGCTGAGCATGACCGTCGTCATCAAGAACCTGAAGCTGGCGCTGCCGCCCGGTGGCGACCGCGCCCATGCCGTGGATGACGTTTCGTTCGAACTAGCAGCCGGAAAAATTCTCTGCGTGGTCGGTGAATCCGGCTCCGGCAAATCGATGTGTGCCCATGCGCTGATGGGGCTGCTGCCGGATACGGTGACGGCTGAATCCGGCGAGATCCTGCTCGAGGGAAAGAACCTGCTGACGCTCAGCCCGGCGGAATGGCTGGCGCTGCGCGGCCGCGGCATCGCGATGGTGTTCCAGGAGCCGATGACGGCGCTCAATCCCTTGATGCGGATCGGCGACCAGATCGCCGAGATGTTCGAGGCGCATGATCTGTTGGCGCCGAAGGAGCGGCAGCAGAAAGCCCTCGCCTTGATCCGCGAGGTCGGCCTGCCCGATCCCGAGCGCGCGGTGCGCGCCTATCCCCATCAACTGTCCGGTGGCCAGCGCCAGCGCGCCATGATCGCCATGGCGCTGGCGCTCGAACCGGCCGTGCTGGTCGCCGACGAACCGACCACCGCACTCGACGTCACCACGCAGGCGCAGATCCTTAAACTGATCCGTGACCTGCAGCGCCGCCGCAACATGGCGGTCATGTTCATCACCCACGATTTCGGCGTCGTCGCCGAGATCGCCGATCGCGTGGTCGTGCTCCAGCACGGCAAGGTGGTCGAGCAAGGCACCGCCGACGACGTGCTGCTCCGCGCGCAACATCCGTATACCCGCGCCTTGCTGGCGGCCGTTCCCACGCTGCAGCCACCGCAGCGGTCGCCTCTGCCCGATCGCAGCAAGGCGGTGGAAGTGATCGGGCTCGGCAAGACCTATGTCAGCGGCGGCGGATGGTTCCGCAGCGAGCGCCGCGTGGAGGCGACCAAGAACGTCAGCTTCGATATTTTTCGCGGCGAGACGCTCGGTCTGGTCGGCGAATCCGGTTCCGGAAAATCGTCCGTCGCCCGCCTCGTCATGCGCCTGATCGAACCCGATGCCGGCACCGTGCGTATCGGCGATGTCGATCTCACCCGGATCGGCGGCAAGGCGCTGCGCGAACAGCGCCGCCGCATCCAGATGGTGTTTCAGGACCCGTTCGCTTCGCTCAATCCACGCCGCAAGGTCGGCAACATCATCACCGATGGACCGATCGCGCACGGCGTCGATCCGGCGGCGGCGCGAAAGCGTGCCGGCGAGCTGCTCAGCCTCGTCGGCCTCAATGCCGGCGCGATGGAGCGTTTTCCGCACGAATTCTCCGGCGGGCAGCGACAGCGCATCGGAATTGCGCGGGCACTGGCGCTCGATCCGGAAATCCTGGTCGCCGACGAAGCCGTCTCCGCGCTCGACGTCTCCGTCCAGGCACAGGTCCTGGAGTTGCTGGAAGATTTGAAGGCGCGACTGGGCCTGTCGATGCTGTTCATCACCCACGATTTGCGTGTGGCTGCGCAAATCTGCGACCGCATCGCCGTGATGCAGCACGGCTCAATCGTCGAGCTCAAATCTGCCTCGCTCCTGTTCGCCGCACCCGAGCACGCTTACACCCGCGAGTTGCTCTCCGCCGTACCCGGCCAAACCTCGTCGTCCAAAGCGGCATGAACGAGACCATGAACGATGCGCTGCGTCCTGGTTAGCAAGAGCCTCGATCTTCGCGGATATCTCGGCCCGCAATTCATGCGTGCTGCCGACCGTATCGAAATCGTCAGCCATCCCCATGACGGTCCGGCAACGGACGTCCGGCTGGCAGTGGCCTGGCACCCGCCGGATGACGCCTTCGAACGCTATCCCAATCTGCAGGCGGTCTGCTCGATCGGCGCCGGCGTCGACAATATTCTGGCGTGTCCCAGCCTGCGGCCCGATGTCGATGTGATCCGTGTCGTCGATCCGGCGCAGGCGCAGATGATGTCGGGCTTTGTCGCCTGGCACGTCATCGGACATCAGCGGCGCTTTGCGACCTATCAGGCGCAGCAGCGCGAGGAACGCTGGCAGCGTCTCGGCCAGCGCCGGCCGCAGGACGTGCCGGTCGGCATTCTCGGCTTTGGCGAGATCGGCCGCCGCGTCGCCACCGACCTCGCTCTGCTTGGTTTCCCCGTCATGGCGTGGAGCCGGACCGCAAAGCCGACGCCGCAAGGCATAAGCGGTTTCGATGGCGCGGCAGGCCTCGACACCATGCTCGGCCAGACGGAAATCCTCGTGAACCTGCTGCCGCTGACGCCGGAAACCCGGGGCATCCTCAACCGCAAGACGTTCGCCCGAATGTATCGCGGCGGCTACCTGATCCAGGTCGGCCGCGGCGAGCACCTGGTCGAAGCCGATCTGCTTGCCGCGCTGGAGGATGGGCAACTGGCCGGTGCTGCGCTCGATGTCTTCGCAACCGAGCCGCTGGCGCCGCGCCATCCGTTCTGGCGGCACCCGCGCATCCTCGTCACACCGCACGACGCCTGCGAAGTGAGCGTCGAAGCGATCGGGGCGACGTTCCGTGCGACCGCGGAAGCGGTCCGGGCCGGCCGGCGCCCACCGCACAGCATCGACCGCGGACGGGGCTATTGAACGATATCTGGAAGCACGCGGACCTGCTCGTCCGGGCCTCGATCAGGCGCTGATAGAGTTGGACGTAATGTCGGAGCAGTGAAGGACCCGCGCCTTAGGCGCCCGCGGCCGGCAGGCTGGCGGCGGCGATGGCCACGATCTGAGAAAGCCTGCGGCCGATCCGGGAGGAGGCGCTGCTCAGCAGTGAACGAACCTGTCGCATCTCTTGATCTTCCATGTGCGCCGGGGGGCAAGGCGCACAGGGAAAATGGTCTCAAGCCGGTAGCTAGTCGAGATGTCAGAGAAAATAGCAACGCCCGCTTCGTCCCGATGCCGGCTGGCAGTGGAATTATTGCCGCAATCAGCCCGGTCGCGGATGAAATTTTCTCCGCGGATTCTGGCCTCAGAGCCCGGTGATTCCGGTTCGGAGCGCTGCGAACGACGAGATGAACACGGGCTTAGCTGGCGGACATCGCGAATCTTGTCTGATATTTCCTGCCTCACTTCGCGGCTTGCGCAGCTCGTGGTGCCCCGAGAAACCGTCGCAGCGACGCCAGAACGACATCGAGCCGGTCATGGTGCAACCAGTGTCCGGCGCCCGCGATCTTCTCCAGCTCGGCTCTCTTGAAGTGCGCAAGCAGGCCGGCGGGATCAGGGAGAAAGCTTTCGTCGCCCCACATCAACAGGGTTGGACAGGTGATGCGCGACCACAGGGCGATATAATCTTCCGGCGATAGCCGGTATGGTGCCCTCGCCCGCTGATAATGATCGAATTTCCAGCGATAGAGGCCGTCGACACCTTTCCGAACGCCGTGGCTGGCAAGATGAAGCGCCATCGCCGGCGTCAGCCGCTTGTTGCGCGCGGACAACCGTTTCGCCGCCTCCTCGATCGTCTGGAACGTGCTCTCTTTGTGCTCCGAGATTCGGTCGAGTTGGTTGATCCAGCGCGCCATCTGCTCGGCGATCGGTGCGGGCTGCGAGCCCGACAGGAACGCGCCATCCAGCACGACGAGGCGCGACATCCTTTCCGGATAGGTACCGGCATAGGCCAACGCGACCATGCCTCCCATCGAGTGGCCGACAATCGCGGCGTCCTGCAGCGCCGCAAACCGCATCAGCCGGGTGAGATCATAGACGTTGTCGGTGAGGCTGTAGCTGCTTCCCTTCGCCCACTCGGAATCGCCGTGGCCGCGCAGGTCCGGCGCCATGATATGGAAATGCGGCTGCAACTCTCGCGCTATCGCATCCCAGTTGCGGCAATGGTCGAGCCCGCCGTGGACCAGGATCAACGGCGGCGCGGTTTCGTTGCCCCAGTCGACATAGTGTAACCGCAGCCCTTGGGACTCGTAGAAGCGATCTGCCGGTTCGGCCATCGTGGATCGTCTTTCTCGCGGAGGTGATGGCCTATTTCGGCGCGAACCCAAACGTCCGCTCGAAGCGCTTGGCGTAGTCGGGCCACACCTCCGGATTGACGATGCGCGGCGGCCGCTTGCCGTCGAGCGCGTCGAGAATCTGCTCGGCGGCGATCCTGCCCATATTGATGCGCGCTTCCTTGGTCACGCCGGCCGTGTGCGGGCTCGCCAGCACATTGTCGAACTGCAGCAGCGGATGTTCGGGCGACGGCGGCTCCTTGTCCCAGACGTCAAGGCCGGCTCCCGCAATGCGTTTGTCGCGCAATGCCTCGTACAGCGCTTCCTCATCGTGAATGAAGCCGCGCGCCGTGGTGATGAAGAAGGCGTGCGGCTGCATCAGCGCGAACTCGCGGGCGCCGATCATGCGGCGATTGTCCTTGGTCAGCGGGCAGGAAATCGAGACGAAATCCGAACGGCGCATCAGATCGTGAAGCTCGACCTTTTCGCCGCCGCGGGCGGCGATTTCTTCCGCAGTCAGATAGGGATCGTAGGCAATCACCTTCATATGTAATAGGCCGTTGCAGAGCTCGGCGATACGGCGGCCGACATTGCCGATCCCGACGATGCCGACCGTCTTGCCCTGCACCTCGTTACCGATCAGCGCGTTGCGGTTGACGTTGGCCTGGCGGCGCAGCGCGCGGTCGGATTCAAGGATGCGCTTGGACAGCGTCAGCATCATCCCCAGCGCATGCTCGGCCACCGAATTGGCATTGCCGCCGGACTGGTTGACGACGAGCACGCCGGCCGCCGTGCAGGCATCGACGTCCACGGGATCGAAGCCCGCCCCGTTCGAGGACACGATCAGGAGGTTCGGCGCCCGCCGCAACAAATCCTGATCGACGTGAAAATGCTTGGCGATCTCGTCACGCGCCGCGCCGACCTGGTAAGCATGCGCCGCCGACAGGATCGGCGCTGCGATTGTATCGGGACTGTCGTTCTCCAGCCGGTCGAGCCGCACGTCGGCGCGGCTTTTCAGGATATCGACATAGATCTCGTGGGCGAGATATTTGACATAGAACACGCGCTTGTTGTTGACGGTCATTTTCCTTGGCAACTTTCAGTTTCGGAATATCGTAGGGCGTGGCCGGACGGAAACATGGAAGCTTGCGACCGCGGTCAAGAGGCAGGTCTCGACGGAAATGCAGGCGGCGCGGAAGTGGGGCCTGGGGCGGCAGCAAGCGGCGCCACCATTCCGAACCCGTCTCGCCATTACCCCTCCCCCGACATTGATCTTGTTATCGCACATCGTCGCATGCCGAGTGTAGCGCCGCGGAGCGCAGAGCCGGATACGGTCGGGACATGTTGACAATCCCGCCGATGGCGTCAAGTTTCGCCGCTCCAGGGACGAGCGCGAACGAAGACGTCGCGGGTTAAGGAGAGCAAAATGGCGGTTACGGAGGACAAAGGCTCGCCCGAAGCTTCCGAGAAGAGCTGGCACGGCATCGTGCTGCAAAGTCTCAAGCGCAACGATATCCGTCTCGTCCCCTACGTGCCGGACCGCGTTCTAACGACGCTGATCAGGAACTTGCACGCCGATCCCTTCTTCACGACCTTCCCCGCGGCACGCGAAGAGGAAGCGGTCGGTATCGTCTCCGGCGCCTGGATGGGCGGCATGCGCGGCGCGGTTCTGATGCAGACTTCCGGATTCGCAACGCTGGCCAACGTGCTGGCGTCGCTGGCAATCCCCTATCAGATCCCGTTGATCATGTTCGTGTCCGAGCGCGGCACGCTCGGCGAATTCAACTACGGCCAGTCGCTGGTCTGCCGCACCATGCGCCCCGTGCTGGATTCGCTGGCGATGGAGCATCACACCATCACCCGACTGGATGAACTCGAATTCATCGTCGACCGCTCTATCAAGCAGGCCATCACAACGCAGGCGCCGGTGGCGCTGATCCTCTCGCCGCTTCTGACCGGCGGCAAAGTCTTCGACAAGTGAGCGATGCAATGAACAGCGACACCCCTGTCCGCAATACCAAGGTCATGAACCGCTTCGATCTCACCTCGCGGCTGGTCGCGAAGCTGAAGAACGAGGAAGCCGTGATCGGCGGCATCGGCAACACCAATTTCGACCTGTGGGCCGCCGGCCACCGGCCGCAGAATTTCTACATGCTCGGCAGCATGGGCCTCGCCTTCCCGATCGCACTCGGTGTCGCGCTCGCGCAGCCGAACCGCCGCGTTTTCGCACTTGAAGGCGACGGCTCGCTGTTGATGCAACTGGGGTCGCTTTCGACGATCGCGACGCTCAAGCCGAAAAATCTCACCATGGTGGTGATGGACAACGGCATCTACCAGATCACCGGCGCGCAGCCGACGCCGGGGGCAGCCGCTGCCGACATTGTCGCCATCGCGGTCGCGAGCGGCCTCACCAACAGCGCCTGGGCGGCGGACGAGGAGGATTTCGAACGCCTGGTCGAGAAGTCCATGTCGACCGCGGGCCCGACGCTGATCGGTGTCCGCATCGACGACAAGCCGGGCACGGGCACCACCCGCCGCGACCCCGTACAAATCCGGGAGCGCTTCATGCACGGTCTGGGCGTACGGGAGCCGCTCTGAGGCCAATTAACCACGGGTGTCGCCAATTTCGCGTGCATGGGCTGGCAGGCGCATAAATCATGCTATGCCGTCCCGATGACGATCATCCTTCGACTTATCGCCTGGGGCCTTGCCGCGGCAATCGCCTTCGCGACCCTCGGACCTGCGGAACAACGGCCGCACTCGAACCTGGGGCAGAACGGGGAGCATGCGCTTGCCTTTGTGCTGCTGGGAGTGGCCTTCGGACTGGCCTATGCGCGAGATCGGTCGCGCTCGGCGGCCTTCGTTATCGGCTTCACCGGCTTGGTCGAGATCCTGCAGTTCTGGGCGCCGGGCCGGCATGCCCGCCTGGAGGACTTTGTCGTCGACGCGCTGGCGGCATCCGTCGGGCTTGCGGCCGCTATGGTTCTCGACTGGAAGATCAGGCGATCTCGCCACAGCGCATCGTGACAAGAAAAATCCTCGCGGGACGATCGCCCGCGAGGATGGCTCAGTAAGAGCTGCGTTCGTTAGAGCGTTTTCCAGCGAAGTGGACACCGGTTCGCGTCAAGAAAACGCGTCAAAACAAAATCTAGAGCCCGGCTCTGATTCAATCAGAACCGAAAAGGCTCTAGTCGAGGATCCTGACGACCCTGCGAGTTCGCGGCTCAACGATCACGCGGCGATCGTTGACGACCGCGTAGCGGTATTCGGTGTGCTGCGGGACTGTACGCAATTCGACGGTCGGCGGTAGCGGCTCGCCGACCACCACACGCTCACGGACCACGACAGAACGGTCTCGTGGGACCGAATTGATCACGGCGTTCGGAATTTCTACGGCAGCACCGACTGCGGCACCCACAGTGCCGCCGACGATCGCGCCGATCGGGCCACCGACTTCAGCGCCCGCGGCAGCTCCGTCCGCGGCGCCCTGCGCAGTCGTCGATTGAGCGAATGCCGCGCCAGAGGTCAGCAACGAAGCAGCAATCAGTGAAACTGCCAAACGATTATTCATCTCATTCTCCAGTAAACTGATGATGTGTCTCAACCACGGGAGGCATGAGAAGGTTCCGGTTCCAATGCGGCAGCAAAAAGGGCCGCGCCGATATTTCGGCGCGGTTCCAGTCACAGGGAGAAACAGAGATCAGGTTTTAGCGACTTCGTGGCTCGCCATCATTTCGAGCGCGCGCACCATTCCCGAATGGTCCCATGCCTTGCCGCCATGCGCGGTGCAGGCGCTGAACAATTGCTGGGCCAGCGCCGTGCTCGGCAAGGAAAGGCCAAGCGCACGTGCGCCCTCCAGCGCCAGATTGAGATCCTTCTGGTGCAGCTCGATGCGAAAGCCCGGCTCGAAGTTGCGCTTCACCATGCGCTCGCCATGCACTTCGAGAATCCGCGACGATGCAAAGCCGCCCATCAGCGCCTTACGCACCAGCGCCGGATCCGCGCCGGCTTTGGATGCAAACAACAGCGCCTCGCCCACCGCCTCGATCGTCAGCGCCACGATGATCTGGTTGGCGACTTTTGTCGTTTGCCCGTCGCCATTGGCACCGACTAGGGTGACGTTCTTGCCCATCTTGTCGAACACGGGCTTCATCGCGTTGAACGCGCGCTCCGGTCCGCCGACCATGATGGTGAGGCTCGCCGCCTTGGCGCCGACCTCGCCGCCGGATACCGGCGCGTCGAGATAATCGGCGCCGAGCGCCTCGACTTTCTTCGCAAACTCCTTGGTGGCGAGCGGCGAGATCGAGCTCATGTCGACAACGATCTGCCCCTTCGAGAGCCCCTCGGCGACGCCGCCCGGCCCGAACAAGACCGCCTCGACGTGCGGCGTATCAGGCACCATGATGATAACGACGTCGGCCTGCTCGGCGACCTCCTTGCCGGATTTGCAGACAACACCTCCCGCCGCAACGAGCTCCGGTGCAATCGGCGCGACATCGTGCAGAAACAGGCGGTGGCCTGCCGTCTGGAGATGGCCCGCCATCGGGCGCCCCATGGTGCCGAGGCCGATAAAGCCGATATCGATCATTTCAACTCCCCTTACTTCGTTTCTTGTTCAGGTATCGGCCGTCAGCGCCGCGTGCCAACCGAGGCCCTCGACCGTCGTCGTCCTCGGCTTGTATTCGCAGCCGATCCAGCCGCGATAACCAATAGCGTCGAGATGCCTGAACAGGAAGGGATAGTTGATCTCGCCGGTGCCCGGCTCGTTGCGGCCGGGATTGTCGGCGAGTTGCACATGGGCAATACGCGGCAGATGCTTTTGCAAGCTTCGGGCAATGTCACCCTCCATCACCTGCATGTGGTAGATGTCGTACTGCACGAACAGATTGCTGGAGCGAACATCCGCAATGATCTGAAGCGCCTGTGCGGTCTTGTTCAGGAAGAAGCCGGGGATGTCGATGGTGTTGATCGGCTCGATCAGGAGCTTGATCTGCTCCTTGGCGAGCGTATCTGCCGCGAAGCGAAGATTGCCGATCAATGTCTCGTTGAGATCAGTCGCATCAGCACCGTCAGGCGCGATGCCGACCAGGCAGTTGAGCTGGCGGCAATCGAGCGCATTGGCGTAATCGATGGCGCGCGCGACGCCATCACGAAATTCGTCGACCCGGTCAGGCAGGATGGCGATGCCGCGCTCGCCGGCCGCCCAGTTGCCGGCGGGGAGATTGTGCAGCACCTGGGTCAGGCCGTGCTGGTGCAACTGCTCGCGCAGGTCGGCCTTATCGAAATCGTACGGGAATAGATATTCGACCCCGTTAAATCCCGCGGCCTTGGCGGCGGCAAAGCGATCGAGGAACGGCTGCTCGCCGAACAGCATGGTGAGATTGGCGGCAAATTTCGGCACGATCAGATTCTCCCCTTATGCCGGCAACAGCTTGCCGGATTGCGGCGCGGTCGATTTGGCCGGCGTGTCGTCCAGCGGCAGGTCCAACACCTCCTCGAATTCGATGATGTTGTCGATCTCGGTACCCATAGGGATGTTGGTGACGCGTTCGAGAATGAACTCGACGACGACAGGCACCTTGAATTCCGCCATCCATTCGCGCGCGGTCGCGAACGCCGCTTGCGCGTGGTTCGGATCGGTGACGCGGATTGCCTTGCAGCCGAGCCCTTCAGCCACTGCAACGTGATCGACGCCATAAACACCGAGCTCGGGCGCATTGATGTTCTCGAAGGAAAGCTGGACGTGGTAGTCCATGTCGAAGCCGCGCTGCGCCTGGCGGATCAGTCCGAGATAGGAGTTGTTCACGACGACGTGGATGTAGGGCAGCTTGAACTGGGCGCCTACCGCAAGCTCCTCGATCAGGAACTGGAAATCGTAATCGCCCGACAGCGCGACGATCTCGCGGCTCGGATCGGCCGCGCGCACGCCGAGCGCGGCGGGAAGCGTCCAGCCGAGCGGCCCGGCCTGCCCCGCATTGATCCAGTTGCGCGGTCCGTAGACACCGAGGAATTGCGCGCCGGCGATCTGCGACAATCCGATCACGCTGACATAGCAGGTGTCGCGTCCGAACGCCCTGCTCATCTCTTCATAGACGCGCTGCGGCTTGATCGGTATGTCGTCGAAATGGCTCTTGCGCAGCATCGTGCGCTTGCGGTCCTGGCACGCCGCCGGCCATGCCTGCCTCTCCCTCAGCTTGCCGGCCTTGCGCCACTCCCTGGCGACCGAGACGAACAATTCCAGTGCCGCCTTGGCGTCGGAGACGATGCCGAAATCGGGATTGAACACGCGTCCGATCTGCGTCGGCTCGATATCGACATGCACAAATTTGCGGCCCTTGGTGTAGGTCTCGATCGAGCCGGTGTGCCGGTTGGCCCAGCGGTTGCCGATGCCGAGCACGAAGTCGGATTGCAGCATGGTCGCGTTGCCGTAGCGGTGGCTGGTCTGCAAGCCGACCATGCCTGCCATCAGCACGTGATCGTCGGGGATAGCGCCCCACCCCATCAGCGTCGGCACCACCGGAACGTTGACGGTCTCGGCGAACTGCACCAGCAGCTCCGACGCGTCGGCATTGATGACGCCGCCGCCCGCCACGATCAGCGGCCGCTCCGCGGCATTGAGCATCTCGAGCGCCTTCTCGATCTGCTTGCGGGTCGCCGCGGGCTTGTAGACCGGCAGCGACTCATAGGTCTCGTCGTCGAATTCGATCTCCGCAAGCTGGACGTCGAGCGGCAAGTCGATCAGCACCGGCCCCGGACGCCCGGAACGCATGATGTGGAACGCCTGGCTGAACACGCGCGGCACCAGCGCCGGCTCGCGCACGGTCACCGCCCATTTCGTCACGGGCTTGGCAATGGATTCGATATCGATGGCCTGAAAGTCTTCCTTGTAGAGCCGCGCGCGCGGCGCCTGCCCGGTGATGCACAGGATCGGGATCGAATCCGCGATCGCCGAGTAAAGGCCGGTGATCATGTCGGTACCGGCCGGGCCCGAGGTACCGATGCAGACGCCGATATTGCCTGATTTGGCGCGGGTATAGCCCTCGGCCATGTGCGAAGCGCCCTCGACATGGCGCGCCAAAATGTGCCCGATCGAGCCGCGCTTCTTCAGTGCCGAGTAAAGCGGATTGATCGCGGCGCCCGGCACGCCAAAGGCGATGGTCACGCCTTCCTTCTCCAGGATCCGCACAGCCGCATCGATCGCCCGCATCTTCGCCATGTAGCGCCTCGCTCAACAGGGTTGGTTCTGGCGGCGATCTTCGTGGCGGTGCGGCGCGATCTCAACGCGGGTGATTTTATTTCCCGCGGTGTGGGAGGAAGTTAGAAAATGCGCGACATATCAGGCGCTTGGTTCACGAACGTGATGGAAATCCTGTGAGGACGCCGTTGCGAGGAGGATTTGCGCCGGAACTCAATCCAGGTTCTTTCGCTTGATACGCATTTGCATATCAAACTTGAGGTCGTACTTCTTGCCGTCCGCGCAGACGGCGTCATCGACCTCAAACTGCTGGTCGTCTTCATCCATCTCGAGCTTGCCGCCTGAGCATCCCTCGGCCTGAACCGCAGCGACAAGCTTTGCGCGCTCGTCTTCAGTGACTGCGCGATCAGCGAGCGCAGGAAGCACCGATAGGACCAGTATCGCAGTTGATGTGATCAATCGCATATCCAGTCCTCCTGATATCCGCTTCGAGCCAGCCAATTGAATGCCGGCGATTGGCAATGGTTCCGGATTTTCAGCCAATTCGCACTGCCGAACCCCAGGCAGAATTATTGCACAAGGCCTTCAACTACCGGTAGACTGCGCTTGCGCCACCGATAAAAAGGACGTGCGATGACCGATGTCCCGATGAACGCCGGTGCTCAATCACTCGCCGCTGAACCGAGCCTTCGTAGGGTCATGGGCCCCTGGCTGCTCCTGCTGTTCATCGTCGGCGATATTCTCGGCACCGGAATCTATGCGCTCACAGGCCAGGTGGCGAAGCAAGTCGGCGGTGTCGTGTGGCTGCCTTTTGTGATTGCGTTTGTGGTCGCCCTTGTGACCGCGTTCAGCTATCTCGAACTGGTCACGAAATATCCGAAAGCAGCCGGCGCGGCTCTCTACACCCACAAGGCTTTTGGTATCCATTTCGTCACGTTCATCGTTGCATTTGCGGTGATGTGCTCAGGTATCACCTCGGCATCGACCGCTTCCCGGGCTTTCGCCGCGAACATGTCGGGCGCAATGGGCCTCAACCTATCGGCCTTTGCCATCACGATTACCGGTCTCGTTTTCATGGCACTCGTTGCTGCAGTCAATTTCCGCGGTGTTGGCGAAAGTCTGAAAGCTAACGTCGTTCTCACCTGTGTGGAGCTGACGGGGCTGCTGATTATCATTGTTATCGGCCTTTGGGCGATCGGGTTGGGCCAAGGCGATGTCTCGCGTGCCATTCAGTTTCGTTCGACCGCTGACGGCGGCATGTTCTGGCCAGTGATTGCCGCGACCACGCTCGCATTCTTTGCCATGGTAGGCTTCGAGGATTCGGTCAACATGGCCGAGGAATGCAAGGATCCAAGCCGTGACTTTCCAAAGGTGCTGCTTGCAGGCCTTGTGATTACCTGTCTCATCTATGTTCTTGTCTCGGTCTCGGCAATCACGCTGGTGGCGCCGGAGCAATTGGAAGGCGAAACACCCCTTCTGAAGGTCGTCCAACAGGGCGCGCCAAATTTTCCGATTTGGATCTTTGGATTCATCACCATGTTTGCCGTGGCCAATACCGCCCTCATCAATATGCTCATGGCCAGTCGCCTTGTGTATGGCATGAGCCGCGAGCATGTGCTTCCGCCAGCTCTCGGGAGAGTACATAGGACGCGGCGGACGCCTTATGTCGCTATCGGCTTCACGACCTTGCTGGCGTTTGCCTTGATCACATTCGTCGGTGAGGTGCCGGCACTCGGAGGCACCACCGCGCTCCTGTTGTTATGCGTTTTCACGGTGGTTAACGTTGCGGTGCTGGTGCTTCGGCGCGATTCTGTAAGTCATCAGCATTTTCGCACGCCGACCATTCTGCCGATCCTGGGCGCCATGTTTTGCGCTTTCCTCGCTAGTCCCTGGACCGGCCGTGACCCCGTTCAGTACCGGGTCGCCGGGGTCCTGATCGGGGTGGGCATCGTTCTTTGGCTCATCACGATCATGGTCAACCGGATGACCGGGATAACGAGACTCGAGCCAGATATGGAACATTTAGGTCGCGGCGGGCCCGTCAACTAGACGAGGCGCAGGCAGAGCGGAGCAATCCAAGTCTTCGCACTTGGCGAGATCGATTGCTTTGTCACGGCGTGGCCTTGCGCAAACGCAGTTAGTAACGCGAGGCGGATCAGTTCATCCGCAGTTCCGTGATGTGCCGCGGATCCGGGCTCAGCTCGCCACGCTCGACGCGCTTGACGATATCCGTCAGCGCGGCGTTTGCAGTGCAGGCGATGCCGAGCTTCTCGCCCTCGCGCACGACAAAACCGTTGAGGAACTCGATCTCCGTGCGGCGGCCTTTCTGCATGTCCTGAGCCATCGAGGGGCGCTGCTGGGAAGACGTGCGCTTTGAGTCCTTGAAACGCTGCTCGTCGCAGGTGAGCATGGCTTCCTCGTCGCCCTCGCCGGCACGCGCGATCGTCTCCGGTGACAGATGCAAAATCTCTTCCAGTTGATAGCCGTGCGCCTGTCCGACCCGGATCGCTTCGCTGCCGAGCCGCGTGGAGAAACGGCGCAGCGGCTCGCTTTGCAGGATTTCTGCGCCCGGCAGTCCGGTGCAGGCGGAGAGCCCGTTGCCCATGACGTTGGCGACCAGCTTCGACCAACGCTCGCCCCAGAGATTCCCCGTCACCTTGGCGCTATCGGAGTAGCCGACCAGGCGGCAGACCTCTTCCGCCCGCGGCGTGATACGGCCGTGTACTTCGCCGGCGCGAAATACCGTGTGCGCCGCCCCGCCCTTGCCGGCGCCGCGGTGGATATGGCCGGGCTCCGGCAGGTTCACCGTGATGCTGCTGGCAATGCAGCCCAGCGTCTTGCCCCAGCCGACGATGCCGGCGATCGTCTCCTCGTTCATGCAGTTCTGCAGCGACACGACATAGCCGTCCGGCGCTAGATATTGCTGGATCAGCATGGTGGCCCAGGCGGTGTCGTAGGATTTCATGCAGACGAAGGCGATGTCGACCGGCTTTTCCTTGGCGAGCCGCTGCGCGTCCGTGACGTGGAGCGCGCGCACGGGCACCGAGAATTCCGCGATATCCATCGCGTGGGTGACGCGCAGCCCATGCTTCCTCATATGCTCGACATGGTCGGGCCAGGGATCGATGAACGTGACGTCCTCGCCCGCCTGCACCATATGGGCACCTGCATACCCGCCGACGGCACCCGCTCCGACGATCGCGATCTTCCGCCCCATGCTTCCCCCCCTGCATCTTCTTACAGCAGACGACTTCTTGCGGCAGACGATGCAGCCCCGTCCGCTCATCCGTTGCGGGACACTCTAGCGGATCGAGAGGCCCTGCCAACCGTCCGCTTTGCGCCAGAAGCGGTCATTCCGAAGAGGGGAGCTTTTGACCATCAACGGACATCGAAAGTGGTCGGGAGCGGCCAAAGAGTTTGAAATTTGGACGGGGTTGGCGGTCCTGGAACGACGCCGAGATAGTCAAATCTGATGTTCCTAATCGGGTATTAGATCAGTTTCTGCCAACGAAAGCTCATACAGATAGAACGCTTCTACCCAAATTGAGCGCTTTGCAATCTGCTTCGAGCTAAGGCCGGCTGAACGGATCAGGCGATCCATCAAAGCGAGGTTGCTGTCTGATGAAAGTAGGAGATACATTCTTCCGTTCGGGTGCAACCTCTGAGCGGACTGCTTGAACAGAGGCA